>VEND01000103.1 GCA_009711765.1 Bacillota bacterium | reverse complement strand
GATATAATAAATGAGTTAAAAGAAAAGTATAGAAATTTTTCTAAGGAAATTTTATTATCAGAATTTCTAAATAAAAAGAATATAAAAATAGGATACTTAGGAAATGATAGTACTTCTTTATTAGTAAGTAATAGTGAAGGTATAATAAAGCATGGTGAAAATTTCACATATGAATTTTTTGAATTACAAAGAAAAATTAATAGTTTTTTTATAAAAGTTGACGTATTAGTTATTTCATATAATAAAGATGAAAAGGCTAAGTTACTAAATAATGTATTAATGAATAATCATGATAAAAGAGTTATTATATTCCCAAGAAATATTACTGGTGATATTAATGTTAAAATGAATAAAACCTTAGTTCCAATAATAACAAATGATATAGGAATATTAACTAGTAATACAACTAAAAGAGAGGGTATAGTTACAAACTTAGATATATTTCCAACTATTATTAATAAATATAATGAAAAATCACAAAATTTAATAGGAAATCCCATAAGAACAATTAATGGGAAAAATATTTTATTTAAAGTTAGGAATAACTTTAATTCTTATTTAAATTTAAATATAATAAAATATTTATTACACGGATTTATAATTTTTTTGCAATTAGTAGCATATTTAAGTAAGAATAAAAAAGCTAAAATAAATATATATAATTATATTATAGTTATAATTACATTAACTTTCATTTTAAGTCCATTCAATGTGGAAAAAAATATATACTCATATTTTTTTATACTTTTTATATTAACTATAATAGTATCTAAAATTTTAGAATATAAACATATAATGAATTTTTTACCACTTATCACTAATATTTTCATAGTAGGAAGTATTTTTTTAAATAAAAATTATATATATAATTCTTTCATTGGCTATAATAACATAGCTTCTGGAGGAAGATTTTATGGATTTAATAATGAAATTATGGGAGTTTTATTAGCAACATCATGTATTAGTTATTTAAATTTAAAAAAAATAATTAAAAATAAAGGTATAAATTTATTATTTTTATTAGTCTATATGGGCATTATAATACTTACATTATCAAGTAGATATGGAGCTAATGTGGGAGGATATTTATCAGCTATAGTTTTGCTTTTTATTATAATTTATTTTAATTTTTTTTATAATAAATTAGACACTAAGACAATTATTGTTTTCTTAACATTTGGTGGATTGATATTTTTATTAAATATATATATAGATATGATAAGTGAAAGCAAAAGTCATTTAGGATTATTATTTATAAGAATAAATAACTTTGGTTTTATAGAATTATCTGATATGTTTTTTAAAAAAATAAAACAACTATTTATGATGATTATAGTTCCACCTTGGAGTATTATATTAATTTTTCAGTTATATTTTATAATAAAATTTTTTAAAAATAAAAAATTAGTAGTTTATATAAAGAAAAAATATTTTAATACCTATTTGAAAATTATTATAATATTTTTAACTTCACTTATAGCTTTATTAATTAATGATACAGGGGTTATTTCTTTTATGTATATGAATATTTATACTTTAGCATTAATAGTAAATATTAATGAAATAAAACCTTATAAATGATAAAATATTACTATAAATACATAATTTGCTTAGGTTCTGTAAAATTGCAGAATCTTTTTTTTATTATTTAAAATTTATAAGAAGTTATTTGAACTTTTTGTTTATCTGTACGTTTTATTACTGAAAGGAGGGCTCCTTTGAATGAAGAAATTCTGATAAAATTATCTAAAAGAGGTGATAAAAAAGCCTTAGAAAAGTTACTTCAAATGAATTATTCTATAGTTAAAGGGTATTTAATCAAGATGACTTTAAATGAAGAGGTAGCAGATGATATTACCCAGGAAACAATGCTTAAAGCTATATTAAACATAAAAAAATATAAACCAAAGGCTAAATTTTCAACTTGGCTTATAACTATAGCAACTAATACTTATAAAGATCAATTAAGAAAGGATAAAAGATTAGTATATAAAGAAGATAAGGATTTAGTTGATGATATAGATGTTGAGAAATCTATATTGATTAAATCTGAATTTGAAGAAATAAAAGAGATACTTAAAGAATTTTCCTATGAAAAACGGATGCCCTTTATTCTTAAACATTATTATGATTATAGTTATAAAGAAATCGCAGAAATTATGAATTGTCCCGTTGGAACAGTACGTTCAAGATTACATTATTGTATTAAAAAGATTAAAAAACATATGGAAGGAGGCTCTGATATTGGGAAAAAGCTGTGAAAATTATAAAGACATATTAATTGATATAATATATGAAGAAAAAGATTTTAATAAAGATATTAAGGATCATTTAAAGCATTGTGATAATTGTATGAAATATTATAAAGAGTTAAAGGATACTAAAAATAGATTAAATAATCTAAACACAGAACCTCCCATTGAATATAGAAAAATTTCAAAAGCTTTTATAAAAGCAGATGAAATAAAGAAGAAAAAATCAAATATTAAAAGTTTATTTGTATTTATGTTATTAAGTACTATATTTCTTACAATGGTGGTTACTTTAGCTGTTAATGGTTTTTCTAAAGAAATAATATATTTCCAAATTTCAACGTATGTAATATTTCCATTTATTCTTCCTTTTATGATAAAGAAAAGAGCAAAAAAGGAGGGATATGATGCTAAGTGAAATTAAAGAAGTACCTATATTTATGTGGATAATAATAGCTACTTTATTATTGATTCAAGCGAGTTGGATATTTTATGATGCATCAAAAAGAGGTGAAAGAAAATGGCTATGGGGTACTTTTGGATTGTTAAATGTTCCAAGTAATCTTATAATATATCTTATAGTTACTCGCTTAGTAATGAAAACTAAAAAATGTGATTATTGTAATAAAAATATTAGAAAAGAATCTTATTTTTGTCCATATTGCGGCAAAGAAGTAAATTAGGATTATATTTACTTTATTTAAAAAATAGGCTTTGTTAAAGGATAATGTTAAAAATGGATCTATTTTAATAATTAGGTATAATAAGACTATACAAAAGATTGTGGAGGTCTTAATATGCCTTGTGTAGAATCAATAATAAAAGATATAAAAACCTTAGGAGTAATGGGACATATGTAAAGGTAGGATGAAGGATACAGATATAGAGAGATTCTTCAATGATAGGATTGATGGAGATCCTATCTTTTGTACCGACTCACATAGGAGTTATATTAAGTTTTCACAAAATACAGGAGTTGAACTAAAACAAATTAAGCGTAGAAGGCATAAAGAAGGAGTGCATCATTTATAGTATATTAACTCTTATCATAGCAAACTCAAGAGGTGGATGGACAGATTTAATGGTGTGGCTACTAAGCACCTATCTAATTATATGTATTGGTTTAAGTGGCTTCAATACTTTGATACAGAGAATGATACTATAAAGAGTAAGCATCTTATAGTTCAGTCTCATACTTCTCATTGTAATACAAAGTTAGAAGATTTTAAACTTAGGAAAGCAATATTTGTATAATGAGTTGGTAGTGTATTGCGTATTTGCACAATATTACGTTCTACAATATGAGGGGGATAAATTTGAGGGATATTTTAAGAGTATTTTTTTGTTCAATATCACTGATGTCTTGTTGTATAGCAAGTTGGGGATGGATAAGGCATATAAAGGTATCCAAAAAACTAAAAAAGCAATATGGCACAGATATAGTTAGTAAGGAAACAGTTAGTAAGAAAACTTTAAACGAACTTAAGGTAGCAATTAGATTAATTTTTGTTGGGTCAATAACAGCATTAGTCTTTAGAACAATATGGATATTAATTAGGTATAGAATATTTTAAAAACTTATTAATTGTTTATTTCTTAATTTTCTTAAAACACGATTTAATGGGACCTTATTAATAAGGTCCTATTAATAATCTTTAGATATCAACAATATTCTTAAACAGAGCCAAAAAATAAAATGGTAAGTTATTTTTTAATTTTTCAACCCACGATTTTATCGTGGGTTTGTTTATTAATAAAACATTTTCTCCTTAAGAAATGTATCTAAATTTTTATACCAAATAAGTGACAAATAAATATACTAATAATAAGAGGGGGAGGTGTTTTATGTTAAATTTTTCATATAAAGAAAATGAATTAGGAGCAATATATTATAAAGATTATACTATATTTAAAGTTTACTCACCTGATGCTGATAATTTAAAAGTAGTTATATACGAAACATCAAGTGATAATATAGGTAAATCATTTTCTATGATTAGAAATAATAATGGGATATGGTATTTAAAACTAAAGGGTGATTATAAAAATAAATATTATAATTATAAGGTTACTATTGATAATAAAGAAAGAGAAACCCCTGACCCCTATACCAAAGGAGCATGCGAAAATGGTAAAAAAGGTATGATAGTTGATTTTAATTCACTAAATCCAAAAGGATGGGTTAATCACAGATTGCCAAAACAATTGAAAAATACAGAAAGTATAATATATGAAATGCATATAAAAGATTTTTCCATATCAAAGGATTCAGGAATGAAACATAAGGGAAAATACTTAGCTTTTACAGAAAAAAATACAAAGGGTGTTAATGGAATAAAAACAGGAATTGACCATTTAGTAGAATTAGGGATAACTCATTTGCATTTAATGCCAGTATATGATTTTATAAGTGTGGATGAGACTAAAGGAGGATATAATTGGGGATATGATCCATACTTATATAATGTATTAGAAGGTTCTTATTCAACTAATCCCTACGATGGTAGAGTGAGAATAAAAGAATTTAAAGAAATGATAAAGATTTTACATGAAAATAATATCAGGGTAATAATAGATGTTGTATATAATCATACCTTTAGTATTAATGATTCTCCCTTTAATATATTAGCACCTAATTATTATTATCGTAGGGATAAGTTAGGTAATTTTAGTAATGGTTCTGGATGTGGGAATGAGATAGCTACAGAAAAACCAATGGCAAGGAAATTTATTATTGATTCTGTTTTATTTTGGGCTAAGGAATATAAAATTGATGGTTTTAGATTTGATTTAATGAAACTAATAGACATTGATACATTAAAAACTATAAAGGAAAAATTACATGGAATAAATCCTAATATTCTTATATATGGTGAACCTTGGAGTGCAGGTGAAACTACATTAGAATATGATAAACAAATAAGGAAAGGAAAGCAAAAGAATTTAGATATAGCTTTATTTAATGATGAAATAAGAAATGCCTTAAAGGGAGATAATGATGGAGTTTTTAAAGGTTTTGTAAATGGAGGATATGGATTTAAAACAGAAGTTAAAAAAGGGATTGTAGGTAGTATTTTTTATAATAATAATATAAATGGATTTACAGAAAAACCTAACGAAACTATTAACTATGTTAGTTGTCATGATAATTTATGTTTATTTGATAAATTTGAAAAAAGCAACCCAAATGATTCAGAGAAAGATAAAGAAAAAATGAATCGTTTAGCATTGTCTATAATATTAACCTCCCAAGGAATACCTTTTATTCAAGGAGGTAGTGAATTTTTAAGAACGAAAAAAGGTGTTGAAAATAGTTATAATTCAGGAGATGAGATAAATGAAATTAAGTGGTCAAGAAAGGATTATTATAAAGAAAACTTTCAGTATATAAAGGGGCTTATTAACCTTAGAAAAAGAAAAAATATAATGACTTTAACTGACCCAGAGAAAATAAGAAGGTATCTAACCTTTATAGATAATGATATGGAAAATGTTATAATGTATCAATTAAAAAATCAGTATGAGAATTTAGTTATAATCCATAATAGTAATAGAGAAGAAATTAACATTAAATTACCTGAAGAAGGTATCTGGAAAGTTTTAGCTAATAATTATTTGGTAAATATAGAAGGCATTAATGTTATAGATGCATCTAAAATAATAAAAGTAAAACCAATATCAACCTATATTTTTGAAAAAGAAAATTAATACACAAAAAAAGCACCTATTTTTCATGAAGGTGCTCTTTTTTGTAAAAATTAGGGGAAAGTTGTCTTAGTTAAATAATAAACCAAATAATTACATTCTACAATAGGTCTTAGGGGACAACTTTAAGTTTAAATAAAAATTAACTTTCTTGCATATTGATTAATTACTGTTATAATAGGGATTGTAAGGTTTTAAAAAGATTTTTTAGGAAATAAATATAGTAAATACGTATTCTTAGGAGGAATCTTATGATAAAAAGAACTGCTTATGGCTACACAATAGAAAACGATAATAATTTTTTAGATATAGTATTTTATGGTGATAATATTGTTAGATTTGTATATAACAAGGAAAATAAATTACCTATTTCTACCTTGGCAGTTGTAGCTAAACCTAAAGAAGTTGAACTTGAATTAGAGAATAATATTATTAAATCAAATAAAATTAAAATTGTTGTAAATGAAAAGGATCTTAAAGTAAAAATTTATGACACAGAGGGAAATCTATTAAATAAAGATAAAAAAATTGATGTAGATAATGTTGAGTTACATAAAGAAATTATATGGGAAAAAGGTTTTTATGGTATGGGAGAAAAATATGGTTGGATTAATAGATTAGGAGAAAGTACAGTTAATTGGAACTCAGATGTTATCGGACTTAATTATCTACATAATCCAACTATTAAAAAATATCATACTTCTATTCCATTTTATATAGGGCTTGATACTTTTAAAACCTATGGTATATATTTTGATAATACATACGAAACGAAATTTGATTTTGGAAAATATGAAAGTAGTGTTCAATTTAGTTCAGAGGGTGGAAATCTTGATTATTACTTTATATATGGAGATAATGTATCAGATGTTATAAAGGGTTATTCTAAGCTAACAGGTACAATGCCTTTACCTAGAAAGGACTTTTTAGGGTATCAGCAGTGTAGATGGAGTTATGAAAATAGAGAACAATTAATGAAAGTAGCAAGTAAAATGAGAGAGGAAAATATACCCTGTGATGTATTATATCTAGATATTGATTATATGAAAGATTATAAGGTTTTCACTGTTGATTCAGATAAGTTTAAAGAATTTAAAAAGATGAATACTAAGCTTAAAAAAATGGGATATAAGCTTGTGGTTATAATAAATCCAGGCGTTAAGAAAGAAAAAGGTTATGATGTTTACGAACAAGGACTTAAAAAAGATTATTATATTAAAGATTCTAAGAATTTAGTTTATGTCGGTGAAGTATGGCCAGGAGATGCAGTTTTTCCAGACTTTTTAAGAGAAGAAGTTAGAAAATGGTGGGGAGAATTACATAAAGATTTAGTTAAAGATGGTGTTGAAGGTATATGGAATGATATGAATGAGCCTTCTGATTTTTCTACCGAAAGTAAAACCCTACCTAAAGACTCTTTGCATGTTGATGATAAAGGAAAAGAAAAAACTCATTCAGAGATTCATAATATATATGGAATGTTAGAAGCTAAGGCTACTTATAATGGGTTAAAAAATATAAACGATAATAAAAGACCATTTATTTTAACAAGGGCAGCATTTTCTGGGACGCAGCGGTATGCAGCACTTTGGACAGGAGATAATACAAGTATATGGGAGCATTTAGAATCAAGCATACCTATGTATTTAAATCTTAGTTTAAGTGGATTTTCCTTTATAGGTGGAGATGTAGGAGGTTTCTTAGAAGATAGTAATGGTGAGTTACTTACAAGATGGACCCAATTAGGAGCATTTACACCGTTATTTAGAAACCATAGTGCTAAGGGAACAATAAACCAAGAACCATGGTCCTTTGATGATGAAACTTTTAAAAATACTGTAAAATATATTAAATTAAGATATAATTTTATAACGTATATGTATAATTTAATGAGAGAAAGTTATAAAGAAGGGGAACCTGCATTAAGACCATTATTTTATCATTACCAGAATGATGAGAATACATTTAATATAAATGATCAATTTTTATTAGGAGAAAAATTAATGATATGTCCTATAACTAGACCAGCTAAACATGTGAGAATGATATATTTACCTAAAGGTGTATGGTATGACTATTGGACAAAGGAAAAAATTACTGGTGGCAGATATATTATTAAAGAAGCTAAGTTAGATGTTTTACCTATGTATGTTAAAGCAGGTGCTATACTACCAAGGGATACTTGCATGAATTATATTGGTGAAAAGGATGAAAAATTAGATATAGAAATATATGCTGGAGAAAATAATGAATATAATATTTATTTTGATGATGGTTTGAGTTTTGATTATAAAGATGGTATATATTCAGAAATACTTATAAAATTAGAAGAAGATAAAGAAAATATTAATATCGAAACAAATATTTTAAGAAATAAATATAATATTCCAGAATATGATTTTAGAGTTTATGGTAATAACGATAAAAAAATAATAATCAATGATAAAAGAGAGTAAAAAATTTAATAGCATAGATTTAAAAAATAGAAAAAGGGAAATGTTATCACATAAAATGTGATACATTTCTCTTTTTTTGATTATTTTTAAAATTGAATTGTTATTTTATTGTAATATTTATAGATTAATTAGAATATGTTTTCATAATTAAAAATTTGGGATATTAACTGGTATTGAAAGAAAAATGTTATATTTTTAAATCGCCTACATATATTAGATTAAAGACATGCTATAGATTTTGTTAATTATTTTTAAGGAATTATTTTGGGTGTTAAAGCATTAAATAATATTAAAAGAGAAATAAAAATTTGGAGGTGTTAAAGTTAACTATATATTTTTAAAAGGAGTGAAATTTTTATGGGAAGATTTTTAATAAGAAGATTTATTTCTATGCTCATAACAATTATTTTAGTTATTACATTTACATTTGTATTAATGCATGCCATACCAGGAGGCCCTTTTACAGCAGAGAAGAAACTGCCTGTTGCTGTGGAGGAGGCACTAAACGAAAGATATCATTTAAATGATCCATATTGGAAGCAGTATATAGATTATGTATTAGATGTAGCTAGATTTGATCTTGGACCTTCTTTTCAGTATGAAGGACAGACTGTAAATAAGCTTATAGGAGATGGTTTTCCTACTTCAGCTAAATTAGGTATCCTTTCAGTATTACTAACATTATGTATTGGAATCCCCTTTGGTATTATATCAGCTTTAAAACAAAATAAATGGCCAGATTATACAGTGATGTTTTTAGCGACTTTAGGAGTAACTATACCTAACTTTGTTATTGCTACCACACTTATATATGTTTTCGCTGTTAAATTAAGTGTATTTCCTACCTTTGGTATAAAAAATTGGCAAAGTTTTATATTACCTGTTTTAGCCCTTTCAGGGTATTCACTTTCTTTTATTTCAAGACTTACAAGATCAAGCATGTTAGAAGTATTAGGTCAGGATTATATTAGAACTGTAAGAGCAAAGGGTATTCCTGAATATAAAGTGATTTTTAAGCATGCATTAAGGAATGCTATATTACCTGTAGTTACATATGTAGGTCCTTTAATTGCAGCTATACTTACAGGTTCCTTTGTAGTAGAGAGAATATTTGCATTACCTGGAATGGGAAGACACTTCGTTCAAAGTATAACTAATAGAGACTATACAACTATCATGGGAATTACTATCTTTTATTCTGCATTTCTAATAATTATGATTTTATTAGTTGACTTAGTATATGGGATAGTTGACCCAAGAATAAAGCTTGATAAATAAGGGGGGACATTAGATGAGTAATTCAAAGGTTAATATGGATTCTATTCCAGAGGATATGTGGGAAAAAATAGATAATAAAGAGAAAGAAAGTGACTTAATATCAAGACCAAGTTTAACATATTTTCAAGATGCTTGGAGAAGATTAAGGAGAAATATAATGTCAATGATAGGTTTAGTAATAATTATTATATTAATTTTAACGGCTATATTTGGACCATTTTTTTCAAAATATAATTTCTCCGATCAAAGTTTAAAAATGGCAAGTTTACCTCCAAGATTAGAACTTTTTAAAATAGATAATGAAAATTATATCTATTTAGCTAACGGATTAAAAATATATAGCTCAACAAGTAATGGTGAGATAATAAATTTATTAAATCCTATTAAACAGGATTTTCAAAAAAAGATTAAAGTATATAAGTTAAATGGAAAAGAAATTGTATTAGATTTTAGTGATAAACCATTTAAATTATTAAATGAAAATGGTAATGAATATCCTTTTTATAAAAAGGTTTGGAATAAAAATCATCTATTAGGAACAGATGATTTAGGAAGAGATTTATTAATAAGAATCATATATGGAGCAAGAATATCTTTACTTATTGCTTTTGTAGCAACTTTAGTTAATTTCTTTATCGGTGTGTTATATGGAGGAATTTCAGGATATGCAGGTGGTAGAGTAGATAATATTATGATGAGAATAGTAGATATAATAAGTACAGTTCCATTGATGCTTTATGTAATATTATTAATGGTAGTTCTTAAACCTGGACTTAAACCTATAATAATAGCACTAGGTTCAGTCTTTTGGGTACGTATGGCCCGTATAGTAAGGGGGCAAATACTAAGCTTAAAAGAACAGGAATTTGTTATGGCTGCTAGAACCATAGGTGCAACAAATTTAAGAATATTAGTAAGACACTTACTTCCAAATGCAATGGGACCAATTATTGTCTCAATGACTATGATGATACCAACGGCTATATTTACAGAGGCCTTTTTAAGCTTTATAGGATTAGGAGTTCCAGCACCATTAGCTTCCTGGGGTACCCTTTGTAATAATGCCCTCGGCGGATATCGATCATATCCTTATCAATTGTTCTTACCATCACTTGCAATATGTATTACAATGTTAGCTTTTAATTTCTTAGGTGATGGTTTAAGAGATGCTTTAGACCCAAAATTACGTAAATAGAAGAGAGGTGAATCTTTTGAGTGAGAAGATATTAGAAGTAAAAAATTTAAAAACTTCATTTTATACTCACCTAGGAGAAGTTCAAGCAGTTAGAGGAATTAGCTTTAGCTTAAATAAAGGAGAAGTTATGGGAATAGTTGGTGAATCAGGCAGTGGAAAAAGTGTTACATCCCTATCTATTATGAAACTTTTACAGTATCCAGGTGAAATTAAAAGTGGGGATATATTTTTTAAGGGAGAAGATATTGTTAATAAAAAAAATAAAGAAATGTTAAATATAAGGGGAAATGAAATCGCCATGATATTTCAAGATCCTATGACGTCTCTAAATCCTGTATATACAATAGGAGATCAGATAATGGAAGTTATTATAAGACATCAAGGTTTAAGTAAGAAAAAAGCTAAAGAAAAGGCTATAGATATGCTTAGACTTGTTGGGATTCCATCTCCTGAAGAAAGGGTTTCTAATTATCCCTATGAGTTTAGTGGAGGAATGAGACAAAGGGCTATGGCTGCTATTGCTCTTTCCTGTGAACCGGATTTATTAATTGCTGATGAACCCACAACAGCTTTAGATGTTACTATACAAGATCAGATATTAAAACTTATGAAGGATTTAAAGGAAAAACTTGATACATCCATAATACTTATAACCCATGATTTAGGTGTAGTGGCTGATATATGTACTAAAATTGTAGTTATGTATGGTGGGTTAGTTATGGAAGAAGGTACTTCTAAGGATATCTTTTATAATCCTAAGCATCCATATACCATGGGACTTTTAAAATCAATACCTAGATTAGATTTAGGTGAAAAGAAAAGACTTATACCTATAACAGGAACCCCGCCTGATCTTATAAAACCACCAAAGGGATGTCCATTTACGGCTAGATGTCCCTATGCAATGAAGATTTGTAGCTTACACGCTCCAAAATATACTAAGATAGATGAAAACCATAAAGCTATGTGTTGGTTATTACATAAACAGTCCCCTAATATGAAAATGGATACAGGAGTTAAAAGGGGGATTGTAAATGAATAAAGATAAGGATGCAATAATTAAAGTAAGGAATTTAAAGAAATACTTCCCAGTAAAAAAAGGATTTTTAAAAAGGAAAGTGCAGTATGTTAAAGCCGTTGATGATATAAGCTTTGATATAAAAAAGGGTGAAACCTTTGGATTAGTTGGTGAGTCAGGGTGTGGTAAAACAACAACAGGAAGAACAATTATAAGACTTTATGATGTAACAGATGGAGATGTAATATTTGATGGTACTAATATAAGTAATATGAAGGAAAAGGATTTAAGTTCCTTTAGAAAAAGGGTACAAATGATTTTTCAAGATCCATTTGCATCTTTAAATTCCAGAATGACTGTAGGAGATATAGTAGGTGAACCTTTAGATATACACAAACTTGCATCAGGTAAAGAAAGACAAGAAAGAATATATTATTTACTTAAAACTGTAGGATTAAGTAAAGAGCATGCAAGTAGATATCCCCATGAATTTAGCGGAGGTCAAAGACAACGTATAGGAATAGCCAGGGCACTTGCAGTAGATCCTGATTTTATAATCTGTGATGAACCTATATCAGCTTTAGATGTATCTATTCAAGCCCAGGTTGTAAATATGCTTGAAGATCTTCAAAAAGAATTAGGTCTTACTTATCTCTTTATAGCCCATGATTTATCAATGGTTAGACATATTTCAGATAGAATTGCTGTAATGTATTTAGGAAAAATAGTAGAAGTTGCTAAAAGTGAAGAACTTTATAAAAACCCAACACATCCATATACAAAAGCTTTGTTATCAGCAATACCAATACCAGACCCAGATGTAACCCATAAAAGAGAAAGTGTAACTTTAGAAGGTGAAGTTCCAAGTCCAATAAATCCACCTAAAGGGTGTACTTTTAGAACTAGATGTAAATATGCCTTTGAAACATGTAAAAATAAGGAGCCTAGTATGAAAAATTTAGGTGGAGACCATACAGTTGCTTGTCATTTGTTAGATAATAAGAAATAAAATCTTTCCATAAATTAAAAAATTTATGGAAGTAATATAATATGAGGGGGTAAGAAAATGATTAAAAAAGCCTTAGCAATATTATTAATACTAGGGTTAGTATTTACTTCAGTTGTTGCTTGTGGAAATAATGATGTGGAACCTACTAATGATGACCAAGTTAAAGAGGACACAAAGGATGATACAGAAGATAATAAAAAAGAAGATGAACCTAAAGAAGAGCCTAAGGAAGAACCAAAAGTTGAGCAAGTAGTAACTTATAATATGGGTGCAGACCCTGAAACCCTAGACCCAGGAAAAGCTACAGAAAATGTAGGATTCAATGTTATAATAAACACTTTTGAAGGGTTAACAAACCTTGATGAAAATGATAAGGCTATACCAGGTGTTGCTAAAAAATGGGATGTGAATGAAGACGCTACAGAATTTACATTTTATTTAAGAGACGATGCAAAATGGTCAGATGGAAAGCCAGTTACAGCTTATGACTTTGAATATGCTTGGAAGAGAGTAATTAATCCTGAGACAGCATCAGATTATGCATATCAATTATTCTATCTAAAGAATGCAGAAGATATAATTAATGGTGATGCTTCTATAGATGAATTAGGAGTAGAAGTTATAGATGAAAAAACATTAAAGGTAACTTTACAAGGACCTGTATCTTGGATGCTTGAAATGTTTGCATTCCCAACTTATTTTCCAATTAGAAAAGATGTTGTTGAAAAAAATCCTGATACTTGGGCATTAGAAGCTGATACTATAGTTTCAAATGGACCTTTTAAAGTAACTGAGTGGAGTCATAACGAAAAAGTAGTAATGGCTAAAAATGAGCATTATTGGGATAAAGAAAGAGTTAAGTTAGATAAATATGTAATGACATTAATAAACGAAGATACAACAGCTCTAGCTGCATTTGAAGCTGGGGATATAGATGGTACTGATGGAGTACCAAGGGCTGAAATAGCAAGACTTCAAGCTGAAAATGATGACTTTATGATCTTACCTGACTTAGGATTATACTATTATACTTTTAATAATAAAGTAGAACCTTTTAATAATGAGAAGGTTAGAAAGGCATTTACCTTAGCGATAGATAGAAGTGCTATTGTAAATACTGTATCAATGGGTGGAGAAACACCTGCTACTGGTGTAGTTCCTGTTGGTATTAATATAGGAGGAGAAGACTTTAGAGAAGCTGGAGGAAACTATGATATAGATCCTAATAGTGCTAAAGTTGAAGAAGCTAAAAAATTACTAGAAGAAGCAGGTTATCCTAATGGAGAAGGATTACCAGAAATAACTCTAAAATATAATACAAATGAAAACCATCAAAGAGTAGCAGAAGCTGTTCAAGAAATGTGGAAGAAAAACTTAAATGTAAATGTTACACTAGGTAATGCTGAGTGGAAGGTACATTTATCTAATCTATCAGAGGGTAACTATCAAGTAGGAAGGATAGGATGGGGCGCAGACTATGCACATCCAATGACATTCCTAGATTTATTCATAAGTGCAAGTGGTAACAATTATACTCAATATTCAAGTGAGGAATTTGATGAGTATATAAGAAAGGCAAAATCAACTATAGATATTCAAAAGGCTAATGAATATATGCACAAAGCAGAAGATCTATGGATGGAAAGATATACAGTATGTCCTATTTACTTTGCATCAGATCCTGAATTAATGAAAAGCTATGTAAAGGGTTGGAGAAAATCTCCACTTGGATATTTATATATGGATAAAGCATATATAGAAGGGAAATAAAATATAAAAAGGGCCTCTGCTTAAGCAGAAGCCCTTTTTTCTTATTTTGAGATTCATTTGTTACATATTAACAATGTAAATCAATAACAAAATGAACTAACTATATAATATAAAAATATAAAAAATATGTTTATATTTAACAAAACAATATAAAAATATTAATAAAAATAATATATACTTCCAAAAATATATTATTTTTTTAGAATTATTGAAATATTATTTATTTAACATTGATAAAGGATTAACATACTTTTTTAAGAATTAATATATAGACAAGCTTGTTTTTAATATAGGGATTCCTAGACAAATTATATGGAGGGATAAAATGGACCATTCAGAAGCACAATATGATGAAAAAGCGGTTGATAAGGGTTTAGAGATTGAGTATGAGATTAATGACAAACCACCTTTAAGGATAGCTATACCTTTAGCTATACAACATTTAGTAGCTGCTTTTAGTGGAATAGTAGCAGTTCCTTTAGTAGTAGGTGGAGTCTTAGGTCTTGACGTAGAAAAAATGACATTTTTAGTAAACGCAACATTATTTATGGCAGGTGTGGCTACAGTAATACAATCCTATGGATTTGGTCCCGTGGGAGCTAGACTTCCATGTGTTATGGGAACAGATTTTACATTTGTAGGACCTTCTATTGCAGTTGGTAGTTCGTTAGGGTTACCAGGCATTTTTGGTGCTACAATGATTGGAGCATTTACAGAGGTAATATTAAGTAGGTTTATTAAACCACTTATGAAAATATTTCCACCTGTAGTAACAGGTACAGTTGTTTCTCTTATTGGATTAACCTTAATACCTGTGTCCATAGATTGGGCAGCAGGGGGAGTAGGAGCAGAAAGTTATGGGAGTCTTAGAAACCTTTTCCTAGCAGGAGCTGTAATGATTATTATAATAGTTTTAAATCAGTGGGGAAATGGTTTCTTTAGTGCAGGATCTATATTAATAGGTATAATATGTGGATATATAATATCTATCCCAATGGGATTATTAAATACTTCCGCGATAACAGATGCTTCTTGGGCATCATTTCCAACACCATTTAAGTATGGTATAAAATTTGATTTACCAGCAATTTTATGTTTCATACCAGCTTATTTGGTTACAACAGTAGAAAGTGTTGGAGACTTAATGGCTGTTGGAGAGGCAAGTAATCATGATATGGAAAGTAAAGACTTATCTAGAGGTTTATTAGCTGATGGAGTAGGAAGCTTTTTTGCAGGAATATTTAATGCAGGACCTAATACTTCATTTAGTCAAAATGTAGGAGTGATACCTCTAACCGGTGTAGCTAGTAGATTTGTTGTGGCACTATCTGGTGTAATTTTAATTTTAACAGGATTATTCCCAAAATTAGGTGCATTAGTATCTATAATGCCTAATCCAGTATTAGGTGGAGCAGGAATAATGATGTTTGGAATGATAGCAGTTGGAGGAATAAAAATATTAAAACAAGTTAATTTCACAAGGAGAAATAGTCTTGTTGTAGCAATAGCACTAGGTTTAGGGTTAGCGGTTGTTGTTAGACCCGATATACTTAAAAATTTCCCTGAATGGGCGAGGACTATATTTGAATCAGGAATAACTACTGGAACTGTTGCTGCATTGATATTAAATTTAGTATTACCTAAAAAATAAACTTATCATGGCCCCCTCAGGGGCCTATTCTTTTGTTAATAATTAACAATTGTATAATCTCAACGAAAGAACAATAGAATTCAAGAAAATTCTGAAAAATATAGCTTACATATTTGTAAAAAATATACAGAACATAATGATAAATAATTTCATTTAGATTTATTTATTTAGGATATAAGTCATTTTAACCTATTTTGTTTGTTAATTACTTATAAAGGTTTTTAATCAGTAAAGGTTAATATTTTAGTATGTCAAAATATTTATAAACTAAATGGAGGGGTATGATGGGAAAAGGAAGTACTGAAGTTATTGATAACAATGTAGCTGGTGTAAGTAAGGATCAATTAAAGTATAAGATTAATGACAAGCCTTCTTTAAAGGTTGCAATACCTTTAGCAATTCAGCATCTAGTAGCAGTTTTTAGCGGAATAGTAGCAGTTCCTTTAGTAGTTGGTGGAGTTTTAGGATTATCAGCATCAGAAATGACTTTCTTTGTTAATGCAACATTATTTATGGCTGGTATAGCTACAATAATTCAAGCCTATGGATTTGGACCAGTAGGTTCAAGACTTCCCTGTGTTATGGGAACGGATTTTACATTTGTGGGACCTTCCATAGCAGTAGGGAGCACTTTAGGGTTACCAGGTATTTTTGGTGCAACAATTATAGGTTCTTTTACTGAAATAATTTTAAGTAGATTTATAAAACCATTAATGAAAATATTTCCACCGGTAGTTACAGGATCAGTCGTTTCATTAATAGGAATAACTATGATACCTGTGGCAATAGATTGGGCAGCAGGTGGAGTTGGATCAGAGAGTTATGGCAGCCTTGCAAACCTTTTCCTAGCGGGAATAGTAATGGTAATAATAATTGCTTTAAATCAATGGGGGAAAGGTATGTTAAGTTCAGGGGCAATATTAATAGGAATAATATGTGGATATTTAATATCTATACCAATGGGATTATTAGATACTTCAGCTGTATCTAACGCTTCTTGGGCATCGTTTCCAACACCATTTAAGTATGGAGTTAAATTTAGTTTGCCAGCGATACTTTGTTTTATTCCAGCTTATCTTGTAACTACAGTTGAAAGTGTGGGAGATTTAATAGCTGTAGGGGAAGCTA
Source organism: Bacillota bacterium (assembly GCA_009711765.1). Taxonomy (GTDB): domain Bacteria; phylum Bacillota; class Clostridia; order Tissierellales; family MES13; genus MES13. The sequence goes on along the minus strand of VEND01000103.1, from coordinate 34,491 downwards.
GTCAGCATGAAATGGAAAGTAAAGATTTATCTAGAGGTTTATTAGCAGATGGAGTAGGTAGTTTTATAGCAGGAATATTTAATGCAGGACCTAATACATCCTTTAGTCAGAATGTAGGGATAATTCCTATAACAGGAGTAGCCAGTAGATTTGTTGTTGTAATTGCTGGAATAATTTTAGCTTTAACTGGATTATTTCCAAAACTTGGAGCTTTAGTTGCAATAATGCCTAATCCAGTATTAGGTGGAGCAGGAATAATGATGTTTGGAATGATAGCAGTTGGAGGAATAAAAATATTAAAACAAGTAAACTTTTCAAGAAGAAATAGTTTAGTCGTAGCAATATCCTTTGGTTTAGGATTAGCTGTTGTTGTTAGACCTGATATACTTAAAAATTTCCCCGAATGGGCAAAAACAATATTACATTCAGGTATAACTACAGGAACTATAGCCGCAATATTATTAAATTTAATACTACCTAATAAAAAAGACTCTTAATTGAGTCTTTTTTTTTATCACAAAATAACTTTTAAAACATAAAATAATAGGGAATAGAAATTGTTTTGAAGGGAGGCCTTTTTGTGGATTCAAACAATCAATATCCAGAATTATATTATGGTGTTTATCCTAAGGTACAAGATTGTATAAATAAATATTATCCTCCATATGTACCTATATATCAAATGCCTGATAATGAACAAATGGATACCATGGTAGAAGAGATATATAAAGAATGTATTGAAGAGTATCCTGAAATTAATCAAGATTCTAAAGAGAGAAGGATTATGGCAAGAGGAATATCACCTCAACAGAGACCATTTTATGGAAGGAGAAGAATTTTTAGAGATTTATTAAGTATTATAATAATCGGCGAATTACTTAGAAGAAGGCGTTATCCTTATTACGACTATCGCTATAGAAGAGGTTATGACTATGGTCCAGGATATTATTAAAAAAGTAGCCTAAAGGTAGGCTGCTTTTTTAATATAAAAAAAGGACTAATTAAAAATTAGCCCTTAAGACTTTATATTTTCTGGATCGGGATAGTTTAAATAGGAATCGTTATCTATAGAAGAAGATTTTCTAATTAAAGACGGAGGTGTTTTTCCGTAACCATTATATGAATATTTATCAGGAAATATATCAGAAAATAAACTTCCTAATTGTTTTTTTATTTTTAGAGAGTAAAATCTATTTTTAAAGTTTTTATCGCTCATGATAAAAACCTCCCAAATTGATTAAAGGGTCAGATAAACTGACCCGAAAATATTTATCTATAATTTGAAGTATTCATTGATGAACCTTGATTCATATCTTGTTTAGTTTTTTGAATTTCACCGTATCCTGTTGAAGTAGAGCTAGATAAAGAAGGTACATTACCTTGGTAATTTTGATAATTCATATAACCTTGCCCTTGATTCATATCTTGTTTAGTTTTCTGAATTTCACCGTATCCTGTTGAAGTAGAGCTAGATAAAGAAGGTACATTACCTTGATAATTTTGATAATTCATATAACCTTGCCCTTGATTCATATCTTGTTTAGTTTTTTGAATTTCAGCATAGCCAGTTGAAGTAGAATTAGATAAAGAAGGAGCATAGTTAGTATTATATTGATCCATATTTCCTTGATTCATCCTATTTTGATTCATATCTTGTTTAGCTTTTTCTATTTCAGCATAGCCTGCAGATGAAGAGCTAGATAAAGTTGGAACATTTTGTGTCATTTGTCCCATTGTATTTTGGTTATTCATACCTTGATAAGGCTGCATTCTCTTTTTAGCTTCTTGAATTTCATATTGTCTCATTTGATTATACATTCCTGTATTGTTCATCGAATAACCTCCAAATTTTATTTTGTAAGCTTTTTTGCTTACAATACTAGTTTGTGTTTTTTTAAAAGTTTTATGTTATGTAATAGTTTCTATATTTTCAAAAATAAATTAAGTTAAATATTTATTCCCTTATTAAAATATTTTTTATATAAAAAGGTAAATTACAAAAAATATAGAATGAGTTAAATAGCAAATTAAAAAGGAGTTTATTTATGAATTTTAATTCAAAATTTAAATTGTTTAATTTAATAAAAATTCTATTTTTGGCAGTTTTATTTTTTTTAGCTATGCAATACGAACAAGCCCAAATACATAGAATATATGTATTAACCATCACTTTTTTATGTTTTTTATTAATAGGAATATTTAGAGTTTATTTAAATAAAATTTATTATAGTTATTCTTTTCTTATAGATATAGGGTTAGTATTTTTTCTTGAGCATAATTCTAGGTTTTTACTTAATTACTTCTTTCATTCATTTTATATAATAATTATTATTGAAGTATCTTTATATTTAAAAAGAAAAGAAAGTATTATTCTAGGTTTAATTGCTGTAATCTTTTCAACTATAAAATATATCTTGTTAGTTTATTATAACTATAATTTGTCTAGCATATCACAGATGATATTTTTCTTAACTATTAGTATTTTTATATTAGTAGTAATTAACCTTTTAAAACATTTTAAAAAAGAAAAGGAGAAAAATGAAAAATTATATAAAGAACTTGCTATTACCCATAAAAAGTTAAAGGAATATACTAAAAAAGTAGAAGAACTTACTGTTATTGAAGAAAGAAATAAAATAGCTAGAGAAATTCATGATACATTAGGTCATAGTATGACAAGTTTAATAATGCAAATGGAGATGGCTTCCCATATATTAGATAAAGAACCTAATAAAGCAAAGGATTTAATAAATGAAGGTAAAAAATCAGCTAGAGATGGTTTATTAAAGGTTAGGGAAGTAGTAGAAACTCTAAAGCCTAATAAAGAAATGACAAAGGGAATAGAATCTATAATTAAATTAATAGATGAATTTTCAAAGAAATGTAATGTTATAATTAAAAAGGATATAGATAAATTTTCATTACCACCTGATTATAGTTTAGCTTTATATAGAATCATACAGGAATCTTTAACCAATTCTTTGCGTCATGGCAAAGCTAATAATATAAAAATTAAATTAAAAAAGGAAGATAAAATATATTTTGAAATCAAGGACAATGGAAAGGGAAGTAAAAAGATTAAAAAAGGTTATGGATTAAAGGGGATAAAAGAGAGAGTAAAAAGTTTAAATGGAAATGTAGAGTTCATATCAGAGAATGGTTTTATAGTAAAGGGATATATACCTATGGGAGGAAAATATGATTAAAATATTAATAGCAGACGATCAAGACATATTAAAACAGGGTTTAAGTATGATATTAGAAAATATGGAGGATATAAAGGTATGTGGTCTTGCTTCTAATGGAAATGAGGCATATAAATTATGTAAAAAAAAGAAACCGGATGTTGTTTTAATGGATATAAAAATGCCTGATTTAAATGGTGTTGAAGCAACTAAAATTATAAAAGAGGATTTTGAAAATATTAAAATAATAGTTTTAACCACATTTAATGATGATGAATACATATATGAAGCTTTAAAAAATGGGGCGTCAGGGTACTTATTAAAGGATGCTAGTCCAGAAAAAATTGCAGATGCAATAAGAACAGTTTATAATGGAGGAGCATTAATTCAATCAGATGTGGCTGTTAAGGTGATTGATAGGTTTTCAAAGTTAGCTTGTGAAAGTAAAGAAAAAGATAAAAGAATAAAAACATTAACAAAGCGGGAGTTAGATATATGTAGATTATTAGCCCAGGGTAAAAATAATAAAGAGATTGCTCAAGCATTATTTATTAGTAAAGGAACTGTGAAAAATCATCTAACTAAGATATTAACAAAATTAGAATTAAGGGATAGAACCCAACTTGCCATATTTTCAGTTAAAAATGATATTACTTAAACGGTGATTTTTCACCGTTTTTTATATGTGCAAAAAGTCATAGGGAAAAAGGAAAATAGTTAGAAGAAATAATTGATTTTATTTTATATAATAAACCTATAGAAAAGTAGGAGGGATAAGATGAAAAAGATATTAAGTGTACTTTTAATATTAATTTTTGCATTTAATTTATCAGCATGTGCTAAAGATGATTTAAATTCTTATAAAAAAGCAGTGGAAAAAACAGATAATATAAGCAAGGGAAAGACCGATTTTCAATTTAATTTAGAGACTAAATTTAATGAGGGAAATTTGACCTTAGAAAAACTAGAAAAAATGAAATATATAAAAAATATAGAGATGACTTCAGAATATACTTTTGATTTAGAAAAAGATAAATTAATAGCTAGAAATTATTTTAACTTTGGAGGTATGGGTTTTGATTCAACCTTTTATAAAGGGAAAAAAACATTTATTAAAATGCCAATGCTTGGTAAATATATTGAAATTGATAATTTAGTATCGGAAGAAAATAATAAATTTAGTGAAGTTAGTTCAATATTAAGTGATAAAACAATAAAAAATATAGAGAAAGAATGGGTAAATATATTATCTGAAGATGATGTATTACAAGGCAAAGATACTGTAATAAATACTCCGGATGGAGATGTTAAGGTTACACATTATAAAATAAATGTAACTGATGAACAATTAAAATTATATTTAAAAGAAATAGAAAAAATATTACTAAAGGATGAAAATTTTATTGAAATTATAAATGAAACCTACGAAATAGATATTGATAATATTAAGAAAGATTATAATGAATTTAAATCACAATTTACTATAGATAAATTTAAGTATGATGCCTTTATAGATATTGATGGTTACATTATCAATGAAGATATTGATATAGAGATAGGCTTTGATAATACTAAAAATATTTTTAAAGAAATGACTATAAATATAAAAACTAAAAATTGGGATATAGAAAATAAGCAAGAATTTAATTTTCCAAAATTAAATGATGAAAATACTCTAGATAAAGAAAATTTAAATCAAGGATTACCTTATATGTTTGAAGATATTTTAAAGGGGGAATAGCGATGGCTTTATTAGAAGTTAAAAATTTAGAAAAGGATTTTAAAGAAGTTAAAGCAGTTGATGATATTAGTTTTAAGGTTCAAAAAGGGGAAATTTTTGGATTATTAGGTCCTAATGGGGCAGGAAAATCTACCACGATATCTATTATATCTACGTTACTTAAACCAACTAAAGGTGATATAAAATATAAAGGTGAAAGTATAGTGAAAAATTCAAAATTAATTCAACCTAAATTAGGAGTTGTCCCACAGGAAATAGCTTTATACCCAGAGCTTTCTGGTTATGAAAATCTTAAATTTTGGGGTCATGCTTATAATATAAGGGGTAAAAAATTAAAAAAGCGTATTGAGGATGTATCTGAAATAATAGGGGTTAAAGAAAGATTAAAGGATAAAATAAGTAAGTACTCTGGTGGTATGAAAAGAAGAATAAATATTGGTGCTGCATTACTTCATGAACCGGAATTATTAATAATGGATGAGCCTACAGTTGGTATAGACCCACAATCAAGAAACCATATATTAGAAACTGTTAATAAATTAAATGAAAAAGGAACAACAGTTATTTATACAAGTCATTATATGGAAGAGGTAGAAGCTATATGTACAAGAATTAATATTATGGATAAAGGGAAAATAATAGCTTCAGGAACTAAGGATGAACTTATTGAAATAATCAATGGAAATAAAAAAATAAATCTAAAGTTTGATAAAGTATCACAAAGTTTAATAAAGGATTTAGAGAGTATTGAATATATAAGTAAGTTAGATGTATCTGAAAATGAGATAATAATATCTTCAAATAATGGTGAGAACATATTTAAAGATATTACTGAGGTAGTAACTGCATCAGATAGTAGTCTTATATCTATAGATATAAATAAACCAAATTTAGAGGCAGTTTTTTTACATTTAACAGGTAGAGCCTTAAGGGATTAGGGGGGGAATATAGTGAAAGTTAGAGATGTGGTTTATAAGGATTTAAAACTAATTTTTAGTGATAAAAAAGCATTAGTCATTATGATACTTATGCCTATAATATTATCTTCTATATTAAGTATGGCCTTAAGTGGATCATTTACAGATTATAGTATTAAAAAAAGTATAGATATTGCTATAGTTAAAGAATATGATAAGAATAAGGAATTAAAAAAATTTAAAAATAATCTTTCAAATGGTATATTTTCAAAAAATATGAGTAATGAAGATATTAATAATATGACTACTAAAGTTAAAGATTTTAATATAGAGAATATTTTTTTCAATGAGTTTTTAGATAATAAAGAAATTAAAGAAATAATAAATTATAAAGTATTAAAAAGAAGTGATGCAATCAATAAATTAAAAAATAAAGAGTTAACAGCTATTGTTATTTTACCGAAGGATTTCATATTTGATATGCATACAAATATATTAACCCCCTTTAGAAATAAAGTTGATATTAAAGTTATAGGAGATCCAGATGAAAGTATTAAAAGTAAAATTGTAGAAAGTGTAATGAAGGGTTTTTCTCAACAGATATCAACTTTAGTAATAGGAAAAAATGTTTTTATTGAAACTGCACTTAATGAGGGAATTGGATATGAAGTATTTAATGATATAGAAACTATAATAAGTGATATGACATCTAATATAAAAAGTAATAATATTAACCTAGATTATGAAAAAATTAATGGAAAGAAATCAATATCTAGCTTTTCCTATTATGCTGTAGCTATGGCGACTATGTTTATATTATTTGCAGCAGGCTATGGAAGTAGAACATTATTAGAAGAAAAAGAGAATATTACTTATCAAAGAATGGTTATTTCAGGAACTAGAAAATTTAAAATATTAGCTGGTAAATACTTTACTATATTTACTTTAGCATTAATACAGATTATTACAATGGTAATATTCTCATCTATATTACTAAAGGCTAATTGGGGTAGTTTTCCCCTTGTAATGTTAATAAGTTTATGTGTAGTATTTGCTATAGCAGGTTTAGGAATATTAATAGCTGTAATAACTTATAAAATAGGAAATTATAAAGTAGCTAATGTTTTTGAATCTGCAATAATACAAGTAATGGCTTTACTTGGAGGTAGTTTTATACCTGTTGAAGTTATGCCTGAATTCATTCAAAAGCTAGGAAGTTTTACAATTAATGGTTTAGCTTTAAAATCATATATAAAGGTTATGATGGGATATGGAATAAACGAAATATTTTCATCTTTACTTACTCTATTAATAATAGGAGTAATATTTATTATAATATCAGTTACTTTACTTAAAAGGGAAGAGAGGTGGAAATATGTTAAGTATAATAAAGTTAAGACTTATGAGACTGCGTAATGATTATTTTGTATTTGTATTTATGACAATTTTAGCTTTAGGTTTATCTTTTGTAATGGGAAGTAGTCAATCAGCAAATTATAAACCAACAGTACCAATCGTTAATAGTGATAGTAGTGAATATTCTAATATGTTTATAGAAGAATTAAAAAATAGTAAAAACTATAATTTTACTTTAACAGATTATGATAATGCCTATAAAAAGGTAGATGAGGGAAAGGTATTAATGGCTTTAATTATAAATAAAGGGTTTCAAAGGGATATTAATAATAATAAAATGCCAAAAGTTAGCATAATAAAGACAAAGGACGATATTGAAATACTTACTACCGAAAATTTGATAAAAACAAATTTAGCTAAACTTAAAAGCAATGTAAATATAGCAAAGGTAACTACTGATTATATAAGCGGTATTAAAGATGTAGATAAAAAAAATGTATTTAATAAGGCTTATGATTTATCATTAGAAAACTGGGAATATAAAAGACCTATGTCTGTAACAAGAAAAACCATAACCGATGGAAAATGGAGTGGTTTTGACAATTTTAAGCATATTATAATAGGTTTTACTTTATTTTTCTCGATGTATACTATAGTATTTGGAATTGGTGAAATATTAAATGAAAGAAAATATAATACTTGGCAAAGACAAATCATATCACCATTATCAAAAGGAGCAATACTTGGAGGAAATATGGTTATTACTTTTATGATTGGTATTATTCAAGTAGGTGTTTTAATAATGGCTAGTAAGTATTTGTTTAATGTTGATTGGGGTTCTAGCTTTTTAGGAATTATGACTGTTTCAATGTCCTTTGTTTTTACAGTTACTTCTTTAGGATTATTTTTATCAGGAATTGTAAAAACCCATTCTCAATTAGCAGCAATATCCCCTGTAATTTTAACTAGTACATCAATGATAGGAGGGGCAATGTGGCCTTTAGAAATAGTAAATTCTAAAATATTATTATTTTTAGCAAATTTAACTCCACAAAAGTGGGCTATAGAAGCCATGGAAGAGATAGCCATGTATAATGGAGGTTTTAATTCAGTAATATATCCTTCATTAATTATTATTTTTATGGGAATAATATACTTTATATTGGGTATAAAATTAATAAGGTTTGAATAAAACAAAAGCTCCTACTTGCAAGTAGGAGCTTTTATATCTTATAATATGGTTATATTTCTCATAAAATAAGAATAAATATAAGGTTATAGGTGGGTATTATGAAAAGAAATATTTTAAACTTTATTATAATTGTAGTAGTTGTTATATTAACTTTTAATGCATTAACTTCTAATGGTAATTTGTATGAGCTTAAAACAGTTGTAAAAAGAATAGAACCCTTATATATAACTTTAGGTATATTAATAATGATAATATTTTGGATTTTAGATGGTGCTGTTTTATATAATCTTACTAAAATGATCCATTTAGATGGCAATTATTTTAAGTCTTTGAAAACAACAATGATAGGTCAATATTATATTAGTATAACTCCCTTTGCCAGTGGAGGGCCTCCTTCTTTATATTATTCTATGAAAAGAAATGGTTTAAAGATAGGAGAAATTTCCTCTATCTTAACCGTTAAATTTATTATTAATGAATTGGTTTTAGCATTCTTTTTAATTATTGGTTTAATATTTAATATTAGTTTTTTATATAGAGATGTAACTATAGCTTTTCCCTTTGTTATGTTTGGAATTATATTAAGAATTTCAGTTATAATTTTTATTGCTTTAACATTTTCTAATTCAGTAATTACAAAGAAAGTTTTATTTAAAATACTAAATATACTAAACCGTATAAAACCTATAAAAAATATAGAAAAGTATAAAATTAAACTTAATAATAATATAGATGAGTATTTAAAGGGAACTAATAAAATAAAAAATAATAAGATCAAATCACTAAAAATAGCAATATTATGTTTTTTAAAATTATTATCGTATTTCAGTGTAACGTATATAGTTTATATAGCGTTAGGTTTTAATGAAGTATCTTTTTTAAAGATGGTATTTTTACAACCACTCCTTCATATTGCTATTTCATATATTCCTATACCAGGAAAGGCCGGAGCTTCAGAGGCAGGATTTTATTTATTATTTAAAACATTTTTCACACCGGAAATGCTTGCCTATGCAGTTTTAATATGGAGAGGTTTAACATTTTATTTTAAAATTATTGTATGTGGTGGAGTAGTATTGATTGATAAAATTAAAGGTTAATTTTTACTACAGTTTTTTAAACATTCAGAACATCCCTTTAATGCATAGGGAAGACATCTTAAAAAGTGAAATCTATTATTTTCAAAGGCATTATTAGGACATGAACTAATACATTGTTTACAATCACTACAGTGTTTTAAACTATTATTATTATTTTGAGTATCAAATGGAGCGTTAGTAAAGGTTGCTGCAAATAATAAATTAGAGCCATATTTTTCATTTACTACTAATCCATTTCTCCCCCACTCTCCTAAATTGGCTGAAACAGCCAAGGGACGAAAATCTCCGTATATAGATAATACACTTTTATTCTGTGTGTAGAAACCTTCTTTACTAAGTATTTTATTAAGTGTCCTTTGAACATTTTTACTTTGATTATAATCTTTACCTAACTGTTTAGTTATTTTAATAGGATTTTTTAAAAACCACTCATCGGAAAAGGGAAAACCTAGTATTATAACAGGTTCTATTCGCCTTATTTTTGTAAAACCAACTAAAAGAGCTCCATTTTTTAAAGAAGTATCTATGATATGTTTTTGTAAATCTACTATATAATCCATTAAAACACTCCCTAAATAAATATATATATATGTTTTACTATAATCTTTTTTATATACAAATCTATTTTAGTTATTTACAAGAAGATATCAAATACATTATAATTTAATATAAGGAGATTAAATTATTAAAGGGAATGAATATTATGAAAAATTTATTTAAACATTTTACAAATGGAGACCAAAAAATATTTTATTTTTTAAATGGAAAATTAAAATGTAGACCTCTAGATATAACTATGCCCTATCTAACAAGACTAGGAGGGGCAGTATTTAGCATTTTATTACCATTAATATTATTGTTATTTGGAAAAAACAAAACTAGGATAATTGGATTTGAAATTTTAGTTTCGATAACTTTGAGTCATTTATTTGTAAGAGTAATAAAAAATAAGTTTTCAAGAGTTAGACCCTACGATATATTAGAAAATATAAATACTTATAATATTACTTTAAAAGATTACTCATTTCCTTCAGGGCATACAACAGCTAGTTTTTCCATGGCAACAGTTATTTCACTTAATATACCTTATTTAATGGCAATAATAATGGGGTTAGCAACTATAATTGGTATATCTAGAATATATGTTGGAGTACATTACCCATCAGATGTTATGGTTGGTATAATCCTTGGAAGTAGCACATCATATTTAGTACATCCATATTTTATAAATATTTTTCTATAAAGCAGGGATATCCCTGTTTTTTTATTACCTAAATTGACATATGAATGTAAAAGTAATAAAATATGAATAGGTTCATAAATGAATCAATTCATTTTTAAAGAGGTGTTTACATGGTAGGATTAAGACAGTTTAAGAAAAAAAGAACTAGAAAAAAAATATTAGAGGTTTCAAAAAAACTTTTTTTAGACAAAGGTTATGATAAAACAACTTCTAAAGAGATTGCAAAAAGATCTGGACTAGGGGTTGGAACTGTATATAACTATTTCGAATCTAAAGCTGATATTTTTCTTGCTATTATGTCTGAAGAATTTGGAATTGAAGAAAAATATAATTTAGATGAAATAGATATAGATAATAATACTGTTTCTGATATTATATCTGAATTTATTTTAAGTTATATTGAAAATATTAGTTTCATAAGTAAAAATTTAATAAGAGAAATAATCTTTGTTGCTATTAAAAGTTTTAAAACTAAATTTAAGTTATTTAATAAGTTAATGCAAATGGATTATAAACTTATGGATAAGATTCATAAGTTATTACTTCTTCTTAAAGATAAAAAGTTAATTAAAAAGGATTTTGATACAAAAGAGGCCGTAGAGGTTATATATGGGTCTATTATTTATGAGATATGTTTATATGCATATACTGATGATACTAACTTAAATGAAACTAAAGAGAATATAAGAAGTAAGATTAAATTTATTTTTAGAGAGAATTAAAAGGTAGGTGATGATATGGGAAAAGAGATATTAATTAGTGTTAAGGATATTAGTAAGGAATACAAAATGGGGGAAGTAAAGGTTAAAGCATTAAAAAATGCAACCTTTGATATTTACAAAGGAGAGTTTGTTGTAATATTAGGACCTAGTGGCTCTGGAAAAAGTACTTTATTAAATATAATTGGTGGGATGGATACACCTACTAAAGGAAAAGTGTTTATTAATAATAATGAGATAACCGCCTTTGAAGAAAAGAAATTGACTTTGTATAGAAGAAATGAGATAGGTTTTGTATTTCAATTTTATAATCTTATGTCTAATCTAACAGCTATAGAAAATATAGAATTAGCCACAGAAATATGTAAAGACTCATTAAATATTGAAAATATTTTAAAGGATGTAGGTCTTTATGATAGAAAGGCTCATTTCCCGTCTCAAATGAGTGGTGGAGAACAACAAAGAGTTGCAATAGCAAGGGCTGTAGCTAAAAATCCATTACTTCTTTTATGTGATGAACCTACAGGTGCCCTAGATTATGAGACAGGGGTTTCTATATTATCATTATTAAATAATATAAACAAAAAATATAATAAAACAGTTGTAATTATTACCCATAATTCAGCTATAGGAAATATAGCAGATAGGGTTTTACATATGAGAAGTGGAGAGATAATTGATACTGAAATAAATGAAAATCCAACTGATCCTGAAAGGATTGAATGGTAATGAAAAAATTAGATCTTAGACTTCTTAGAATGATAAAAAATACAAAAGGGCAGTTTATTGCTATAACTGTTGTCGTTATAGTTGGTTTAACAATTTATACAGCCGTAAGTATGGGGGCTGTTAACTTAGATAATACAGTTAAGCACTATTATAAAATAACTAATTTTTCTGACCTTTATGTCCAATTAGTAAAGATACCTGATAATGCTATAGAAGAAATTACAAACATTGAAGGGGTTAAAAAAGCAGAAGGAAGACTAGTATTTGATGTTCCACTTAAGACAGATGATGATGAGAAGGTTAATGTAAGGATAATTTCAACTAAAGAAAAACGAGACCAAATTAATTCATTATATTTAGAGAAGGGAAATTTCATAAAAAACCCTAATAATGAAGCTTTAATGATAAACCAATTTGCAAGTGCAAGGAATATTAAAATTGATGAATTTGTTAGACCACAAATTATGGGTAGAAATTATAAGTTAAAGGTTAATGGTATAGTAGGAAGTCCAGAATATGTATATTTAATGGAAGATGAGCAAACATTACTTCCAGATCCAGAAGGTTTTGGTGTTATTTTTGTATCAGAGGAATTTGCAAAGCAAAGTTTTGGATATAAAGGAAGTTATAATCAAGTTTTAATTAAGGCTAAGGAAGGTTATGACATAGATAAGCTTAAAAATAAATTAGAAGAAGAACTTGAAAGATATGGAGTTAAAAGAGTAATAACTAAGGAAAATCAATTAAGTAATAAAATGGTTTCAGAAGAGGTTAAAGGAGCTAAACAGTCATCAAAGGCAATACCAATTGTTTTTTTGGGTGTTGCAGCTATAATAATAGCAGTAATGATATCTAGAATGGTTAAAAAGGACAGAACGACCATAGGAGTTTTAAAGGCTTTAGGTTATGGAAATAAGTCTTTAATAAATCATTATATGAAATATTCATTAACTATAGGTTTAGTAGGATCAGTGTTTGGAATTATTTTAGGGAGTATACTTTCTAGCTATATAGCTAAGATGTATATTATGTTTTTTAATATTCCAATATTAAAGATAACATTTTATTATAGATACATGATTTTAGCAGTTGTAATATCGGTAATATTTTGTATAATAGCAGGTCTATGGGGAACAAGAAGGGTACTTAATATTATGCCCGCTGAATCTATGAGGCCTGAGCCACCTAAAACAGGAAATAGAATATTACTTGATAGATTTAATGTTTTATGGAAAAAATTATCCTTTAGCTGGAAGATGGTTTTAAGGAATATTTTTAGAAGTAAGAAAAGATTTATTTTCATAACATTGGGAATTTCTTTAACATTTGTTGTGATTTTTTTACCCTTTAGTTCTCAAGATAGCTTTAATTCTATATTTGTTGATCATTATGGAAAGTTTCAAAGGATGGATTATAATATTAATTTCTCTAAACCATTAAATAATAAAGTAATAAAGGATATAAAGCAGGTCACAAATGTTAAAGATATAGAAGGAAAAATAGAATATCCCTTTGAGGTTGTTTATGGACATAGAGATAAAGTTTGTAACATCATTGGATTAGAAAATAACACACAATTTTTCAATTTTAAAAATTTAAAAGATGAAAACATAAAATTACCTAAAAAAGGTATCTTACTATCAGAGGGACTTGCAAAATATATAGGAGTTAAAAAGGGTGAAAAGGTAAAAATAGAAAACTTTATACCCGGTAAAGATGATTTATATGTAAGGGTAGAAGGTATAATAAAGCAATCCCTTGGATTAAATGGATATATGAATATCGATTTTATGAGGGAGAAACTACTACAAAAGAATTTATTAACAGGAGTTTATTTAAATTCAGATGGTGATGTAAAAAAAGATTTAGATGATATGAAAAATATTACTTCAGTACAATCTTTATCGGATATGCGAAGTGTTTTTAATGAATTTTTAGATTTAATGATTTATTCTATTGGTGTAATGCTTTTATTTGGCGGTGTGTTAGGTTTTGCTATTGTTTATAACTCTACAATATTAGGGATTTCAGAAAGAAGATTAGAATTTTCATCCTTAAGAGTTATGGGCTTTACAAAAAAAGAAATATTTATAATGATACTTAAAGAAAATACTTTTATGACTATATTAGGTATTTTGATAGGAATTCCTTTAGGAAAATATATGATAGATTATATAGAAAAAGTATTTAGTACAGAGATTTATACACTAAATATAGAAAGTTCTTTTAAAACCTATATTGTATCAGTTATAGTAACGTTAATATTTGTATTTTTAGCACAGCTTGCTACGATGAAAAAAATTTATAAGCTTGATTTTATTGAAGCTTTAAAAAACAGGATTACTTAATAAAGGGGGAATCTAGAGTTGAAAAAATATATAATAATTATATTAGTAGTGTTACTTATTGGTGGAGGATTATTTTATTATAATGGTACTACTAAAGGAATTGAATCTGAAACTTACACTGTAGAGAAGGGAAATATTAAAAAATATGTAGAAGAAATAGCTTTTGTAAAGTCAAGAAAAGAAAGGGTTATTAATTCAAATGTATCCGGTGAGATAGATTATTTAAATGTTCAAGTAGGAGATTACTTAACTAAAGGAGATATAATAGCTTCACTAGATAAAGAACAAATAGATTTAGAAATAAAAAGTACAAAATCTAAGTTAGAGGCACTTAATGCATCCTTTAAAGAAGCTATAAAAACTCCGGATAAAGAACTAATAAATAAAGCAGAAGCTAGGGTAAGTTCTACTAAAATAAATTTAGAAAGGGCAAAAAGAAAATTAGAAGATAGTAAAAAGCTTTATAATGAAGGGGCTATAAGCTATGATGATTATAAGTTAGCTAATGAAAATGTAAAACTTCAAAAAGAAGCATTAAAAATCGCAGAAAATGAATTATCCTCTTTAAAAAAGGGAGTATCTAAATATATAAGGGAGAAATACCAAGCAGAAATAAAGGGAATAAAATATCAGCTTGATATTTTAGAAAAAAGCAAAGAAAATTATACTATTAAAGCACCAATCGAAGGGACCGTTATGGAAAGGCATGTTAAACTTGGTAGTTTTATTAATCCAGGAACACCTATTTTAGAGTTAGGCGATGAGAAAACTCTTTATTTAGAATCAGATATATTAGTAAGTGAAATAGATGATATTAAAATTAATTCAAAGGTTAATATATATAGTGAAGATTTAGATATCTCTGGATATAGTGGGAAAGTTACAAAAATTTATCCAAAGGCTTTTAGTAAAATGTCAGACCTTGGGGTAGAACAAAAAAGAGTAAAAATAGAAATAGTTTTAAATGAAGAAATTCCAAATATAAAGGTAGGTTATGAATTAGATATAAAAGTTGTTACTGAAACTAAAGAAAATATTCTTATAGTTTCTGAGGATGCTGTATTTGAAAGAAATGATGGTGAATATGTTTTTGTAGTAGATAATAATAAGGCTAAATTAAGAAAAATTCAAACAGGACTAGAGGGAGAAGATGAAATAGAAATTATAGATGGTTTAGAAAAAGGAGAAAAAATAATAGTTTCCCCAGATGATAAACTAGAAGAAGGTATGAATATAATAGATAGTTAAAAAGGTGCTAAGGATTTTCCTTAGCACCTAAATTATTATACAGTTTGTTTATTATCTTCCTTAGCTTTATCTAATATATCCTTTGCTTCTTTACCTACAACTAGGGATAGTATTATTAATACTATAGAAGTAATTCCTAGTACTAAGTTTATTTCTCCTACAAATAAATGATGATAACCTTGATATATTAAAGCTGCTATTGTAGTTACAATCATAAACACTGCAGGATATAAAGTGTATTTTGCTGGTTTTTTAACACCAACTAGGTATGCTGTAACAACTAATAAGGCTAATGCTGCAACTAATTGATTAGATGCACCAAACATAGGCCAAATTATACTATATGTTCCAGTATATCCAAGATAGAATGCTGGAATAGTTACAAATAAAGATCCTGCCAATCTACTCTTTTTAAATATAGGAACCTTTGGTCCTATAAGTTCTGCTGTTATAAACCTTGCTAGACGGATAGTTGTATCAAGGGTTGTCATAACAAAGGTTTTTAACATTGTAATACCAAATAACATACCAAATACACCAAGAAGTGGTTTAACTAACTCACCATAACCTTTACCAAATGCCTTTATAGGTCCACCATGGTCAAGCATATAGAAAAATCCTAATTTCTCCATACCAGCAGGTGGATCCCAGAATAAACCTGCACTAACAGTTATTAAAGCTAAAGTAGCTAGAACACTTTCTATTAACATAGCGCCATAGCCAACAACTTTACCATCGGATTCCTTTGCTAGCTGTTTACTAGTTGTACCACTACCTACAACAGAGTGAAATCCTGATATAGCACCACATGCAACCATAATGAAAAGCATTGGCCAAATAGGTCCCTGGCCTTCAGCTGATACTTTAGTAAATGCCGGAGCATTAATAGTTGGATGGGTTATAAGTGTACCAACTATACCTAAAGTTAAACCAATAATTAATACCCAATTTGAGATATAATCTCTAGGTTGTAATAACATCCAAACTGGAAGTACAGATGCAATTAAACCATAACCCATGAGTAAAATAAACCAAAACGCAAATTCAGCTTGTCCAGTAAAGGGAGCTGAAAGTGGGAATTTATATCCTAAATAAATTAGTAAAAATAAACCTAAAATTGCTATTATTGTACCTACAGGTAGTGGGAAATTTTTCTTGTAAACTAAAAAACCAAAAATCATTGCTAGTGGTATTAAACCAAATGTTGGAATAACAACCTGTGGAGTACTTGTTAAGGTGTTCGCTGCAACATAACCAAATACTGCAACAACTAATATCAAAGTAATAAGTAAAAATATAGAAAATAAGTTCCTTGCTCTTGTACCAATAACATCTTGAGCTATTTGTGATATTGATTGTCCTTTGTATCGAACAGATAACATTAACGATAAGTAATCATGAACTGCACCGATAAAAACTGTACCTATAAAAATCCATAAAATAGTTCCGCCCCAACCAAAGGCTGCAACTGCTGCAATAGGTCCAAGAATTGGTCCTGCACCAGCTATTGAAGAAAAATGGTGACCAAATAATATTGACTTTTTACCTGGATAAAAGTCAACACCATCTTGTTCTGTAACTGCAGGAGTTTGATTACTATCATTTGGTTGGACTAACTTGTTTTCAATTTTTGTTCCATACCATTTGTAACTAATTCCAAACCAAATAATACATAAAATAATTAGAAATGCAGAATTCACAAAAATTCCCCCTTTAAATTAATTTAATATTTTGAAAAATTTTTTGTTAAATATTTTGCTATTTGCTTAACACCCCCTCTTAAGTTTAAAAACCTCTCTGTATAAATTATCTAAAAAATTATATAATAAGTCAATTAATGTAAAATGAATGGTTATAAAAAGTATATGAATGGTCAAATATAAGGATGAATAGTCAGAAAAATTAATAAAATGTAATAATGATAAATATTTATTAATATTTTAAAGTGAACTTATTTTTATATAAAAACGTAATATTATTAAAGGATATTTAATTTATTTATATAATTTATTAAATAACAATTAAAAGGAGGGGGATTTATGCTAATTACAAATACAGATTATATTGTAGGTAAAGAAATAACAGAAATGATGGGAGTAGTAAGGGGACATACAATAAGGGCTAAACATTTAGGAAATGACATAGTATCAGGCTTAAGAAATTTAGTAGGAGGAGAGATGAAGGAATATTCAAAGATGTTAGAAGAAGCAAGGGATATTGCAATGAATAAAATGTTAGATGAGGCAAATCAAATGAATGCAGACGCTATAATAAATATTAGATTTTCAACATCTGCAGTTATGCAAGGTGCAGCTGAAATATTAGTATATGGAACAGCAGTAAAATTAAAAGATAAAGAATAAAATTTTTTATATGTCTAAATTATAAATATATAAAGTTTGGAGGTGGGAATTTTGAAAAAGAAACTTAATAAATTGTAAACTTGATCTAGATATATATTAAAGAATTATCTTAAAATACCACGTGCACCTCCTAAATAAGTACTTAATAATAAAAAGTACTTAAAAGGGAGGAAAAAAATGATATATTTATTTAAAACAGCGTGGAAATATGCAGGAAAAGATAGATGGAAAGTAATTTTATTTTATATTTTACATTCTATTTCATTAGGAGGGGAATTACTAAAACCCTATGCCTTTGGAAGGGCTATAAATGAACTTCAAGCTAATGGAATTGATAATCTTCAACCAACTATGATGTGGTTATTTATATACGTAGGAGGATTTTTTCAATTTGAGATTTTTCATCGCATTGCTCAATACTTTGTAATATCAACTGCTTTAAGAAATCAGCAAAGATTTATAAATAATATGTATAAAAGAGTATATAATCTATCAATAAAATGGCATGTAGATCATCATTCAGGTGAAGTAGTAAATCGTATTAATGTAGCCGCTTTAGCACTTAGGGATTTTAGTTTTGAACAAAGGTGCTATCTTGAATATATATATTTATCCATTGGACCTATTATTATTTTAATGGGTTTGTCATGGCAGATTGCTTTAATAAGTATAGTGCTTACAGTAATAAATTTAATAGTGGTAGAAAAAATGAATAGAGTAATTCAACCAATATTAAATAAAAAAAATGAATATCAACATAGTTATTCTGCTAGATTAATAGATTTTGTAAGTAATATAAGAACTGTAATTTCCCTAAGATTAGGAAAACGTACGAATAAAGAATTAGATAAATTATTTAATAAGTACTATAAAGAGTTTATGAATGAAAATAAAATAAATCAACCACGTTGCTTTATGATTAGTTTTGGATTAATAATTACAGAGCTAGTAGTAATAACTTATTATTTATGGAGTCATAAAGTAGGACATATACCTATTATGGTTGGAAGTCTTATTATGATAGTTAATTATTTTAGAAAAATGAGTGATGCTTTTTTTAAGATTACCAGTAGTTTTTATGATACATTACATTGGAAAGTATCATTAAAATCGGTGAATCCAATTATAAATGCAATGAATAAAAACTTAAATAAAGATATATACAAAAAAGATTTAAGTAATTGGAAACATATTTCTATTAAGGAAATGAATTTTCAATATAATAAAGGAGAAACAACCCTTTCTGATATAAACTTAGATATTTTAAAGAAAAGTAAAATAGCCATAGTAGGTACTAGTGGTTCAGGAAAAAGTACTTTACTTAATTTACTTGCAGGTTTATATAAGCCAGGGAATGTTAAACTAACTATAGATGGAAGAAAGTATTCAAACTTAGATTTAATTACTAATACTTCATTATTAACATCTCAGGATTCTGAGGTTTTTGAAAATACTATCATATATAACATTACATTTGGGTTAGATTATGATTTAGATGAAATTAAAAAAGTAATCGATATGGCACAGTTAAATGAAGTGATAGAAAGATTACCTGATGGATTTAATAGTGATATTAGAGAAAAGGGAGTAAATTTATCAGGAGGAGAAAAACAAAGGATTGCACTTGCAAGAGGATTATTTTTCTCTAAACAAAAGAGTATATTATTATTAGATGAGGTAACTAGTAGTGTTGATGCTCTTAATGAAAGATTAATTTATCAAAAGATTATGGATAATTATAAGTATAAAAGTATAATCTGCACTGTTCATCGTCTACATTTATTAAAGATGTTTGATACAATCTTAGTAATGGATAAAGGAAATATTGTAGAAAAGGGTAATTTTAAATATCTTTTAAATAAAGAAGGTCTCTTTAAAAGAATGTGGGAAAAATATAGGATAGATGAAAATGCTTAAACAAGTATAAGTTTTAATTTTTATTTTAAAAGGCTGGCAGAAATGTCAGCCTTTATAATTCAAATATGTCCCTTAATTTTTTAGAGTTAATTCTACTTACTGGTATTTTAGTTTCAAAAGAGTCATTAAGAACTAATGAATAAGTTCCATGGAAAAGGGGTTCTACTAATTTTATATTATCAATATTTACTAAATAGCTTCTATGGGCTCGAAAAAAATTTAATTTATTTTCTAATTCCTTTAGAGTATAAAAAGTTTCTAAAGTTTTATTTTTAATTCCTACGTAAGTATTACCATTTTCCACTGTACAGTAACAGATATTATGTCTTTTAACTAATATAATTTTTCCATTTTCTTTACATGGAATACACTTTAATTCTTCCTTATGGTTTAAATGTTCTAATTCGATCATTACTTTTTCAAGTTTTGAGGTATAATCTAAATGATATCTATCATTATCTATAATTCTTGAAACAGTCTTTTTTAATCTATCTAAATCCACTGGTTTTACTAAATAATCTAATGCATTAATTTCAAAGGCTTTAAGAGCATATTGATCATAGGCTGTAACAAATACTATATTTATATTAGGGTTATTTTCTATTGCAATCTGTGCAACTTTAAGGCCATCTAAACAAGGAATATCAATATCTAAAAATACTACTTGAGGCTTAAATGATTTAATTTTATTTATTGCTTCTATACCGTTTTTTGCTTCACATATTACATTAATATTATCATAAAAACTTTCTGATAATAAAAAGTTTAATTCTTCTCTAGCTGGAAGCTCGTCATCTACAATCATAGCTTTTAATTTATCCATATTAACACTTCCTTTTTTTACAAAAGATTATTTAACTGTTGGTTTTAAACTTAAAAAAACTATTAATTATATTTTATTAAAAAAATCCTTTACTAACAAGTTAATTATTGTATATATACTGAAAATATTATATAATTAAAGTAATATAGGAGGTGAAAAGATTGTATTTGATGATTAGGTCATACATTAAGAGATACCTAAATATTGTAGAAGTTGAATCATTTAATTTTGGACCCAAGGGAGAAGTGCGTCCAAAATTAAATATTATGTAAACTAATCATCGGTAGAATCTTTATATAAAAAAATTAGGAATTTTAAACCCTAAGTAGATTTTACTTAGGGTTTTTTGTGCGCATTTTGGAGGGTGGGAACTAATTTTTTCATTTTCTATATTTTAATAAGGAGAGATAATAATGGATTATACAAATAAATTAAGAAAAAATGTAAATAAAAATTATATATTTTATTTTTTAAAGACTTTAGATTTAACCCAAGGTATATGGATGCTTTATTTAGCCATGAAGGGTATGAGTTTAGTACAATTAGGACTTTTAGAGGGAGTGTTTCATGTAACAAGTTTTTTAATGGAGGTACCTACTGGTGCAATAGCAGATATTTATGGAAGAAAAACAAGTAGAATATTAGGAAGATTTTGTTCAGTGATAAGTGTGTGTATATTATTATTATCAAATGATTTTTATTTATTTGCTTTATCCTTTGTTTTTACAGCAATTTCTTTTAATTTAGAATCAGGAGCAGGTGAAGCGTTAGTTTATGATTCTTTAAAAGAAATAAAAGAAGAAGAAAAGTATATGAAAATTACAGGCAGGCAGGAAGTATTTTATCAAATTGCTAAAGTAATAGCTTTTATTTTAGGTGGGTATTTAGCAACAAGAAGTTATAAGTTAGCATTTGTGATTACAATAACAATAGGTATAATTACAATTATACAAGCATTTTCCTTTACAGAACCTAAAATAGGAAAAAACGAAAGGGTAGTAAAAAATCCTTTTAAGGTAATAAAAAAACAAGTTACAGAAGGAATAAATGTTATTAAAAATAATAAAAAGGTAGGTTTTTTCATAATTTTTTCAGAACTTTTATCTACTTTAGTTATGACTGTTTTTTATTATCATCAAAACTTTTTAAAGGGTCATGGATTTAATGAAGCACAGATAGGTATTGTTTATGCAGCATCTGCTTTAATGACTGCTATACTTGCTAGTCAAGTATATAAAATAGAAAGTAAAATTAAAGAAAAAGGTATTTTATTAATAGTACCAATTATTACAGTCACTTGTTTATGGGGGCTTTCCTTTAGTAATTATCAATATATATTCTTTATTTTAATGATGGGAACAGAAGGGATAATATTTGTAGCTATTAATGATTATATAAACAAATTAATACCAAGTTATAATAGGGCTACAATACTTTCATTTTCTAGTATGGTATTTAGTTTATTTATGGTTGTATTATTTCCTATTATAGGGAAAATAGGAGATATATATTCATTGGATATAAGTTTTATATTTTTATCCATAGTAGGGTCAATTTTAGTTATTATAAATACTTTTTATGTTTTAAAAATGACTAAAAAAGAAACTTTAAAACATGAAGGCTAAAAAATTAAAATTTTAAGGAAAGTTGGTTTTACAGCTAGCTTTCTTTATCTATTTATACAATATTTAATTATTTATTACCTGATGGTACTTGTTGAAATAAAATTTATTCTATATAATTAGCACTAGCGCAAAAAAATAATTTAGTTAGGACGGCGGAACTAAGTTTATGAAAAATGATGAAAAAAGCCTCTAATTTTGAATAAATGTAATTTTTTAACTTTACACTGAAATTAATATAATATACAATATATACATGGCTTTAAAGAGGTTACCACTATATAAAGGGGTGTTCGATTTGATAAGTAGAGTTCAGAAAAGAAATGGAGATATAGTTGATTTTGATTTAACAAAGGTAGAAGAAGCAATTTTTGCAGCAGCGAAAGCAGTAGGTGGAGACAATATTAAAGAAGCGAAAAGACTTGCAAAAATGGCTGGAAGTATAGTAGAAGAAGCTTTTGGAGTAGGAATACCTAGTGTTGAAGATGTACAAGATATAGTAGAAAAGGTATTAATAGAAGAAGGACATGCTAAAACAGCAAAAGCATATATACTATATAGAAGTAAACATGAAGAATTAAGGGAAGTTAATAACTTATTTATGGATGCTGAAAGTATGATAGATGAATATGTATCCTTAGAAGACTGGAGAATAAATGAAAATTCCAATATGGGATTTAGTTTACAAGGACTTAATAATCATATAGTTGAGTCTATAACTAAGAAATATTGGTTAAATAAGGTATATACAAAAAAGGTTAGAGAATCCCATAGAAATGGAGACTTACATATACATGACTTAGGATTATTAGCTCCTTATTGTTGTGGCTGGGATCTAGAAGCGTTATTATTAAAAGGTTTTAAAGGAGCTATAGGTAAAATTGAATCAGCACCTCCAAAACACTTACAATCCTTTTTAGGACAGATAGTAAACTGGTTATATACTTTACAAGGGGAATCAGCCGGAGCTCAAGCGGTAAGTTCTTTAGACACATATGCAGCACCTTTTATTCATTATGATAATTTGTCTTATGAAGATGTAAAAAAAGTAATGCAAATGTTTATTTTTAATTTAAATATACCGACAAGGGTAGGTTTTCAGACTCCATTTACTAATATAACATTAGATATTACACCCCATCCAATGGTTAAAAATATGGAAGTTATTATAGGTGGAGAAAGAATGGATAAAACATATGGAGAATTCCAAAAGGAAATGGATATGTTTAATAAAGCTTATTGTGAAGTAATGATGGAAGGAGACGGAGCAGGTAGAAGCTTTAGTTTCCCTATACCAACAATAAATATAACTAAAGATTTTCCATGGGATTCAGAAGTTTCAAATTATATTATGGAAATGACTAAAAAGTTTGGTACTCCTTACTTTGCTAATTTTGTTAACAGTGATTTAGATCCTGAAGATGTAAGAAGTATGTGTTGTAGATTACGTCTTGATAATCGTGAACTTAGAAAAAGAGGTGGCGGATTATTTGGAGCTAATCCATTAACAGGATCAATAAATGTTGTTACTTTAAATATGGCAAGGCTTGGATATGTATCTAAAAATATAGAAGAATTTAAAACTAAGGTTCGAGAATTAATGGAAGTAGCAAAAGAAATTTGTGAATCTAAAAGAATAGTATTAGAAAAATATATGGAGGCAGGACTTTATCCTTATTCTAAATTCTATTTACAAGGTGTAAAGGATGCACAGGGAGAGTATTTTAAAAATCACTTTAGCACTATAGGATTAAATGGTATGAATGAAGCTTGTTTAAATCTATTCGGAGAGGATATAACAACTGAAGAAGGTCAGGAATTTTCAATAGAGATAATGGAATTTATGAATAGAGTAATACAAATATTCCAAGAAGAAACAGGAAGCTTATGGAATCTTGAAGCATCCCCTGCTGAAGGTGCAGCTTATAGGTTTGCAAGAATGGATAAAAGAATGTATCCAAATATTATAACCCAAGGTGATGAAGAGCCTTATTATACAAATTCAACTCAATTACCAGTAGGGCATACTAAGGATATATTTGAAGCTATAGAACTTCAGGAATCTTTACAAAGCCTTTATACAGGAGGAACTGTATTCCATGGATTTATAGGAGAAGAAATAGATAGTTTAGAGACTGTAAAACTTCTACTTAAAAGGGGTATGGAAAATAGTAGGATTCCTTATATAACAATTACACCAACATATAGTATATGCCCTGAGCATGGTTATATTAAAGGAGAACAATTTAGATGTCCAGAATGTGAAAAATCTACTGAGGTTTGGACAAGGGTTGTAGGATTTCATAGACCTGTTCAGTCATGGAATAATGGTAAAAGAGAGGAATATAAAGATAGATTAGAATTTGAAGCTGAATCTAGTTTAAAGAATAAAGATATACAAAAGGCAATATAAAAGTTTAGGTACAGGGATCCCTGTACCTTTAGTTTTAATATAATAGGAGGTGATTTTATGTATTTTAATGGACATGAGAAAACATCTTTTATTGACTATCCAGATAAAATTTCAACTGTACTATTTACAGCCGGTTGTAATTTTAAGTGTCCATATTGTCATAATTCAGAACTCCTTTATGATAATGGGTATAAAATAAAGGAAGAAGAAGTATTTAAATTTTTAAAAAAGCGAAGAAAATTTATTGATGGAGTATGTTTATCAGGAGGGGAAGCAACATTACATAAAGATATATATGATTTTTTAATTAAGGTAAAAAGACTTGATTATTTAACTAAATTAGATACTAATGGGACTAACCCTAAACTTATAAAAAAGCTTTTAGATAATAATTTATTAGATTATATAGCAATGGATATAAAAGCTCCATTTAATAAGTATAAAAAAATAGTTAATATAGATGTTGATATTAAAAATATAAAAGAAAGTATTGAAATTATAAAAAATTCAAATATAGATTATGAATTTAGGACTACTATATGTAAAGAATTATTAACAAAAGAAGATATTTTAAATATCTCCACATTTTTAAAAGGGAGCAAGAGATATACAATACAAAATTTTAAAGATGGTGATGGGGTATTAGAAGGAAAGGGTAAATTCACCCCTTATAAAAGAAAAGAATTAGAGGAAATAAAAGAGGAAATAAAAAATAATTTTGATAACTTTAAGTTAAGATATTAAAGGGAAAACTTCCCTTTAATATTTTTTTTTCAAAAACTTCAATTTAATTATCAAATTGTGTTACACTATAGAGTAGAGTCAAAATAAGAGGTGTTATTATGGTTAGTTTAAAAAAATTAGACAAAAGGGATAATTATATAATTTTAGCAGATAATTTTTATAATGAAAAAAATAAAGAAAAGGCATTAAAGTTTTATTTAAAAGCTATGGAATTTGATGTAAATGAAGAAAAGTCAATTGAATTACTTTTTAAAATATCTTTATTATATGACGAATTAGGATATAAAAAAGAGGCTATTAATTCTTATGAAAAAATAATTGAACTTGATAAAAAGCAAGCAGGAGCCTATTATGGAATAGCTATAATATTAGATGATCTTAATGAAAAAGAAAAAGCACTTAAATATTATTATAAAACATTAGATATAGACTGTGAATATGATAGAGCTTACTTTTATATTGCAAATATTTATGATGAAAAAGGAGATAAACAAAGGGCTATTAAAAATTATAAAAAAGTGATAGAATTAACTCCTAATGATTATATGGCCCATAATAATTTAGGAGCAATATATGAAGAAATAGGAGAGTATCATAAAGCATATAAGATGATAGAAAAAAGCATTGAATTAAACCCTACTTATTATAAAGCCCTATTTAATATGGGAGTTATAGAAAAACATTTAGGAAATTTTAAAAATGCTATTAAATATTATGATAAATCTATTAGAGAAAATAATAAATATCCATACACATATTTAAATAAATCAGTAATATATATAGAAGATAAATTACTTTATGATGCAATTAAAATCTTAACAGAAGGAATAAAAAATAATCCTAATGCAGGTTTTCTTTATTATAATAGAGGATGTTGTTATGCCAAATTAAATAATGAAAAAAAGGCTATTAACGATTTAGAAGAAGCTATTAAAATATATCCGAAATTTGTTGATATAATAAAAAAAGATAAAGATTTAAAAAAATTATTAAATAATAATAAATTAAACCAGATATTAAAATATAGCAAATAATGAACTAAGAGAGGAGTTTTAGTCATGAGAGGATTCCTAGATAGGAAGAAATCGTTAATATTTACTCTTTTATCTATATTTATGTTAATTTTAATTATAGGAATCTATTACTCATCTTTATCATATGAAATAACAGTAAATGATAAAATGATAGGTACAGTTAAAAATAAGGAAGATATAGAAAAATTGATTGGAGAAATACAAAATAAATTAGAAAATAAACATAATAAAGATATTTTATTAAAAAGACAAATATCATTTAATAAAATATTAGCAACTGAAAGGGAAATAACAGAAATTAATAAAATAAAAGCTAAAATAGAAGAAAATATCCTACCTTTGACTAAGTCTTATTGTATCAGTATAAATGATAGTGAGTTTGTATATTTAAATAGTAAAGAGAAAGCTAATAAATTATTAGAAAAGGTAAAAAACGAATATATAAAGGATGAAAAAGAAAAAATTAAATCAATAGCATTTCTAGAAGATGTTAATATCAAGGAAAAAGTAACTAATATCAAAAATATAGTAAGTTTAAATAAAGCATATACTTATATAACCCTTGGTACTAAAAATCCTAAAGAATATACTATTAAAAAGGGAGATTCTTTATCAAAAATATCTTTAAAGTACAGTAGAAGTATTGGTGAGATAAAAAGAGGAAATCCAGGGATTGATTTAGATACGCTAAAAATTGGGGATAAATTAAACTTAACTAAAGCGATACCACTAATAAATTGTAAAATAGTAAAAGAAGTAAAATATCAAGAAGAAATAGCCTATAAAGTTGAATATAAAAAAAGTAATGATGTTTATAAAGGAGAAATAAAGACTGAAGTTTCTGGAAAAAAAGGCATAAAAAAAATAAGAGCTGAAAAAATTATAATAAATAATACTTTAGTTAAAAGTAATGTATTAAATGAAGAGATTTTAGAAACACCTAGGGATGAAATAAGATTAAAGGGAACTAAAAAAAGACCATTAACCATGGCATATGGAGATTTTAAAAGTCCTAGCAATGGTATATTAACTTCACGTTTTGGAAGTAGATGGGGAAAGCAACATGAAGGAATTGATATTGCAGGTGAAGTTGGAGCTATAATTAAAGCTGCTGATGGAGGAAAGGTTATTTTTTCTGGATGGAGATCAGGCTATGGAAAATTAGTGATTATTGACCATGAGAATGGTTATAAGACATATTATGGTCATTGTAGTAAACTAAAAGTAAAAAAGGGACAAAGAGTTTATAGAGGACAAATAATAGCTTTAATTGGAACCACAGGAAATGTTACAGGACCCCATGTTCATTTTGAAGTAAGAAAAAATGATGTGCCAATTAATCCTGAAAAATTCATAAAAAGGGATGGTTAATAAAGGGTACCTTACTTAACATTAAAATACTGATAAAAAAAATGATTTCTATTATAGGAATCATTTTTTAAATTTAATTATAAAAAATCCCTCAAAAGCACTTTATTGGTCTTTCAGGGATTTTTATTAATTAATATTTTAAGAAAAATTATTATTTAACTTCTTTAAAAGCTTAAGAAGGTTATTTTGTTCTTCTTCTGTGAAGTTCTCATAAGCAGTATCTAATAAATTTTTAGATATTTTATTATATTTAGCTTCAATTTCTACTCCCTTATTACTAAGAGTTATATATGTTAACCTTCTATCTTTTTGACACTTTTCTTTTTTGATATAGCCAAGTTTAACTAATTTATTTACCAAAGGAGTAACTGTTGATTTATCCCTACCTATTAAATTAGCTATTTCTTTCATAGTTAACTTACCATTATTATATAAAACAGTAAGAATGTTTCCATGGGATGGAATAAGGTCATTAAGGCCATTTTTTTCTAATTGATTTTCAATATAATTAACCATCTTTTTTTTAGTTCTACTTAAAAAATAAAGAATATACTTTTCATGCATTGTTATAACCTCACTTTTATAAAATGTACTATATATATTATATTTCTAAACTATTATACATGTCAAATAAATTGACAGAAGTTTGGTGAAAAACCTTTTTAGTTTTGCACAAAACAATATTAGAGATTTTTTTTAATAGTTTAAAGGAAGTAAAAATTAATTATAATCTAAAATAGGTTAGGTATAATAAAAAAATCTGGGTTTTATAATTTATAAACCCAGAAATTTTCTTTATATAATTTGATTATTAAATTAAAATAACTTTATAAAGGATAATCTAGTAACTAAAAAGGTCTTAAAAGAATTTAAAGATTATCTAGAAAAAACATTCTTCTAGTCCTTCTAAATCTTTAATTTTAAAAGTATTTTTATCAAAGTCTATTAGATTCTCCTTTTTCATTTTGGCTAATTCTCTAGATAAAGAAGGCCTTTGTATATCAAGATAATCAGCCATTTCTTTCCTTGAAAACGGAATATTTATCATGTAGCTTTTTTGTTTTTTATATTCTTTAATAAGAAAATCTGAAATTTTTTGTCTTATCGTTTCTAATGAAAGCATTTTTACTTTACCATTTAGGTGTAATAATTTATTAGACATATTAGACATAAAGTTTTCTAAAACTTTTGGATGGGTAGTTAAAAGATTAATAAAATTTTTCTTTTCAATAAACATTACCTTAGAATCATTTGTAGCTTTTATTGTTGCAGGATATTTATTAGTTTTACTAAATAAGACTACTTCACCGAAAACATCCGGCGATTTAATCTGAACAAGAGTTAATATTTTTCCAGATGGATATATAGATTGTATATCTAATATCCCATCTACTAATAATCCAAGATTAGTACATTCATTTCCTTCTATAGCAACAATTTCATTTTTTTTATATTCATTTACAGTATAGTTTAACTTATCTAGAATTTCTTTTAATTCTTTATTATCAATATTTTTAAATAAAAAACTTTGATTTAAAATATTAATTATTTTATCCATAAAGTATACCCCATTTCTTTTTGTAACATATGTTACATACATTCATTTTTAATACTAATATACTTAAGTTGTAAAGTCAACAAAAACTTAAGGAGGTTTCAATTATGGAAAACAATATGTTTTGTTATCAATGTCAAGAAGCAGCTAAAGGAAAGGGCTGTACAATAAAGGGGGTTTGTGGTAAATCAGATGATGTAGCTAATTTACAGGATCTATTAATATATTTACTTAAAGGAATATCATTATATACCACAGAGGCTAGAAAATTAGGTATTGAAAATAAAAGAATTAATAACTTTATTACAGAGAGTTTATTTGCAACTATAACAAATGCTAATTTTGATAGGGATGTATTTGTTGAGAAAATAAAGAAGGCTTTAAAGTTACGGGATGAAATAAAAGAAGAATTTATCAATGCAGGTGGTAGTGTAGAGATCAATCATGATGCTACTAAATGGTATTCAGATTCAGTAGAAGAAATGGAAAAAAAGGCAAAGGAAGTTGGAGTTTTAACAACTGATAATGAAGATGTAAGATCCTTAAGAGAACTTGTAACTTATGGAATTAAGGGTATGGCTGCTTATGCTGAACATGCTGAAAAATTAGGGTATGAAGATAAAGATATATATAAGTTTATGCAGGAAGGTTTAGCTAAAACTTTAGATGATTCCTTATCAGTAGATGAATTAATAAAATTAGTAATGGATACAGGAAAACATGGTGTAGATGTAATGGCCCTATTAGATAAAGCCAATACTGAAAATTATGGTAATCCTGAGATGACAAAGGTTAATATAGGAGTTAGAAATAATCCAGCAATACTTATAAGTGGTCATGATTTAAAAGATATGGAAGAGTTATTAGAACAAACTAAAGATACAGGAGTAGATGTTTATACCCATAGTGAAATGTTACCTGCTAATTACTATCCAAAGTTTAAGAAATATGAACATTTTGTTGGTAACTATGGTAACGCATGGTGGGCTCAAAAGGATGAATTTGAGAAATTTAATGGTCCAATATTATTAACAACTAATTGTCTAGTACCACCTAAGGATTCTTATAAGGATAGATTATTTACAACAGGAGCAGTTGGTTTTGAGGGAGTAAAACATATACCAGATAGATTAGAAGGAAAGCAAAAGGATTTTTGTGAAATAATCGAATTAGCTAAAAAATGTGAATCGCCAACTGAAATAGAAAAGGGAGAAATAGTTGGAGGTTTTGCCCATAATCAGGTTATAAAGTTAGCTGATAAAGTAGTTGATGCAGTTAAATCTGGAGATATAAAAAGATTCTTTGTAATGGCAGGTTGTGACGGAAGAATGAAAAGTAGAGATTATTATAAAGAATTTGCAAAAGAATTACCAAAGGATACAGTTATATTGACAGCAGGATGTGCAAAATATAGATATAACAAACTTGACTTAGGAGATATAGGTGGAATACCAAGAGTATTAGATGCAGGGCAATGTAATGATTCATACTCACTAGCAGTAATAGCTATGAAACTTAAAGAGGTATTTGAATTAGAAGATATTAATGATTTACCTATTTCTTATAATATAGCTTGGTATGAACAAAAGGCTGTAATTGTATTATTAGCATTATTATATCTTGGTGTTAAAGATATTCACTTAGGTCCTACATTACCAGCTTTCCTTTCAGAGAATGTTGTTAATGTGTTAGTAGATAAGTTTGGAATAGGTGGTATAACTAACGTTTCAGATGATATAAAAATGTTTCTAGAAAATAAGTAGTTTAAAGGTATAATGGTTTATTCCATTATACCTTTAAAATATATTTAAGGGGATGGTTTTATGGGGACAATGATTTTAATAGTTATAGCTGTAATAGCCTTAGGTTGGTCATTTTATAAAGATAAAAAAAAGACAAAAGAAAGTATAATATTAGCTTCAAAACTTTTTAAAAATACCTTTTCAGAAGTTTTTTTTCTTATGTCTTTAATTGCACTTTTATTAGCATGGATACCTCAATCTTTAATTAAAACAATCTTAGGTAATCCAAATGAACTATTAAGTATTGCCTTTGGAGCAAGTATAGGAACGATTACTATAATTCCTGCATTTGTTGCATTTCCACTGGCAGGATCTTTATTAAAAAGCGGATCAAATTTAGTAGCTATAGCTGCATTTTTAACTACTTTAACAATGGTAGGTTTTGCAACAATGCCTATAGAGATTAAGTATTTTGGAAAGAAATTTACCCTTATACGTAATGGCATAAGTATAATAGCAGCAATTTTAATAGCATTAGGAATAGGGGTGATACTATGAGTTTAATAAAAAAGCATAAATTAAAAGTTATTACACTAATACTATACTTAATAACTTTAATATATAATCAGGATATATTTATTAAATCAATTTATACAACTGGTGGGTATTTAAAGGAAATGGTTCAAATATTGCCTGCTGTTTTTATAGTATCTGGACTTATTACTGTATGGGTACCTAAGGAAATAATAATTAAAAATTTCGGTAAGGGTTCTGGACTAAAGGGAAAGCTAATTTCTGTTTTTATAGGATCTATTTCAGCAGGACCTATATATGCTGCTTTTCCGGTAGCTTTTTCACTTTTAAATAAAGGAGCTAGTATATCAAATATAGTAATAATAATCAGTTCTTGGGCAGTTGTAAAGGTCCCTATGATGATAGTTGATGCTAAGTTTTTAGGATATAGTTTTATGATAGCAAGGGTAATATTAACAATACCCGCAATTATGATTATAGGATATTTTACTAATAAATTTGTAGAAAAAGAAGATATAAAAAGTAAAGTAGATAATGATAATAGATATGAAAAATATATTTTAGAAATAGAAAATTTATTACCTAAATTTAATTGTGGTGGTTGTGGATATGGTAATTGTAATGAATATGCAAAGGCAATTGTTATGGAAGAGGAAAGCATAGATAAATGCAGTGTTATGGAAGATAAGTCAAAAACAAAAATTAAAGATATTGTATGTAAAGTTAATGAAAAAAAATAAGAAAGTCAGGCTTTTTAGCCTGACTTTTATATTTGTGTAGTGGTTTACATAACATAGAGTAGTGCAAAAAATTTTAGCAGGTTAACTAATCTCCTACTTTCAAATATATTATATACAAAAAGTTACACATTGACAAGGATATTCTTAGGATAATAAGAGAAAATGAAAGTATTTAATAGTTTTTTATTTTAAAGTATTAGATTCTTCTATTTTAGGTAATATGACATTTTTATTTTTACATATATTGATATAGAATTATCTTTACAGTTATTTAAGGAGGGGTTAAATGTTAGCTAATAAGCATCCTGATTATGAGAAAGAAAATCGTTATTTGTATGAAACTAAAGATTTAATAAAAAAAGAAATATTTAATATTAATAAGGAATTAGAAAAATTAGAAAAGGATTTTAAGAAATTAAAAAAGACTATAGGAGGTAGTTATAGTAATGAACTTGTAATAAAGAGTCAGATTTATGATTCAAAGAAGAAAAAACTAAAACAGTTAGAAAAAGCTAAGAATAAACCCTATTTTGGTAGGATTGATTTTAAAGAAATTAATAAGGATTTAGAAGAAACTTTTTATATTGGTAAAACAAGCGTTGTTAAAAGTGAAAACGATAAAAAATATGTATTAGATTGGAGAGCACCCATAGCGAGCCTTTATTATAGTGGTGAGTTAGGAGATGTTATGTATACTGCTCCTGATGGTCTTATCATGGGAGATCTTAACTTAAAAAGACAATATGAAATTGAAGATAAATTAATAAATATTTTTGATAAAGGATTAACTCCAATGGATGAGTTTTTACAAAATGCTCTTTGGGAGAAAAAAGATAACAGATTAAAGGATATAGTAAATACAATACAGAGTGAACAAAATGATATTATAAGAGCTAAAAAAGATAATACAATAATAGTTCAAGGTGTGGCAGGTAGTGGAAAAACAACAATAGTACTACATAGAATAGCTTATTTAATGTATACATATAAAGAAATGTTTAGTCCTGAAAATGTGCTTATTATAGTACCTAATAATTTATTTTTAGATTATATATCGGATGTTTTACCGGATTTAGGGGTAGAAGATATAACCCAAATGACAATAGATAATCTTTTTTTGAAACTAATAAAAAAAGATTATAATTTTTTTAAAGAAGACAAACTTAAAAGTTTATTAAATGAAAATATTTTATCAAGGGAAGAAAAAGAAGAAATCAAATTCATTTCATCATTTAAGGGATCCATAGGTTTTAAAAAAATATTAGATGATTTAATAAGGGATATATCAGATACTATAGTACCTAAATGTGATTTAATGGTTGAAAGTAAAATAATTTATACTTTTAATGAAATAAAAACTTTATTTGAAATAGAATATAATTTTTCACCTATAATACCTAGGATAAATAGAATTAAAAAGTATATAAAAGAAACTATTGATGATAGATTAATAGAAATTAAAAATGAAATTATAGACGAATATGATAAATTAATTTCTAAGGAAAAAAGAGTAATTAAAAATAATGATAAATTAAAAAAGAAATTAAAAGAAATATATAATAGTAGAGATAGTTTAATTAATAAATATGAAATTAATTCTAAAAAAGCAATAAAGGCATATTTTGATAAATGGCCTAAGTTAAATATAAAAGATTTATACATTGATCTCACAACAAATTATAATATGCTTAGTAAATATACTTACAATATATTAGATGAATCAAAGATAAATTCAATAATATTAAGATCTAAGAGAATAATTAACAAAGGGTATTTTGAAAGAGAGGATTTAGCTCCGTTATTATATTTAGAAATGAAATTAATTGGTATCGATATGAAGGGTAAGTTTAGTCAT
>VEND01000008.1 GCA_009711765.1 Bacillota bacterium | reverse complement strand
TCAGAATTGTGATGGGTTAATGGAACCTATACACTACAAAAGTGTACACGGAATAACTTATAACATTGACGATTAGTGAAGAGCCAAGAATAAGCGGCGAAATCATTTAATCGCCGCCTTTTTTATGCTTTTTTAATATTTATAAGTTTAGTGTTATTTACTAAAGCGTTATAGTTATATAACTGATGAAATTTAACATATTTTAGATGCAAAAGTACATCAAATTAATGGCTGGAGGTTTAATAAGATATATAATATAGCAATTTTATTAATAATTTTTTAACAATAACAGGTGGCATGCAAATTGCATTAAATATATACTGTAATATTTAGATCAAGTTATATTTTAAAATAACTAGGAGGTGTGATAATGAAAAAAGTATTAGTTACAGAACCTATTCATGAAGATGGTTTGAAACTATTAGAAAATGAAGTTGAAGTAGTTAGAGCTGATAGTACTGAACCTAAAGAATTATTAAAAAAAGCTTTAGGATGTGAAGGAATTCTTATACGTTCGGCTAAAATACCTACTGAACTTATTAAAGAAGTAGATACTTTAAAAGTAATTGCTAAACACGGGATTGGAGTTGATAATGTAGATGTAGAAACTGCTACAAAGTTAGGTGTATATGTTGTTAATGCTCCTGAATCTAATATTAATGCAGTTGCTGAGCATGCATTAGGCATGATACTTTCTCTTTCTAAGAACTTTTTAATGATGGATAAAGAATTAAGAAAAGGAGATTATGGAATTAGAAAAAGAGTAGTTAACATGGAACTAAAGGGTAAAACGATAGGATTAATTGGTTTAGGAAAAATTGCTGTATTACTAGCAGAAAAATTAAGACCTTTAGGTGTTAATATAATTGCTTATGATCCATATATAAAAACATCCGATGCTAAAAAAATAGGAGTAGAACTTGTAGGTGATATGAATAAAGTTTTTGAGAGATCTGATTTTGTTTCTGTTCATATCCCATTAAATGAAAAAACAGAAGGTATGATAGGAAAAGAGCAGTTTCATAAGATGAAAGAAAGTGCTTATTTTATTAATGTAGCAAGGGGTGCTGTAGTAAAAGAAAAAGAGTTATATGAAGCTCTAAAAAATAGAGAAATTAAAGGGGCAGCTTTAGATGTTTTTGAACAAGAACCTCCAGCTTCTGATAACTCATTATTTAAGCTAGATAATGTTGTAGTTTCTCCACATAACGCTGCATTAACTGATAAAGCACTTGTTGCTATGGCAACGGAATCAGCACAGGGAATAATAGATTGCTTAAATAATAAAGAGCCGAAATACTTAGTTAATACCGAAGTTTTAAATAAATAATTAGGAGGAGTTAAATATGGCACGTACATCACTACATAAATTTGATATGGAAAATGGTTATAAAAGAGTTATAACGTCAGATAATTCAGACTTAAAACATTTAGGTTTTAGTCATTTAGTACTTAAACCAGGCCAAAAAATTGAATATGAAGTAACAGGTGAAGAAATAGCTATAGTTTTACAAAAAGGAGATTTTAAAGCTTCTGTCGAATGGAAAGGAGAGAGGTTTTTAAATGATATAACTGGCTCAAGAGAAGATGTATTTGAAGAACTTCCTACATCTATTTATCTACCACCTAAAAGTAAAATTACTATTGAAAGTGAAAGTGGTATGGAAGCACGTATTTTCACAGCGCCTTGTGAAGAAGGAAATGAACCATATTTCTGTGCACCTGAAGATGTTGAAGAAGGAAATCCGGGGGCATATATATATAAAAGAAAATATCGTTTTATATTTGGCCCACCGACAAAACATAATAGTGATGTGACTAAAAAATTAATAGTTGGAGAATCCGTTTCTGTACCAGGAGGGTGGATTGGATTTCCGGGACATAGACATGATTATAAAAATTCAGAAGAACAACCATTAGAAGAAATTTTTTCTATAAGAGTTAAAGGGCCTAATGATGGTCCAGGAACTGTAATACAATATTCATCAGATGTAGAAAATGGGGAAAGGTGGAATGAGTTTTTTGTTATAGAAGAAGATAACAATGCAATATCCTTGCCAGTAGGTTTTCATACTTCTTTTGCAGCACCTGGGTGCACTGAGTATTTATTATGGGGACTTGCAGGCGAAGAAAAAGTTTATAAAGTAAAATTTGATGAAAGGTATACTAGTTTAGAAAACGCATTATATTGATGATTAAATAGTTAGTCTAAAGATATAATATGTGTAAAATAATATAAGGTTTGCTAGTTTTAAAAATAATTGTGATAAAATTCATAGTTCCACTATACTCTTTTGAATTAGTTAGATTAAAATGCTATACTTAAAAATATAATTTTAACTAACATTAAGGGAGGAAAACTATGGATAAAAAAGGGTACAAAAGAGAGGTAGATAATAAAGAAAACACATCTGAATTGGAAATATCACAAGAAATGAAACAAATTTTAGAATCTTCTTATGATGGAATTTGGATTACCGATGGAGAAGGCCGCGTTCTCTATATGAACAGTGCTAATGAGGGTATTTCAGGCTTTAAAAGAGAGGAAGTAATTGGATTAAACACCCAAGAATTATTAGATAAGAAACTATTTTCAAAATCTGCAGTATTGCAAGTTTTAGAATCAAAAAAAACAGTGACGACAATAGGTTATAATTATATTACTAATAAACGCGTCCTGATTACAGGTAATCCTATTCTTGATAATGAAGGTAATATAAAATATATATTAAATAATGTTAGGGATATTACACAATTAGAAAATATGTCTAAAGAGTTAAAAGATAAACAAAAAATTATCAATAAACAAAAAGAGAAAATAGAACGTTTGAAAGCCTTAAAAATTAATGAAACTAGTATAGAAAAGTTAGGTATAGTGGCTAATAGTCCGAAAATGCTTAAGGTGCTTGAATTGGCAAAGCGTGTTGGAAAATTTGATTCTACTATACTAATCTTAGGAGAATCAGGTGTAGGTAAAGAAGTAGTTGCAAAAGCTATTGTACAATCTAGTGATAGGAGTGAAGGACCTTTTATAAAAGTTAATTGTGGTGCTATACCTGAAAATCTCCTTGAATCAGAATTCTTTGGATATGAAAAAGGTGCATTTACAGGTGCTAATAGCAAAGGAAAAAAAGGTATGTTTGAATTGGCTAATAAGGGTACTATATTTCTTGATGAAGTAGCTGATTTACCCTTGAATCTTCAAGTTAAAGTATTGAGGGTTATACAGGAAAAAAAGTTAATGCGAGTAGGTGGAACTAAACCTATACCTTTAGATGTAAGAATTATAGCTGCAACTAATAAAAATATTGAAGAAATGGTATCCGTGGGAGAATTTAGAGAGGATCTTTATTACCGCCTTAATGTTGTTACAATGAATGTACCTCCTTTAAGGGAACGTAGTGAAGACATTCCGGTTCTAACTAATCTATTTTTAAAGCGATTTAATGAAAAATACAAACTTAATAAAGTAATAGCACCAGAAGTTATGGATATTTTTCTAGATTATCATTGGCCAGGTAATGTTAGAGAATTATTGAATATTATAGAGAATATATTAGTGGTATCAAGGGGGGAAGAGATAACAGCACAATATGTGCCAAATAAGATACTGGATTCACATAGATTAAATAAATCTAAAATAAATATTAAGGGTATATTGCCCTTGAAAGAAGCAGTAGACATGCTCGAAGAAGATTTACTTAAAAAGGCTATGAAAAAATATGGTACTACGAGAAAGGCGGCCTTTGTATTAGGTGTAGATCAATCTACAATAGTTAGAAAGATGCAAAAGTTTAAGGATGAAGATATAGATTATATTGACTAAGAAGGGTAGGATGATATGGATTTAAAGTTTAAGATAATGTATACTAATTTAAAATACAATGAAATAGCTTTGTTTTGGTTAGGACAAGCTGGTTTTTTAATTAAAGACAGTGATGGTAACATTATTGTGGTTGATCCATATTTAACAGATTGTGGAGAAAGATTAAAAGGGTTTAAAAGATTAAGTCCCAAACTAATTTCTCCAAATGAATTACAATCTGACATATATATATCAACTCATACTCATTTTGATCATTTTGATTATGATGCAATACCAATAGTAGCTAGTTGTAGTAAAACCAACTTTTATGGACCGAAATCATGCGTAGAAGAATTTAGAAAAATAGGAATAAAGGGAGATAGAATTAAGTTACTTGAACTAGGTAAAGAAGCAAGGTACAAAAATATTACTATTAAAGCTGCATATGCTGATCATGGGACTTTAGCACCAGATGCGATAGGTTTAATGTTAGATATTAATGGAATTAGATTATATTTTTCAGGTGATACTGCGTTTCATCCAGAGAAATTAGAAGAAGTAAAAAAATTCCAACCACATATAGCTATATTATCTGTAAATGGCAGATTTGGAAACTTAAATTCATCTGAAGGTGCTAAACTAGTTGAAATAATAGAACCTGATATAGTATTACCTTGTCATTTTTGGACTTTTATGGAGCATGGTGGAGATCCACAATTTTTTGGGGAGGAAGTCAAGAAATGCACGAAAGATATAAAAGTTAAGTTTTTAGCTCAAGGTGAAATGTTAAAATATAAACGGTAAATAACTAACAAATGAGAGATGTAGAACTGCATAACATTGATGTAGTAAAGCATCAAAAAAAGTGAATAATTGTTGTCATAATAGACTTTTAGAGGGATTGGTTAATTGGCATTAAAATTGCATAATATTAGTATAAAGGGACGTTGTCCATATTTTAGCATAGTTTTATAATGAAATTTGGAAAACGTTTTAAAAACATAAGATAAAAGCAAACTTAATATTGAGAATATTAATACTATTTGAATATTTATATTAACAATTTTAATTAATAATAAACTCAATATTAATTAAAGTGCTTAAGTATTATTTTAGTAATAGTTTTAGTATTTATTGATGAAATTTTCAAAAAAATGGAGGGGTAAAATGTTTAGTAAAAGATTGTTGGCATGTTTAGTTATTGTAACTTTAGTATGTAGTTTGTTTGCAGGTTGTAATCAAGGATCTGAGAAAGCAGCAAGTGATGAAAAAGGATCGTTAAAGGGGGAGAAGATACAAATTCGTATAGGTCATGAAAGTAATGTTCAAACGCCGGCACATAAAGCATTATTAGAGTTTGAAAAATCAGTTGAAGAAAAAACAGATGGAAGAATAGATATTAAGATATTTCCAGGTTCTCAGTTAGGTAAGGCAACTGATATGATGGAACAAGTGCGTCGTGGAGATATAGAAATGAGTTTAGCAGCTTCAACGCTTTTGACACCGTCATTACCTGAATTCGCAGTTTGGGATAGTTTTTATCTATTTGATAATGCTGCCCATGCCCATAGAGTTTTAGATGGCAAGGCTGGAAAAGAGTTAATGAAACCTTTAAAGAAAAAAGGACTAACTGGATTAGGTTACATGGAAATTGGATTTAGAAATTTTTCGAATAGTAAAAGGGCGATAAATACAGCAGAAGATATTAATGGATTAAAAATAAGAGGCTATAATCCATTACAGATAAAGGCGTGGGAATCAGTTGGAGCAACATTAACTAATTTATCATGGTCAGAAGTGTTTACTTCACTACAACAGAATTTAATTGATGGACAAGAATGTGCTACTACTAGTTTCTACACTGCTAAGTTTTATGAAGCTCAGGAGTATTGGTCTTTAACAAAACATATATATACTAACTATTTATGGTATGCAAACTCAAAATTCATGAATAAATTATCAGCTGAAGATAGAAAACTTATAGAAGAAGAAGCAAAGGTTGCTATTGATTTAGAACGTGAACTAATGGCTAAACAGGAGAAAGAAACTTTAGAGAAACTTCCTGGATTAGGTGTTAAAGTAAATGAAGTTCCTTTGAAAGAAAGACAAAAAATGGGTAAAGTAATGAACGAAGCAGTGAAAGAAGACATCATAAGCAAATGTGGTGAAGATATATATAATATGGTAATGTCTGAGATAGAAGCTGAAAGAAAGTAATTTAGAGTATAAAGGTGACATAAAAAGTAAAAAATGTCACCTTTGTATTTTCTATATTTTAATTATCAGCATATAAGAAGGGGTGATCATCAAATGAAAAAAGCTTTGTCATGGCTTGATAAAAATTTCGAACCTATTTTAATGGCAGTTTTGTTCTATCTAATGACAATTTTAGTTTCGGGACAAGTTGTTTTAAGATTTGTTTTTAACTCTGGTTTTTCGTGGGGAGAAGAGGTTTCTAGGTTTATTTTTGTGTGGTTAATGTATTTTAGTATATCCTACGCTACTAGAAACCATAGACATATAAACGTTACTTTTGTGATAAAGAAACTTAATGAAAAAGCTCAAAAAATAATGATGATTATTGTGGATTTTTTATTTTTAGTTTTTTCGGTAGCTATGTTTGTTTCAACAATAAAAATTTGTCAATCTGTTATAGAGTATAAT
Source organism: Bacillota bacterium (assembly GCA_009711765.1). GTDB lineage: Bacteria > Bacillota > Clostridia > Tissierellales > MES13 > MES13. The sequence goes on along the minus strand of VEND01000008.1, from coordinate 46,187 downwards.
GATAGAGCAGTTACAGTTGATGTTTCTATGAATGCTATATATGGTGCAGGATTAGTCGGTTTTATTCTCATTGTATTAAGAGTATTTCAGGGAATTATATGGAAATTTAGAAATTTTAAAGAACCTATAGAGTATTTTGAAAATAGTGATGGAAAATATACTGGTTCAAATGATATATGTTTTATGAACACTAAAGATGAAGCTAGAAAGGAGGAAGCGTAAACTATGACTATAGGATTATTATTTGGAAGTTTTGTATTTTTTCTAATATGTTCAGTTCCTATTGCTGTTGCACTTGGACTAGCTTCAGTTATAACTATTTATAGTTTAAACCCAATAAGTATTGAAGCTTTTACACAAACAATGGTACAAGGACTGAATTCTTTCCCTTTAATGGCAGTGCCATTGTTTACTTTTGCTGGTGATATTATGGGAAGGGGCGGTATTTCTAAACGTCTTCTTAAAGTAGCAAGTGTTTTTTTTGGACGATGTACTGGAGGTTTAGGTATTGTTTCTATTGTTACATGTCTTTTTTTTGCTGCAATATCAGGGACGGGTTCGGCTACTGTTGCTGCTATTGGTGTAATTATGATTCCGGCTATGTTAAAAGAAGATTACAACAAAAGTTTTTCGGGAGCATTAGTAGCTACAGCTGGGACTGTAGGGACGCTTATACCTCCTAGTATATGTATGGTAATTTATGCTGTTGCAGCTGGGGTTTCAGTAACAGGAATGTTCACTGCAGGTATTGGACCTGGTTTACTAGTTGGAATAGCTTTGATAATCTATACATACTTTTTTTCGGTTAAACATGGTTATGGAGGAAATAAGGAGAAATATACACTTAAAGAATTCTTTTCATTATTTAAAGAATCTATTCCAGCCTTAATGGTTCCTGTAGTTATCTTAGGTGGAATATATGGAGGAGTATTTACTCCTACTGAGGCTGCTGCGGTTGCATGTATATATGGAATAGTTGTAAGTGTTTTCGTATACAAAGAAGTTGAAATCAAAGAATTACCTTTTATTGGATTTAATGCTTGTTTACTTTGTTCTGCAGTGTTAGTTATTATTGGTATTTCATCTGGATTTGGAAGAATTCTTACTATTACCCAAGTACCTATAACTATAGCTAATTTTATTTTAAGTATTACATCAAGTAAGGTTTTTATTCTATTATTAATTAACGTTTTATTATTAATTGTAGGTACATTTATGGAAACGAATGCTGCAATTATTATTCTTGTACCTATATTGCTACCTGTTGTTGAAGCATTAGGAGTAAATCCTATTCAATTTGGTCTGGTTATGGTACTTAACTTAGCAATAGGTTTTGTAACTCCACCATTGGGAGCTAATTTATTTATGGCCTGTCAGATAAGTGATATTAAATTTGATAATTTAGCAAGGGCGATAGTACCCTGGATATTAGTAATGATAGTAGTATTATTGATGATTACTTTTATACCAGCTATTTCATTAACGCTTCCTAGATTACTTAACGTACCTGTATAATATTAAAAGAGGATTGGAATTATAAAAAAATCACCTAAAGCTGTCTATGCTCTAGGTGATTTTTTAATAGGTAGTTAAAATGATAATTTACAGTTAGGGTTGATGTATATTTACATAATTAGATGGTAAAATACATCAAAAATCAATCATTATTAATAAATATAAATAGATAATTCAGTACATTCTTTTAATCAGGAGAAAAAATACATTGGAATGTAATTTGCAATATATATTATTGTAATGAAAATGTATCTTTCGCTTTTTATATTAAGGAGAAGAAGAAGTTTCTCTTAAAACAACAATGACAATATTTGCTGTATCTGGTATAGTAATCATCTTTGTAGTTATATTAGCTTTTGAAGGAAAGGTTAGGTCGGTGCTTGATTTAGTTGGTAATTATAACTCATATTTTGCAGGGCCTGCTTGTGGATCATTCTTGTTAGCATTATTTACTTTTAGAGCTAATGATAAAAGGGTGCTACTGGGTTTGTTCTAGGTTTCTTTACAGGTTATGGAATAGCAAAATCATTAGGTGCCGGTTGGTTATGGAATCCAGCAATAGGATGTTTCATAACATTTGTAATAGGATATTTTGCAAGTTTACATTTAAAGAGAGTAGTAAGTCTATTGAAGATATTAAGAAATATATAGATAAAGGCATGAGAGCTAAAATGATAGCTGATGGAATTGAGGATGAGGGAGGAGTTTCTTTACTTTCGTTTTCAATGGACAAGTATACTAAGTTTTCATTAGTATTTTTCGTCACAATATTTATTTTTAGCTTTAATAACTTAACTAATTGTTGATATAATATGTATGGATGTTAATATCTTAGTTAAAGATGCTTTGATGCATGTTGCTGAGATAATGGTTTTCAAAGTAAAGCATATTTAATTAGAAGAAAGTTATAAAAAAAGACGTCTTTAGTACGAAAAACATGGGAATTTTTAATATTCAATTAAGATACTTATGGTTAAATGGCTGTTTATTAGTATTCACCTTATCTATCTAATGAATGTTTTTAGGATTTTGATTTTGCTATTTTAACAGAATATAAAGTTGGGTATGGCAAACACAAGTTTAGCTTTGTGAGAGTAGGAAAGAAAATAGATGATCATCCTATTTTCTGACTACTTGATATATTACTATTTCCCAAAAGTTGTAAAGAATTGACTATTTAAGGAGGTGATTGAAAAAGACAGATGATAAGATAAAAGAAAAAGCTGTGCCTGAAAAAGATAAATATAATAAGTTAACTCATAAAAGGGGGCCTAGTTTTAAAATGGATAAAAAGGATGATAATAAAAACATAAAAAATATGAATAAGAAACCTGAAAAGACAGATAAAAAGATGATTTATTATGGTGATAGTTCCTTAGTTAATTCTTTAAAAACACACGATTATAGTAGTTATATAGAATTAGAAGGTAAAAAGAAACAAGAAATGAAAGGTTTTGATTCAGAATATAATGATTTTGTAGATTTTATTATGAAGATTACCCATAATATATGGGAGAAAAAGGGCATAGGTATTATTTATGATACATATTCAGCTAATGTAATAGTTCACACTCCGGCGGGAACAAATTATGGAGTGTATGGAGTAATATCAGGAACTTTACAGACTTTACATTCTTTTCCAGATAGAAAATTACTTGGACAAAATGTAATATGGTCTAATGGTGATGATGGATCTTTAGTATCTTCTCATAGAATCCAAAGCATATCAACTAATTATGGAGATAATAGTTATGGAAAAGCCACTGGTAAAAAAGTTTCCTTTAGGACTGTAGCAGAGTGTATTGCTAAAAATAATAAAATATATGAAGAATGGTTAGTAAGAGATAATTTATGGATTGTAAAACAATTAGGTTACGATCCAGATGAAATAGCTAAAAAGTTAGCTAAAGCTTCAAAAGATAAAGAACCTGCACTTCAAAGTAAATTTGGCTTAGGAGAATCTATGGAAGGTCAAATTAAACCAGAGTTATATAATGCTAAGGACTCAAGTGTAGGGGAATTAGTTCTTGAAATGATAAGTCATATATGGAATTGTAAGCTTATCAATGAAGTTGAAAAATATTATCATGAAAATGCTGTCAATCATTTTATCTGTGATATGGATTTAAATGGATATGACAATATACAAGGTATGTTTGTGAGTCTATTTGCATCTTTCCCAAATGCGGCTATTGAAGTAGAAAGAATATCTTGTAATCAAAGAGAAGAGAATTCCTGGGATGTTGCAGTCAGATGGAGATTAAATGGTGTACACGAAGGATATGGATATTTTGGAAAACCATCTGGAAAGAGGATAGAGGTATTAGGAATAAACCACTACAATATTGTTGATAACAAAGTAAAAGAAGAATGGATGACTTTTGATGGACTAGAGGTCCTTCGTCAGATGTATTTAAATGAGGTAGATGAAGATACTGAAATTAATGAATTATAAAATGAAGTTGGCATAAAATTTGCATCTGTAGTAAGTGTAGAAAAAATTTGAACCTAAAAGTTCAAAGAGTAATATGTATAAAAATTAGGGAGGTAATGCAATAATGAAAGAATTAAAATTAGGCAAAAGAGATTCAGTATGGTTTCATGAAAACTCAGGAAAGGTTAATGTAGAATATGCTAAAAATGAGTGTGATGTAGCTATTTTACCTATAGGAGCTATAGAACAACACGGTCCTCATTGTCCTTGTGGGTCAGATACTTTAAATGCAATAGGGATAGCTGAGAGAGTAGGAGAAAAAACAGGAGCAATGGTATTACCAAGTCCTATGTATGGTTCGCATCCATATATGCATTGGGGAATGGAAGGTACAATTCCTTTAAAATATGAAACACATATAGCTATGCTAGAAGACATTGTAAGAGGAGCAGCTGTTGCAGGGTATAATAAATTTATAATTATATCAGCTCACGGACAGGTATCTTCAACAATTGTTGCAGTTCATAAATTAGGTTTAGAAGGTTACTTTACATTATCATCAACTTGGTATGACTTTTTAAGAGATGATAAAAATGTACTTGATGATTATATGTGGCATGCTGATGAAGCAGAAACATCTTTAGCTTTACACTTATACCCTGATTTAGTAGATATGGATCTTGCAGTAGAAGATGGAGGTACTCCATTGTTAGATTCTAAATGGAAAACAGCACCAGGTGAAGCAACTGTTGCGGGTTCTATGTATCACTTTGAAGGAACTTTTGCTTTAATGGAAAAAGATGATGTAGAAAAAGGAGTAATAGGAGATCCAACAAAGGCTTCTGCTGAAAAAGGAGAAAAATTAGTATCTGCTGTAGTTGGACACTACTGTGAGTTAATAGATGAAATTAAAGAGAAATATCCTTGTGGTATTAATCCATTAGGTTTTAGAAATCCTGGAAGTTATGCGGGAACGTCTGATATTAAATATGATAAAGATCATGATGATAAAGGAAGATTACTGTAAGTAAACAATTTAATATTCTAAAATCATAGCGATGCATTATGTTGTGTCGCTATTTTTTTATAGATTTTTTAAACCACGATGAATTTATGCATATCTGTATGTATAACATTATCACCAGTGTAATATTAGAAATGTTTACTGCTTTATAATATTATAAAATTATTAAAAAGATTTTTTATATCAGAGTATATAGAAAGTTTACGAAAGTTAGATTTAAATGTTTATATGTTAGGAAAAAAGTTGAGAATGTGGTAGATGACCAATTTTAATACCTTCGTTAAATTCGGTTAAAGCAACTTATTAGCTAGTTCATAAGCCTGAATATGAAGATTTAATGACAGCTAAATTTATTTACTGTAGAAAAAGTAAATAGATTTATACATTTACATGAAAATACAGAGGATTTAGTTAAAAAGGTTAAAATGCAAAGATTTCTAGGACAAAAGACTGCATCTTGTTTTCAAAGATGTGTAGGGATGGATGCATTTAATTCAGTATTTAGCATTACTTATGAAATAGACCAAAAGCATAATACTAAATATCATGAAAAATTTAGAAGTTTCATGGAATATGTACAAGAAAAGGATTTAACTGTAGATGGAGCTATGACAGATCCTAAGGGAGATAGAAGTTTACCTCCACATAAGCAAGAAGGTGAAGACTTATTTTTAAAGATTGTTGAAAGAAGAAAAGATGTATAATAGTAAGAGGAGCTAAGGTGCATAAAACAGGTATAATTAACTCTCATGAGGTATTAGTAATGCCAAAAATGCCTATGAGAGAAGATGATAAAGACTATGCAGTATCTTTTGCAGTAGCAACAGATTCAGAAGGTATAACTATTATTGTTATCAGTTGTAGAAGCATTAGGGGTAAATCCAGTACAATTTGGTTTAATTATGGTACTTAACTTAGCAATTGGCTTTGTGACGCCTCCGTTAGGTGCATATTTATGGCTTCTCAGATAAGTGATATTAAATTTGATAACTTAGCTAGGGCGATAATACCTTGGATCTCAGTAATAATAGTTTTTTTACATATTGACAATTTTTATTTTTATGTAATTTAGTTATCCTTTTTCTTTGATGTCATTTGTTAAATTTTTATTTTTATATATTGCTTTATTTTTAATTGTATTAAAATATTATTGAGGAAAAGAGATAAATCTGATGCAAAATTACATGAAAATGATGATGACATACATCGAAATGTAGAATATTCAGATTTTTCAGATGTATTTTAGGTATTTTACTGAAATACTGCATTGGAATGATATTTGCATAATTATATTAGTGTAATAAAAACGTTTTAGTTTCAAAATATATTTAAATGTTAAGCTAAAGCGTTAAATGGTAATTATTTCAATATAGTAAGCATCTGAAGATTATAAAATAATGTGTAGAATAAAAGTATTCAGATGTAAATATTTAAATATCAGGTGGTGATTATATGTAAATATTTATTAGTATTAAAAATTTGTACAAATGACTATACAAAAAATTAAAGGGGGAGCATTAAATGATTTCGACAATTGATGTTATAGTGTTTGCAGGATATCTTTTAGGTATGCTTGCTATAGGATATTTTTCTGGTAGGGGAAATAAAACACAGGAGGATTATCTTTTAGCAGGAAGAAATATGCCTTGGCTACCGATAGCATTATCAGTATCTGCTACAATGATTAGTGCTAATAGTTTTGTTGGATCTCCAGGATGGGCTTATAATTCAGGATTAGCACCATTTATGGTAAATATAACAGTCCCACTTGCTGTTTTCTTTGCTGTTTATATAACTACACCGGTGATATATCATTTAAGAATAACTTCTGTATATGAATATATGGAATATAGATTAGGTGGTCTTAGTAGAAATTTAACAGTTGCTCAGTTTTTTATAAACTCACTTATTCAGGTTAGTTCAATGGTATTTGTGCCAGCTCTTATTTTACAACGTATTACAGGATGGTCACTAAATGTTATAGTTCCAATAATTGTTCTTATTGCAATTGTATATACTTTATTAGGCGGTATTAAAGCCGTTATTTGGACTGATACAATACAGACAGTAGTTGTATGGTTAGGTGTTTTCTTAGCAGTGATTATACCTTTAAAGACTATGAATATGGGATTCTTTGATACATTAGGAGCAGCTAAACTAGATGGTAAATTGCAAGCTTTAGATTTTAGTTTTAGTTTAACTAACAACCATACATTTTGGGCATCTTTAATAGGTGGTACAATAATGTGGGTAAGGTATTTTGCATTTGACCAAGCACAAGTTCAAAGAATTTTAACATCTAGATCAATGAAGGGTATTAAAAGTTCATTTGCATCTAGTGCAGTTGTTATGAATGTTACTTACTTTTTAACTTTAATGGTAGGAGCTGTTCTTTGGGTATATTTTGGAGGAAAAGAATTTGCTACTGCAAACGATGTAATGATTAATTTTATTTTAGAAGAATTACCAGTTGGTATTATAGGTTTAGTTATAGCTGGAGCCTTTGCAGCAGCTATGTCTAGTGTGGATTCATTATTAAACTCTATGACAACAGTGTTTATTAAAGATATATATGAAAAGTATTTTTATCATGGAGAAGAAGAAGTATCACTTAAAACTACAATGACAATTTCAGCAACATTTGGTGTAATAATTATATTTGTAGTTATTTTAGCTTTTGGAGGAACAGTTAGATCAGTTCTTGATTTAGTTGGTAATTATATCTCGTATTTCTCAGGCCCTGCTTGTGGAGCGTTTTTATTAGCAATGTTTACTTATAGAGCTAATGATAAAGGTGTTGCTAGTGGATTTGTTCTTGGATTTATTTCAGGTTATGCAATAGCTAAATCATTTGGAGTTGGATGGTTATGGAATCCTGCAATAGGATGTATTATAACATTTGTATTAGGATATGTACTTAGTTTATTATTTACAGATAGTAGTAAACCTATTAAAGATATTAAGAAATTTACAGCTCAAGGTATGAGAGCTGAAATGATAGCTGAAGGTGTCGAAGATGAGAATGGAGTATCTTTACTTCCTTTTTCAATGGACAAATATGCTAAATTCTTACTAATATTCTTCTTAGCTCAATATCTATTCTTGATGTTGATTAATTTATAAATATAATATATAATGGCAGATTAATTCCAAGTAATATTTAGTGTAATATGAGTATTATAGATTTAAAAAATAAAATAACTATATAACAATAGGAGTAATATAATAATGAAGTAATTAAAATTAGGAAAAAGAGATTCAGTATGATTTCATGAAAACTCTAAGAAAATAAATATAGAATATGCTAAAAATGAGTGTGATGTAGCTATTTTACCTATAGGAGCTATAGAACAACACGGTCTTCATTGTCCTTGTGGGTCAGATACTTTAAATGCAATAGGAATAGCTGAGAGAGTAGGAGAAAAAACAGGAGCAATGGTACTACCAAGTCCTATGTATGGTTCTCATCCATATATGCACTGGGGAATGAAAGGTACAATACCTTTAAAATATGAAACACATATAGTTATGCTAGAAGACATAGTAAGAGGAACAGCTGTTGCAGGATATAATAAATTTATTATTATATCAGCACATGGTAAGGTGTCTTCTACAATAGTAGAGGTTCATAAATTAGGATTAGAAGGTACTTTATCATCTACTTGGTATGACTTTTTAAGAGATAATAAAAATGTACTTGATGATTATATGTGGCATGCTGATGAAGCAACTGTTGCAGGTTCTATGTATCACTTTGAAGGAACTTTTGCTTTAATGGAAAAAGATGATGTAGAAAAAGGAGAAAAATTAGTATCTACTGCAGCGGGTCACTGTTGTGAGTTAATAAATGAAATTAAAGAGAAATATCCTTATGGTATTAACCTACTAGGATTTAGAAATCCAGACAGTTACTCAGGAATATATAATATAGAATATGATAAAGACCATGATGAAAAAGGGCAATTGTTAAAAAATAGAACACTTTAATAATTATAGTTTGATATATTTGAAGGCGATACATTTTAAAATGTATCGCCTTTTTGTTAAGTAATAATTGGTCATATTAGAAATATAAAGTTGATGCAAATTTGCATAACGATATGTAGAATATCATCATTTAATTAAAACTGATTGAATAATGACAATAAAAAAAATAGACTCTGCTATACTTTTAAAATTAAAATGTTTAGTTTTAAATGGCACTAATGTGTCATTTTGTTGAGATATTTCATAATAAAAGCATATGAATTTTTAACTTGGCATGGAATTTGCTTCATAATAAGGGTGAGACTGAAAATAGAAAGGAGAATTATGATGACTTTAATGACAGGTGAACAGTATTTAGAAAGTATACGTAAGTTAGATTTAAATGTTTATATGTTAGGTAAAAAGATTGAAAATGTAGTTGATAATCCAATTTTAAGACCTTCCCTTAATTCAGTTAAGGCAACTTATGAATTAGCTCATAAATCTGAGTATGAAGATTTGATGACTGCAAAATCGATTTTAACCGGTGAAAAAGTTAATAGGTTTACTCACTTGCATGCAAATACAGAAGATTTAGTGAAAAAGGTAAAAATGCAAAGACTTTTAGGACAGAAGACTGCATCTTGTTTTCAAAGATGTGTAGGGATGGATGCATTCAACTCTGTATTTAGTACTACATATGAAGTAGACCAAAATAATGAAACTCACTACCATGAAAATTTCAAAGATTTTCTTAAGTATGTACAAGAAAAAGACTTGACTGTAGATGGAGCAATGACTGATCCTAAAGGAGATAGAAGTTTACCTCCTAGTAAACAAAAGGATGAAGATTTATTTTTAAGAGTTGTAGAAAGAAGAAAGGATGGTGTCATAGTAAGGGGAGCTAAGGTTCATCAAACGGGTATAACAAATTCTCATGAGGTTTTAGTAATGCCAACAATAGCTATGAAACCAGACGATAAGGATTATGCAATTTCTTTTGCAGTACCAACAGATTCAGAAGGTATAACAATAATAGTAGGAAGACAATCATGTGATACTAGAAAAATTGAAAACAACGCAGATATAGATGTTGGGAATAAAGAATATGGCGGTATGGAAGCGTTAGTTGTATTTGAGGATGTTTTTGTACCAAATGACAGGATTTTCTTAAATGGTGAAACTGAGTTTGCTGGCATGATGGTCGAAAGGTTTGCAGGTTATCATAGACAAAGTTATGGTGGTTGTAAAGTTGGAGTTGGTGATGTATTAATAGGTTCATCTGCCTTAATAACTGAATACAATGGTATCACTAAAGCATCACATATAAAAGATAAACTTATAGAAATGTCTCATTTAAATGAAACTTTATATGCATGTGGTATTGCTTGTTCAGCTGAGGGGCACAAAACTAAATCTGGAAATTATCAAATAGATTTACTATTAGCTAATGTATGTAAGCAAAATGTAACAAGATTTCCTTATGAAATAGCTAGGCTAGCAGAAGATATTGCAGGAGGATTAATGGTTACTATGCCATCGCAGAAGGATTATGAAAATCCTGTAACAGGGAAGTTTATGGAGAAATATTTTAAGGGAGCTAATGGTGTATCAGCTAAAAAAAGAATGAAGGTTTTTAGATTAATAGAAAACTTAACACTAGGAACAGCTGCTGTTGGATATAGAACAGAATCAATGCATGGAGCAGGTTCTCCACAAGCTCAAAGAATAATGATAGGGAGACAATCTAATATAGAGCAGAAAAAAGAATTAGCTAAAGCTATAGCAAGAATAGAAGATTAAAATATACTTTTAATAGTATGAAATTTGAGGTGTAATTAATGCTTAAAGAAAAAGTTGGAAGAATAATAAAATCGAAAGTTAGGCCTTACTTGTTAAGTCATGGAGGGGATTTAGAAGTATTAGATTTTAAAGATGGAATAGCAAGAATAAATCTTTTGGGGCAGTGTAAACATTGCATATCTTCAGATAATACAGTTAAGAAAGTAATTGAAAAAATTTTAATAGAAGAGTTACCAGAAATAAAAAAAGTAGTAGTAGAAAACCAAACAAATAAAGAATTATTAGATGAAGCAAAAAAAATATTAAACAAGTAAATTCAAGAGGTGAGTATCTTGGATATAGGAGTTAAATATTGTGGAGGATGTAATTCTAGATATGATAGAGTAAAGTTTTTACAAACTATAAAAAAACAGTATCCTTTTAACTATTACAATGCTAAGGCTAATGTAGAATACCATATTTTATTGGTTATTTGTGGTTGTTTTAGTTGTTGTGTTAATCTTGAAGGATTTAGGTTTAAGCACAAATTAATATTTGTTAAAGAAAAAAATGATTACTTTAATGTGGTAAATATATTAAATAAATATGCATGTAATAATGAAAGTTAAGTAGTAAAGTTATTTATTCTATGACAATCTTATATTTTTTAGATAGGAGGTTAAATGTATGGGAAAAGTTATTTTAGAAAAAAAAGAGCATATTGCAGTTTTAACTTTAAATAATCCTAAATCATTAAATGCACTTAATGTTGAGTTTATGAAAGAAATAAGTAATTCAATAGACGAAGTCAACAATAGTGAGGATATATATGTTCTGATTATTACTGGAAAGGAAAAAGCTTTTATCGCTGGAGCAGATATAAAAGAAATGTTACCTCTATCAGGAGCTGAAACATTAGAATGGGCACAACTTGGTAGTGATTTAAATACAAAAATTGAAAACCTTAGGATTCCTGTTATTGCAGCTTTAAATGGGTTTACACTGGGTGGAGGTTGTGAATTAGCATTATCCTGTGATATAAGAATAGCTTCTGAAAAAGCTAAATTTGGCCAACCTGAAGTAGGTCTAGGGATTACACCGGGGGCTGGTGGAACTCAAAGATTACCAAGGATAGTAGGAGTTGGAAAAGCAAAAGAATTGCTATATACTGGGAAAATAATAGATGCAGAAGAAGCATTAGAAATAAACTTAGTTAATAAAATTGTTCCTAGTGATAAATTATTAGACGAGTGTATTGATTTGGCTAAAGAAATATCTAAAAATGCACAAATAGCAGTACAACAAACAAAACGTGCTGTTAATAGAGGAATCGAAACAGATGTAAATACAGGACTTTCATATGAGTTGCAAGCTTTTAGTGTTTGTAATTCTACTGAAGATAAAAAAATTGGGATGGAAGCTTTTATAAACAAATCAAAAGAGAAAAATTTTCAATATAAATAAAGTTGCCTTTTAAAAAATGGAGTTGGTTTTACCAAGAGGGGAGAATAATATGGAAAAAAAACTAATATATACAGCTAGAGAGGCAATTGATCTTATTAATGATGGAGAAACCGTGACGACTGGTGGATTTGTTAGTAGTTGTTGTCCAGAGGCTTTAACAAGTGCTCTAGAAGAAAAATATTTAGAAATGGGTTCTCCTAAAAATTTAACTTTAGTATTTGCAGCCGGTCAAGGCAAAAGAAATGGTAAAGGAAATGATCATTTTGCACATGAAGGAATGGTAAAAAGAGCTATCGGTGGTCATTGGGATAGAGGCCCGGAATTAGGAAATATGGCTATTGAGGGTACGATTGAAGCATATAATCTTCCTCAGGGGGTAATATCCCATTTGTTTAGAGATATTGCTGCTAAGAAAGTTGGTACTATTACACATGTTGGGTTAAATACTTTTGTTGATCCTAGAAATAGCGGAGGGAAATTAAATTCTAATACTAAAGACGATTTAGTTAAGCTAATTAACATAGATGGAAATGAACGTCTATTATACAAAAGCTTTCCCATTGATGTATGTCTTATAAGGGGTACTTATGCTGATGAGTCTGGTAATATAACGATGGAGAAAGAAATAGGAACACTAGATTCAACAGCAATGGCACAAGCTTGTAAAAATAGCGGAGGTAAGGTTATTGTACAAGTTGAAAAGATAGTAAAAAATAAAACTTTAGATCCTAGATTAGTTAAAATCCCAGGTATTAATGTAGATGCCATAGTTGTAGGAAATAAAGAAGATAGCTTGCAGTGCCTAGGATATGAATATGATCCATCATTAACAGGAGATATAAGAGCTTCAATAAATGATAAAAAAGAAATTCCTTTAAATGCTAAAAAAGTAATAGCGCGTAGAGCTAGTAAAGAATTAGAAAAAGATGTCGTAGTTAATTTAGGAGTTGGAGTTCCAGAAGTAATATCTTCTATAGCGGCTGAAGAAGGCATTTCAGATTATATGACATTAACAGTAGAAGCTGGTGCTGTTGGAGGGATGCCATTATCCGGAGCTCAATTTGGAGCTTCAGTAAATGCAGATAGCATATTAGACCAAAATGTTATGTTTGATTATTACGATGGTGGTGGAATAGATATAGCGTTTCTAGGAATGGCACAGGTTGATGAAGTTGGAAATATTAATGTAAGTAAATTTGGAAAAAGACTTGCTGGCTGTGGTGGATTTATAAATATAACACAGAATGCAAAGAAAGTAGTTTACTGTGGAACTTTTACAGCTGGTGGATTGAAAACAGAAGTTAAAGATGGAAAGTTATATATCGTTAAGGAAGGAAAGAAGAATAAATTTGTTAAAGAAGTAGAGCAAATTACTTTTAGTGGAGTATATGCAAATAAAGTAGGACAACCAGTTAAATATATAACTGAAAGAGCTGTGTTTGAGCTCAGAAGTGATGGTCTATACTTAACTGAGGTTGCACCTGGTATAGATGTAGAGACACAAATTTTAGACAAGATGGAATTTCAACCTAAGATAGATAAGTCTCTAAAGACCATGGATGAAAAATATTTTACTAAAGATCTAATAGGATTAAATAAACAAATATAATGAAAAGCTATTGTAAGTTGATTAACTTATTTAAAAATAAAAATATGGGAGGAAAAAATATGGATTTTAAATTACCAAAAGAACATTTACTAGCTAAAAAGATGTTTAAAGATTTTGCAGAAAATGAAGTTAAACCTATAGCGGCTGAAATAGACGAAGAAGAAAGATTTCCGACAGAAACTGTTGAGAAATTAAAAAAATATGGATTTATGGGAATACCAATGCCTAAAGAATATGGTGGAGAAGGAGCTGATACTCTTGCATATGTATTGTCAGTTGAAGAATTGGCTAAGGTTTGTTTAACTACAACTACAATATATACTGCGCATACATCTCTTTGTTCTCATCCTATATATAAATATGGAACAGATGAACAAAAACAAAAATATTTAGTTCCACTTTGTAAAGGTGAAAAACTAGGAGCTTTTGGATTGACAGAACCAAGTGCTGGTACTGATGCAGCTATGCAAAAGACCACAGCAGTAAAAAAAGGTGACCATTATGTTTTAAATGGATCAAAGATTTTTATCACAAATTCAGGTCACGCTGACGTTTATATAATAATTGCTATGACAGATAGATCTAAAGGAACAAAGGGTTGTTCTGCATTTATAGTAGAAAGTGATTTCCCAGGCTTTACTGTCGGAAAAAAAGAAAAGAAAATGGGTATAAAAGGTTCTAGTGCATGTGAATTAATATTTAAAAACTGCATTGTACCTGAAGAAAATTTGTTGGGTAAAGAAGGTAAAGGATTTAAAATTGCAATGCAAACATTAGATGTAGGACGTATTGGAATTGCTGCTCAAGCATTAGGTCTTGCAGAAGGAGCATTAGAAGAAACTGTAAACTATGTTAACGAAAGAAAGCAGTTTGGTAGAAGTATTTATAAGTTTCAAAACACACAGTTTGAATTAGCAGATATGAGAACTAAGATAGAAGCAGCCCAGCTTTTAGTTTATAAAGTTGCACGCCTAAAAGATGACAATTTACCATATACAACAAATGCAGCTATGGCTAAATTATATTGTTCGGAGTTAGCTAGCGATGTAACGAGAAGATGTTTACAGTTGTTTGGGGGGTATGGTTATACCCGAGAATATCCAATAGAAAGAATGATGCGTGATGCCAAAATCACAGAAATATACGAAGGAACATCAGAAGTTCAGAAGATGGTTATTGCATCGTCGCTTAAATAAATATGAAATTAAAATTACTGAAAGGAGATAATCATTATGAATATAGTTGTTTGTGTTAAACAGGTACCAGATACAACAGAAGTAAAATTAGATCCAAAAACAAATACACTTATTAGGAAAGGTGTTCCAAGTATAATAAATCCAGATGATAAATCAGGTATTGAATCAGCTTTGAGATTAAAAGAAAAAGTAGGAGGAGAAGTTACATTATTATCTATGGGACCTCCTCAAGCAGAAGTAGCCTTAAGAGAAGGGTTAGCTATGGGAGCAGATAAAGCAATTTTACTTAGTGATAGAGCATTTGGGGGTGCTGATACTTGGGCTACATCATCAACACTTGCAGCTGCGCTAAAAAAGCTTGATTATGATGTTATTATAGCTGGACGACAAGCTATAGATGGTGATACAGCTCAAGTTGGACCACAAATTGCTGAACATTTAGAGATACCACAGGTAAGTTATGCAGAGGAAATTAATGTAGAAGAAGGGAAAGTTGTCGTTAAAAGACAATTTGAAGATAGATATCATATCGTAGAAGTTAATACTCCATGTTTAATTACGTCTTTAAGTGAATTAGCTGAGCCTAGATACATGTCAGTAAAGGGCACATTTGATGCATATAGAGAAAAAGATGTAAAGGTTTGGGGATTAGATGAAATAGAGGATACAGTAGATAAAATGAATCTTGGATTAAAAGGTTCCCCTACAAGGGTTAAAAAATCATTTACTAAACAAGCGAAGGGAGCAGGCGAGCTTCTTGATGATGTTACAGCAGAAGAAGCTGTTGAAGCAATTGTAACTAAACTAAGAGAAAAACATATTATCTAGATAATAAACATAATTAAGAAAGGGGCGTTAAGCTAATGAGTAAAGATGTATATGTATTGGCAGAACAAAGAGATGGTGAAATTCAAAAGGTAAGTTTTGAACTTATTGGTAAGGCCAAAGAACTTGCAAAAGATTTAAATCAAAAGGTTGTTGCAATATTATTAGGATCTAATATTAAAGAAAAAGCACATGATTTAATAGAGTATGGTGCAGATGAAGTTATTTATACAGAAGATGAAATGCTAAAAGAGTATGTAACTGAACCATATACTAAAGCAACATATGAAATTATTAAAGCTAATGATCCAGAGATAGTATTATTTGGAGCATCTTCTATAGGGAGAGACCTTGCACCCAGAGTGTCTGCAAGATTGCATACAGGGTTAACAGCTGATTGTACAGGGTTAGAAATTGATCTTGATACTAAATTATTAATGATGACACGTCCTGCATTTGGGGGTAATATTATGGCTACGATTATATGTGAAAATCACAGACCTCAAATGGCTACAGTAAGGCCAGGAGTTATGGATGTTTTAGAGAAGGAAGAATCAAGAAGTGGTAAAATAAATGAATTTCCTATTGAATTTAATGAAAAGGATATGAACATAAAAATTAGAAAAGTACTAAAAAGAACTAAGAAAACGGTTGATATTACAGAAGCTAATATTCTTGTATCCGGTGGACGTGGATTAGGTGATAAAAAAGGATTTAATAAATTGATGAAATTATCAGAAGCTCTTGGTGGTGAAATTGCTTCCTCAAGAGCAAATGTAGATGAAGGTTGGATTGAAAAGGATTACCAAGTAGGACAAACTGGAAAAACAGTAAGACCTGATTTATATATTGCAACAGGAATATCAGGAGCTATTCAACACCTTGCTGGTATGGAAGAATCAGAGTTTATTATTTCAATAAACAAAGATAGTGGAGCTCCTATATTTGAGGTATCAGATTTAGGTATAGTAGGAGACCTTCATGATATAGTACCTAAATTGACTGAAGAAATTGAAAAAGTAAAAAACGAGTCTTAGAATAGATATATTATAAAGGGAGGTGAATCTGGTTTATATTTATAAACCAGAAAAGGATGAAGATAAATAAAATAGCAGTTTTAGGTGCTGGAACAATGGGGCATGGTATAGCACAATTATGTGCTGAATCAGGATTAGAAGTTAATATATTTGATATATCTAAAGATAGCTTGGAAAAAGCTCTTGAAAGTGTAAAAAAAAATCTATCATCACTTATAGATAAAGGCAAAATCACAAAAGAACAAGCAGACAATACATTGTCAAAGATATCTATAAAAGAAGAATTAGAAAAAGCTATAGAAGATGTAGAGTTAGTTATTGAATGTGTCGTTGAAAACTTAGAAGTTAAACAAAAGTTATATAAAAAGTTAGATTCGTTATGTGATAAATCTGTCATTTTAGCATCAAATACATCTGGATTAAGTCCAACAGAAATAGCAAAAGATTTACAATACCCAGAAAGAATGGTAGTAGCACATTTCTGGTGTCCACCTGAATTAATACCTTTAGTAGAAGTTGTACCAGGAGAGAAAACTTCTGATGAAGTAGTTGATAGAACACTAGAATGGGTAAATCAAATAGGAAAAAAACCTGTAAAAATGAAAAAGGAATGTCTTGGTTTTATCGGTAATAGAATGCAATATGCACTTTTAAGAGAGGCTATATATATAGTTGAACAAGGTTGGGCAGATGTTGAAGAGGTTGATAAAGCAGTTGAATATGGTTTTGGACGTCGTCTTCCTACTTCAGGGCCTATAAAGAGTGCAGATCTTGGTGGATTAGATGTATTTTATAGTATATCTTCTTATCTATTTAAAGATCTTTGTGATTCAAAGAAACCTTCTTCTGTTATGAAAGAAATTGTGGATAATAATAATTATGGAACTAAAACAGGTCAAGGATTTTATAAATGGGATAAAAAAACGATACATAAAGCAGAGAATGATAGACGTAAATTATTGCTTCATTTTCTAAATGAAGATGAAAAGAAAAAATAATTTTAAAAATTTCAATGTAAAAGTTCTATGAAAACTAATTCAAATTTGAATTAAGGATAGAATCATTTAATTGTATCACTGATTTCATTGTGGGATTTATTCTATGAGCTGAAAAATTGTATTCCAAGAGTATATATTGAATTACAATAATTTTTTCGGTAGTTTTTATCTTAGATATTGTATCGTCAAAGTAATTATAGATCCATAAGTATTTCTAAATTTAGGTACATGGTAAGAAGTATTTAAAAATATAAAAGTTAATGTTATTTAACATTAACTTTTATATAGTTTTCATCGCCACAAAACTTAATAATTTAAGCTGCGATATCTTGGTCAGTAGTTTGATATCCATGGTGAAAAAATGAGTATGTAATTAAGTTTAAAATTCCCTGATGATCCATGAATTCTTTTTTCTGTTCTTTTATTTTTTATAGTTTAGAGTTTTAAGTTTTAGTGATGAATTGTTTCTAAAAGTGACAATTAGTCACAAGATATTGTTGTACTGAAAATTGATGAGTTAAAATAGTTTATTAATTTTCTATTTAAAGTTTTGACACCTCCTTAGTAGTTCAATTTACTTAGACAATATAATTGTTTCTGATTTTAGGGAGGTGGAAATTTTCTTTAATATAAGTATGTAAAAATAGAGTTTTGTTAAGATTTTCAGTCAAAATTTTTGACAAAACTTATTTTATTAGGGGGTATTGATATGAAAGCAGTAAGATTTACAGGACCGAGAGAAGTGAAATATGAAGACGTAGAAAAACCTAAAATAAAGAGCAATGAAATTCTTATAAAAGTTAAAGCCGTAGGGATATGTGGAACTGATATGGAACTATATAGTGGAGAAATGCCATATATAAAAAAAGGATTAACCAAATATCCTCTTATACCAGGCCATGAATGGTCAGGAGAAATAGTTGAAGTAGGCTCTGAAGTTCCTAGATTTAGCGTAGGTGAAAAGGTAACAAGTGATGTAAGTATAGGGTGTGGCAAATGTGATATGTGTAAAATAGGTAGATATAATCTTTGTCCTAACAGAGTTGTAGTTGGATCTTATAAAAATAAGGATGGTGCATTTGCAGAATATATTAAATTACCTTATAGACACGTTTATAGACTCCCAGATAGTATGAGTTATGAGGAAGCTGCACTGATTGAACCTGCTGCAACTGCTTCATATGGAGTAATGAAGGGAGATATAGATTATGGTAGTACTGTACTTATTATAGGAGATGGTCCTATAGGACAGTTATCTATGCAATGTGCAAAAGTAGCTGGTGCTAGCAAAGTATTTATAGTTGGTAGCTGGGATGAGAAATTAGAAATAGCCAAATCTACTGGTGCTGATGCTGTAATGCATTATAAAAAAGATGATGTTTTAGATAAAATAAACGAATTAACAAATGGTAAAGGTGTAGATGTTGTTATAGAAAGCTCAGGTAGTCCAAAGGCATTTAATCAATCATTAGAAGCTGTGAAACCAGGAGGTAAAGTTGTACTTTTAAGTATCTATCCTACTAGTGAGTTTATGGCACAAATAAATTCTGTAGTAACAAAGGATGCCGATTTAATTGGTGTTTTAGCAAGCCCTAATGCTTTTAAACCTACTATTGATTTAATGGAATCTGGTAGAATAAATGTGAAACCACTTATATCACACAAATATGAGTTAAAGGATGCAGAAAAAGCTATAAAAATGATAGAGAATAAAGAAGAATGTAGACTAAAAGCAATATTAATACCATAAGAACTGGAGGTAATTAGAATGTTAAAAGAAAACAAAGTAAAGAAAAAAATTAAAGACGGTGGATATGTAATAGGTACATTTGTAAAAATAACGGATCCATCTGTTGTTGAAATATTAGGACTTTTAGATTTTGATTTCTTTGTATTAGATAATGAACATGTTTCTATGAGTAAAGAAACTATGGGAAATATAATAAGAGGTGCAAATACAACAGATATAGCACCTATTATAAGAGTTAGGAAAAATGAAGATGTGGAAATACTTCAAGCATTAGATTCAGGAGCATTAGGAGTTCAAGTGCCAAATGTTGATACTGAAAAACAAGCAAAAGACCTAGCATCATATGTTAAATATAGTCCAACTGGTAAAAGGGGTTTCTCTCCATCAGTTAGAGCAGCGCACTATGGTTTATATGATAAAATTCAATATGTAAAAGATGCTAATGAAAACACTTTAATTGTTTCACATTGTGAAACAATAGAATGTGTTAATAATTTAGATAAAATACTTGAAATTCCTGAAATTGATGTAATATTCATAGGACCTATGGATTTATCACAGTCTTTAGGAATTACAGGACAAAGTAACAATCCAAAATTACTTAGTTGTATAGATGAAGTTATTAAAAAGACTAAAAAATCAGGTAAAGCAGTTGGGATTGTTACAAGTGCAGAAAAAGCTAGTGAATATATTGACCGAGGAGTACAATATCTATTAATAGGTACAGACCAAAAAATGATAGCATCGTCAGGAAAAGAAATTATTAACAAAACTAAGAAATAAGAAATATATTACTTTTATTTAACACATAAGCATTGTATATATACTTTGCTTATGTGTATTAGATAAACTAGAGTATACATCTAATAAATATCTTTTTTTTATTCTCTTGATAGATAAATAATGAGTATTCCTTTTGTAGTAGTTTTTGAGTTTTAAGAGTTTATTTAAGTAAATAAAAAAAGTGAAGAGATAGTCATGAAGTGTTAAAATATAAGTGAATTTTTTATAAGGTTTTACTGAGTTTGTTGGAAAAATTATTGACTATTAAATTTTTAATAGCCTAGGTATCATTTTTGTTTATCAATTGTATACAAGTAAGTTTTAAATTTATTAATGAGTATTTTAGAATAAGAATTGAGGAGGATTTTATGAGTAAATATCAAGAGGCCAAAAAAATAGTAACAAATTATTTTCATGCTTTAGAAAATTCAGCATCTGAGAATGTAGAAGATTTACTGAAAGAGTTTACAAGTGAAGATTATCATTGGAGAGGTGTATATCCATTTAGAGAGCAGAACGGTGCTAAAGCCGTAGCAGAAAAGTTTTGGACTCCACTAAAAAATTCTCTTAAACATATGCAGCGAAGGCAGGATATATTTATCGCTGGAATTAATGAAATCGATGGTAAACAATGGGTAATGAGCATGGGACATTTTATGGGATTATTTGACTCTGAATGGCTGGGTGTAAAACCTACAGGGAAAATGATAAACTTAAGATATGCAGAATTTAACTGTGTAGAGAATGGTGAAATTACTCAAACAGGGTTATTTGTTGACATTATTGGATTTATGCTACAGGCAGGTATAAACCCATTGCCACCATCAACAGGATCATATTTTGTGTATCCAGGTCCTAAAAATCATGATGGTCTTAATTTTAAAGATGCAAAAGAAGAAGAAAGTATAAAAACTTTAGAACTTGTTAATAAAATGGTAGATGATTTATCAGAACTTAATGACAGTGGATCAATGGGATGTCCTCCGGAGGTATTAGAAAAATCTTGGTCAAAGAATATGATTTGGTATGGACCAGGAGGTATAGGAGCAAGCTATACAATCCCAAGATATCAAAAACAGCATCAACTTCCCTTTAGAAATAATCTTAAGGATAAAAAATTTAATGGACATGTTTGTCGCTTCGCAGAGGGGAAATTTGCTTGTTTCTTTGGTTGGCCCAATCTTTCTAATACGCCAATAGGAGGATTTTTAGGTTTGCCAGGAGGAGAGATTAGTGCCGATATGCAAGTGGTAGATGTTTATTGTCGTGAAGGGGATAAACTTTCAGAGAATTGGGTACTTATTGATATACCATTTTGGTTAAAACAACAAGGTTTAGATATATTTAAGCGTACTCAGCAAATATTAAATCCTAAGCTATAATTTAAAGTATTAAAATAATGTAAGTGGTTAATAATTTTTAAATATAATTATTAACCACTTTTTTAGTTTATCTTACATGGGTATACTCTAATAGTTATATGGCAGTTTATTTAAAAATGATACTCCTAAAAAAAGTTAGATTATATTATCCTAATTAAATAATCTGCTAAGTATTTGATCTTTCAAGAGTAAATTACTCTTGAATTTTTCATATTATCTATGATTTTCAGCAATATTTAGACTGAAATATTTTGACTTTTAAAGTTGAAATAACGTGCTATTTAACATATAACTTTTGAAAATGGAATATACCAGAAGGTTCTTCTCAATGTATATACTTAAAAAAGGAATAAAGCTTAAGAATATACAAATACAAAAAAAGTTTACTAGAGAATCTCAAAAAGTCTAATTTTAAATAAAGCCATAACTAATCAAAGATCGACTAATTATGGCTTGCAAAGTTTATATTCACAGTATAAAAAAATAGACTGTCTTAATGAACCGCCGTATACCGAACGGCACGTAAGGTTGTGTGAGAGGTCGGTAGATAAAATAATTATCTACCTTCTACTCGATTAATTAGATACATTTTTCGTCTACTTTTTCAGTGTCCTCTAAAATGGTTAGTTGACACAAGTTATTTATTTCATTGCTATATTTAAAGCTTTTTCTAATTCTGATTTAGAAGGAATGATGGAAGAGAATTCAAGTTGACCATTAATATATATTGATGGTAATTTTTCAACTTCCATTTTCTTAACACGAGCAATATTTTCTTTTTCTGTAATTCTGTATTCAGCCATATCTATCTTATCTCCAAGAGTATCTTTAGCCTCTTGAGCAACCCTTAACATATATGTACAGGCAGCACAACTTAGTGGATCAAGAGTAAATACCTCCATTAGTGGTTTATCAAGATTATCATAATTTGGAATAACAACTCCTGATGTATCAATTTCTTCTCCAACATAATTCTTAATCATTTGTCTAACAGATTCTGTTTCAATAACTGCTTGTGCAACACCAATTGCATTGTCGATTGGTGTTTGGTATGGCATATCACAGCCTGGAGCTAAGATAAATCCTGATTTGTCTTCCATATTATCCAATAAATCTACAACGAATTTCATGTTGTCCATTTGGTTACCGTTAAGCATTACAGTTGTCAGAGGAATATTACCACCTACAACAACACCATGCTTTCTTCCAATTTCTAATGCAACTTTAAGGTCAACGTTCTCGTCTATTGACATACTATCTGGTTTTGTTTTACACATTACTTCTAAGTTTCTAGTAGCATCTCCACATACAAAGAATGATGAGTAAGCACCTCTTTCACGAATGTAATCAAATACTTCTGTAAAAGGTTTAATCATATATTCTTCAAAGTGATTAGAAGAAATTTGAGAAATAAGTGGGTCAACAACAGCGATTACATCCATACCCGCATCAATCATATACCCAGCAGAAGCTTTAGCAACTTTTGCACAATAGTTAAGTAATTCTTCTGTTTCTTCATCAAAATCAAACATATCTGTAAATATATTATTTCCTCTAAGATGAGAAGCTAGTGTGAAAGGTCCTGTGACTAAACCGTAAAGTGCAGTAGTTTCACCAACAGATTCTTTCATTCTTCTCATAACATCTAAGATGACAGGAAAACGTCCACTTTCTGGAGTAGGTATAGTACATTCACAAGGAATTACAGGAGGTTCTTCATCATCACCATCTAATGGGTGAGTTTTGATTGAAGGAGGGCTGTTTTTCTCCCATTGTAATTCACAGCCTAGACATTCTGCTTCTAATTGAAGATCAAAGACTACAGGTTGTCCATCTGGTTTGTATAGTCTATTAACTTCCATTAATGATTCGTATAATTTATCAGCATCTTGCAATACTTCATCAGCAGCATAATCTTTTAAAAAGCCTGCATGAACACCTGCAAATGGAACCCATGGTATTCTATCTACTGATTCGTGTTTTAATGTTTTAAATAAACGTTCTTTTGATTGCATATTATTCTCCTTTCGATTTTAAAATATTTAATATTTATGCTACACAAATTTCGTAAGCAGCTTCAGCAGCTTCAGATCCATCAACACTATATACATCTGCTCCAATTTCTTCACAGAAATCCGAAGTAATAGGTGCTCCACCTATCATAATTTTGACTTTATCTGCTAAATCTGATGCTTTAACTGCATCAACTACTCCTTGCATCTCTCCCATAGTTGTAGTAAGAAGGGCAGAACAAGCAACTATGTCAGCATTATTTTCTTTAGCAGCTTCAACAAATTTTTCTGCAGGAACATCAACGCCTAAGTCAATAACTGTTAAACCTTTTCCTTGCATCATAATATTAACTAGGTTTTTACCTATATCATGAAGATCACCTTTAACTGTTCCAAGAATAACAGTACCAACAGGCTCAGACCCTTCTTTTAGTAATAAAGGTTTAAGCACATCAAGAGATTTATTCATACAACGTGCAGCTACTAAAACTTCTGGTACAAAAATTTCATTAGCTTTGAATTTTCTACCAACTACATCCATACCTGATAATAAGGCTTCATTTAATATTGTTTGAGCGTCAATTCCTTCATCAACCGCAGCTTTAACAGCCTTTTTACATTTACCTGCTTTACCTGCTTGTAATAATGAACTGATTTCTGTTAATTTTTCATTCATATTTTATCCCTCCAAATAAATAATAATTATTAAAATATATTATTAGCTGCTAATAATGACTAAACAACATTCCATCTACATAGTGTTCTGAAAAAGTTGGATTTCCAGATAACTCAATTTCTTTTGATTTGGAAATAATAGATTTTTCGTTTACTCTTTGATCTGTATCTAATAATAAAGTAGCAGCTCCTGATAATGCACCGTTACCAATAAGTTTAATACGGTCTTCTAATTCTTTTGGAAAAAGTCCTATATTTGCAGCACTGTGTCTGTTCATATAATGTCCAAAACCACCCGCTATATAAAATGTGTCTATATCTTCGGGGGAAAGATTTTCTTTTTTGAGTAAAGTTTTAATACCAGCAAATATTGCTGATTTAGCTAATTGTATCTGACGAATATCTTTTTGTGTGACACTTATTTTAGTACCTGGAATTTGCCATGCTAATTCTTCATTATGATAAATTATTTTTCCAGGACCTTCAAACTCACTGTCTATATGTCCTGTCTCATCAATAATTTTAAGTTCTAGCATAATACTTACTGCATCTAAAATACCCGAACCACAAATGCCTTTTGCAGGAGTATTTCCTACGGTTTTATAAAAAACTTTATTAGCTTTAATAGAAACTTTTGCAATAGCACCTTTTCCTGCTTTCATACCAAAGGTCAAGTTAGCCCCTTCAAATGCAGGGCCTGCTGCAGTAGAAGCACAGTAAAGTTTTCCATAAATATTAAGTACCACCTCTCCATTAGTTCCTAAATCTGCAAGGAGTTCAATTTTATCTGAGTGATGAATCATTTCAGTTGCTAGAATAGTACATGTTATGTCTGCACCGATATATGAACCTATACATTTAGGTAAATAGATAGGACTTTTAACTAATGTATGATTACTTTTCATACCGAATAGTGAAGTCGGTGTAAATGGAGCTGTAGCTAGATTTTTAACCTCAAGACCCTCATAAAAGTGAAGCATAGTTGTGTTACCAGTAATGACAGATTTGTTTATGTAGTCAACACCTGCTTGAGTTATACAATCCTTTGCCATTAAATTAAGCTGATTTTGAATTGCATCTTGCTGATATTTATTACCATTATCAGCTGCATTTTGAATACGAGATATAACATCAGCACCGAAAGAACCTTGAGCATTTACTCCTAAAGCCTCACTAAGCATTTTTCCCGTAGACAAATCATAAAGTTGCATAGCTACTGTTGTAGTACCTATATCTACTGCTAAGCCATAACCTTTTCCGGTTAAATTATATTTAGGTAGAGTAATCATTGAAAGTGTATCTGTAGCATCCACATTTGGATAAATATTAATATCTCCAAAAACCTTCGTAAAACAAGCTAGTCTAATATTATTTTTAACTTCGTCTTCGGTAAGAAGTTTTCTTTCATCCTTTGTCAGAGTTGAAAGTTTTCCAGAAACACGGACTTTACATTTTCCACAAGTGTGATTACCTCCACAAGGCATATCTAAAAGAATGCCTATTTGCTTTAATAGCATGTCAAGTCTAATATTTTTTTTTATCAAGCACTCATGAATTCGTTTTCCCTCGATTACTTTTATCTTCATAAAAATTTTTCCACTCACTTTCACTAATTAGTATACTATAAATCTTGCTTTTTGTCACGCAATTTGTCAAAATTTTTTATATTTTTCTTTCTTAATTTGATTTTTCTTGTCTAATGTGCTATATTTAGCATATCTTATGATTTTATATCTTCAGAAAATATTATAAAAAAACTTTTTTATAATGCATAAAAATTGAAAAAGATATAGGAATATTGCTCTAAAATATTATGGGAGGTTATAATGAAGACAAAATTATATTTAGTAACTGGTTTTTTGGGAGCTGGGAAAACAACGTTTTTAAAAGAATTAATTCCATCTTTAGCACCTATGCGTATGCATATAATAGTAAACGAATTTGGGAAAGAGGGGGTAGATGGACCACTCCTTGAAACAATTGGAGCGTCACTTAGACAAATTAACAATGGTTCTATTTTCTGTTCTTGTAGAATTGATAAATTTGAAGATGAATTAAAAAATGCATTAGAAGATAGTCCTGATTGTATAGTGGTTGAAGCTTCAGGACTTTCAGATCCTACTAATATCAGATCAATACTCGCTAAAGAAATATATAAAAATGAAATACAGTATTGTGGAGGGATATGTTTAGTTGATGCAAATAGATTTAAAAAGGTCTATTCAACTGCACGTTGTGTAAAAAAACAAATAGCTTCAAGTGATGTTGTTTTTTTAAACAAAATAGATAAAGTAAGTGAAAAAGAAATTCTTGAAACAGAAAAACTAATCCATACGCAAAGACCTGATATTTCTATTTACAGAACGAGTCATGGAAATTTTAAAATGAAGTGGATTGATAACTTAATCTTTGAAGATAGTGTAAAATCAGATTATGAATCAACAGTTCCAGATATTACACTTCAAAAAATGATGATAAGAGTTGATAAAAATATAAAGTATGACCAACTCATATATTTTCTTAAGGTTATAGCGGAAGATACTTATAGAATAAAAGGTTTTGTTGAAATTAAAGGGAAGTTATATTTAGTAAACTGTGTTGGTACTATGATAAATGTTGATTCTTATAATGAAGGAAAAGAAGTAAATGTCGGACAATTAGTTATTCTTTCAGGAGGAGGTTTACCACTTAGAAAAACGGTGAAAAATGCCATGAGTCAATACAACGAGATGTTTTCTATAATTAAGTAAAGAATCTTTGATATGTAATAGGCGATCATATGATCGCCTATTGTAATTATAAGCCTATATTTTTTATAATATTTGTTCTAAACTGCGAAGGAGTTGCTCCGACACGGGATTTAAAGGCTGTAATAAATGTTGATGGATGATTATATCCACATTTTTTAGAAATTTCTTTTGTGCTCATATTTGAATTTAAAAGTAGTTTTTTAGCATTACTTATACGTTGCATTATTAAGTATTCATAAGGAGATATACCATATTGTTTGTGAAATTGACGAGTGAAATAGTATATACTCATATCTACTTTATTAGCGACATCTGTTGTGGAAATCTGTTTATTATAATTTTGTCTTAAATAAGCTTCTGCAATGGAAAGAGCATACTCTGTGGATTTTGTTTGAACTGATGTACTTTCTGCCATAGTTGCTAAGAGTCTGTGTATAGTTGCAGATAATGAATGATCGAGTGTGTTTTCTCCACGTAATAATCCTATAAGGATTTTAAATTCTTGAAGGATAATAGAAGAAGCATTCTCTATAACAGGACTCTGAAAACGTTTAGATAGAAGTTCGCTATAAGCAAATACTGAATTACCTTGAATATGTACCCACTTAAAAGATATAGGATCTTTAGAATAATAATGATGAGGAGTTTTACAATCTATAAACGCTATATCATTTTTACCAACTGAAAATGATTCTTTATCGATGTTTACAGTAAGTTCACCTTCCTCGATAAATAGTACAAGTAAGCTATTGTAATAATCTCTTTTTATTTCGTAATCACTAATACCAAAATATTCTCCTGCAAGTTCTGAATAAAACAGGTTTTCTTTTGCAAATGGAGAAGAATTATGAGTATAAATTTTAGTTGTTTTATTACTATTCATATTTCCTCCTATTTATTTTATTTGATTAAATAAAATAAAACTATAATACGTAACCGTATTTTGACCATTAATATAATTTAAGCTTCCAGCTTTAGCTAAACTTAAAGCATCTATTCCATATGCTTCAATAGATGAAATAGCCATATTTGGAAATGGACAAGGGGCATTTTTTATAACAGAACATTTTTCACAGTAACCACAAGCACCACTACCAAGAATTAATGTTTTACCAAGTTTTTTTATATTGTGAGATTTTTTTAGTTTGCGGGCTAAATTATTAATAAACTTACCTGCATTAAGCATTTTTTCAATATCAAAAGAATCTTCGAGTTGAGTAATAGTTTGAATAACTAAACCATCTTCAAAGCTTTTAGCTTCTTTTATAAGTTTGTGAATATCTCCTATATAAGGAGGACACATCCAGTTAGTCCCATAGGCACCACAAACTTTAGTTTCACAGATATTTCTAAATTCTTTACTAAATTTAACATCTTTAACTTTAATAAGGGATACGTAACTAGCTTTATTTTTTATTGCTAAATTTTTTAATTGTTTAATTATTTTTTCTTGGTTTTTGTCCATAATAAAACCTCTTAACTACTCTATTTATTTGTAAATATTATATAATAAGACTAATAAATTGTAAAGAAATCAAGAGACAAAAAACATATATTTAAATTTGTTTATCATTGTAATTGCCGAATAATATTCATAATAATTGGAGCAAAAATCATATATGATGTGCATATTTTAGATATAGATTAAGAAACTATCTTATGATAGAATGAACACACAGATATTAATAGTTAGAAAATTTTAAAAAAAGGTGGTTTATTTATGTCAACTTTAAAAGAAAGAAATTTCAGACGTTTAAAACAAAGTATTGCAGGAGAAAAATCTGATGGACATGCAGTATTTAATTTCTACACATTTCCGTTCTTTCAAGCAGTTACAGGAGTTAACTTAGATGATTATTTTCATAAACCTGAAGTAACACTTAAATGTCAAATCGAAGCATTAGAAAAATTAGAGGGAATAGGAAATCCACTTCCAGATATGGGTTCAGTTGCAGAATCAAGTGGTCTTGGCGGAATAGTTAAATTTGACGATCATGGATTTATTTCTGTTCACCCTAATCCTAAGATTGCAGATGCAGATGATGTAGATGATTTAGATTGGTTAGAACCAGGAGATCCATACGGAGATAATTACATGAGACAAGCTCTTGAAACATTACAATATATGGTAGATAATTGTCCTGAAGGATATAAAATTAATCCTCATCCGATAATGGGACCTTTTACAGTAGGTGCAAACCTCAGAGGTATTAGTGACTTCTGCGCAGATACTATTGCAGAACCTGATTTAGTTAACAAAATACTAGATGTGGTTGTAGAAACCCAAATAAGATTTATGCGTGCTCAAGAAGAAATTTTAGGTTCACTGCATCACATATTAGTAGCAGATGACCTTTCTGCATTTCTTAGTGAATCTGCATATAGAGAATTTGTTTTACCTAGATATGAACAAATATTTAAAGAATTTCCTAATACACAAAGATGGTTACATAACGACTCTACAGCTCGTCACGTAGCACCTGCAATAGCTGATTCAGGAATGGTAGCATGGCAATATCTACCTTCAATTGATCCTAAAGATGCTTTAGAATTAACTAAAGGTAAAGTAACACTATTAGGTGGATTAAGTCCTCTTGAGTTACAAAAATGGACTGCTGAGGAAACTTATGATAAATGTATAGAAGTACTTAAATCATTTGGAGGTAATAATAGATGTGTACTTGCTGCGGGTGGTTCAATTAATCAAGTTCCGATTGAAAATTTAAAAGCTATGTTTAAAGCAGCAGATGATTACAAAATTTAATATTTATTTAGAAATATAGAGCAAACGTATTCATGAAATGTAAAAATTTTTATTAATTTATTGCATCATAATTTTCATATTGTTATAGTTACAGTGCTAGTTATATATATTGAAAATATAGATTAGTATAAATTTCTTGTAAAAAAACATAGTATGTAGCTATATATGATAGATTTAAACCAGATGTTATCCTACCATTTATGCATTTAACAGTAGAAGCAGATGTATTAGGTTTAGATATTGACTCCCCAGAAAATGGGAATCCGTATGTTATTAAGCATCCTGTTAGTGATTTAGAGAGTTTTAATGAAATTAAAAAAAATGGAGTGGCGTAGATGGAAGGATGAAAGTTTTCGTTGATGTTATAGATAAGATGAATAAAGAACTTCCAGACGAAATAAAAAAATATGGATACGTTATAGGACCTATAACTTTAGTAGGAGAATTAATGGGAGTATCTAAAGCTTTGATGGCAACAATAGAAAACCCTGACTTGGTAAAAAAGATGCTTGAATTTAGTGTAGAGGTAATAAGTGAATATGCTAATGCACAATTTAATGCTGAAGAAATACTTAAAAAAATAGATAATAAACCTCTTGTTTTACACATTTGTGGAGATACTAAGCATTTAGTAAAAGGTATGTGTGAAACAGGGACTGTGAGACTTAGTTTAGATACACCAATGAATTTTAAAGAACTTAAAAAAGAGATACCTAAAGGTATAAGTTTAATAGGAAATATTGACCCAGTTAAAGTAATGTTACAAGGAACTGTTGGAGAAGTTAAAAAGGATACTAGAAGGTTATTAGAAGAGATGAAAGATGCTGAGAATTTTATTTTAAGTACTGGATGCGATATAGCAGTAGAAACACCTTTAGAAAATATTGATGCTTTCATGGAAGCAGGCAAATAATGGAAAGAATGTAAGATATAAGATGTAAGATTCTAAAGTAATCCCTTAAAGAGCAAATTTTTAAAATTGTTTACTCTTTAGGGGATAGTTTATGACAATAAAATCTATTATTTTTTTTGTGCCTAGTATGGGCACAGTCTATAGGGGGAAAGTCTCAAACACCGAAGGTGATTTAGGTGTTAGCCTAAGAAAAGGTGTCATGGGATCTAAAGAAATTCGTCAGCAAAATTCTTCTTTGAGGTACACAAATTACATTTGAGGTTGAATATAGTTGTGAGTTTGCTAAACAAAATAAAGTCCGTATCATCCGAAAATATTATTGTAAATGTGGTGGATATATGGAATGAAAGACTGTGTTTTTACCTGGGGAGGTCTCATGGATATGTGGAGATGCATTTTAAAACATGGTAGAAATAAAGATTTATCATGAGAAGTCATCCGAGGTTGTAGTACTAAAATAGATATAAGTGTTTTAGGAAGGAGCCAAAGGAAATTTTATGAAGCATATAAAAGAGTAAAGGCATGGAATTGATGGAAGGAGAGTAGGTGTATTTCGCTTTATCTTCAAAAACATTGCGAAACTTTAAAAGTCAGTTGATATATGGAACATACAAGCTAGAACTTATAAAAAGAAATATCTAAAACAGATGAAGGAGTAAGACTACATTTTGATACCATTTTGTAATACAGAAGAAACTATACTAGAGTTTTATTATTATGCATTAATTGATGGGCATTAACAATATTGAAAATTACAAGTTTTGATATGAAAATATTCATACTTTAGCCTTTGTATAACCGGGGTTTGGGAATTAGGATTCAGTATTTTCAGAAAACTCTAAAAAGTGAGAAAATATTGACATATAGCGTGAATTATGGTAATCTAGTTACAATCATTGATTGCGCAATCATGAGTTATGTATTTTATCATTATTGTTTATTATTGTTCATTATATAAATAAAAAAACTTAGTCGAAAAATGGTCATATCAATATCTAGAATATATTATCAAAGATCCATTACTATATGATCTCACTAGAACTATTGTATTATCCAAAATGATTGCGCTATCATATAACCTAAGTAACTAATCTCTATTAAATAAAGAGTTTAAATATTTAGATATTTTTTCGGCGTATTCATTAAGTTAGTAACTATATTATTAAATAATTATGTTAAATAAATTACAATAGATCAAGTTTCATATTATTAATAAATTGAACAGTAAATGAAAACGTTTTTATTACAACTAAATAAAATTAAGAACGATATTTGTATATGCAATGATTTTAGATAATTTAAATAAAAACCTTTTATAAATATAATAAGAAAAATATATTGTTTTGTAGTTTTGTTAAAGAAAAAATTATAGGAGGCAGAAATTATGGCAAAATATTCTTCTAAGAAAAATTGGAATGAAATAAGTGAGAGAGCAAAAAAACTTAATGAAGAAAGTACTTTTATAGACATACACAATCATATGATGTTTGAATTTGCTATTAGAGAGGCTTTAGGAGAGAATAATATTTTTGATACCCATTATGCTCCTAAGTTAAGGAAAGGTAAAATTAATGTAATTGCAACTAGTATAGGCGCAAATTCTCCGTGTCTTTGTAATTTAACTGATGATTTAGAGT
The DNA here is from genome assembly GCA_009711765.1 of Bacillota bacterium. Classification (GTDB taxonomy): domain Bacteria; phylum Bacillota; class Clostridia; order Tissierellales; family MES13; genus MES13. Next base: position 13,671 of record VEND01000008.1, on the reverse strand, counting down.
TTGGTTGTTTTGAACAGTTAGATATGCTTCGTCGTGAAGAAAAGATCAGCAATACTTTTAAAATATGCACTAATACCAAAGAAATAGAAAATACAATGGCAGAAAATAAAATTGGTATTCTTCTTGCTTTTGAAGGTTCGAGAGCTTTGGAAGGACGTTTTGGAGAAGAAAGTCTTGTAATGTTACGTACTTTTTATGAGTTGGGTTTGCGTGTTAATTGTATCTGTGGTGCTGCTCGTACTGCTTTTGCTGATGGAATGGGGGAAATGGTTGCTGATGCAGGTCTTACCACCTTTGGGGTAAAAGCAATAGAAGAAATGAATCGACTAGGCATGCTTATAGATCTAACACATATGAACGATAGAAGCTTTTTTGATTGCTTAGAAGTTTCTAGTAAACCAGTTATTGTATCGCATATAGGAACTCAGAAAGTTTGCAACAATCCTAATAATTTAAGTGATGAAAAAATAAGAGCTATAGGAAAAAATGGTGGAGTTATTGGACTTGAAATGGTTAAAACTGAAATAAAATATAAATCTCAAGAAACAGGCGAGATAGTTACTTTTGATGATGTAATAGATCATATAGATCACATTTCTTCACTAATAGGACCAGAACATGTAGGGATTGGACTTGATTTTGATAATTTTGATCTAATACACAATGTTCATCGTGCAATGTGTCCTTTTCCAGGATCAATTGAAGGCTTTTATACAGGAATTCCAAAGGGCGATCACATGCTTGATGATCCAAATAACCTTTCAGAAGCTTATGTTATTGCTGATTATTTGGTTAAACGTGGGTACTCAGATAAGGATATAAAAGGTATTTTAGGCGAAAATCTTATGCGTGTATTTAAAGAAACTATTGGCTAAGGAGTGATTACTAATGCAAAATTATGAAAATAAAAGCAATGATTTTGTTATTGTGGATAGTCATCAAGAAATACTTGATGAATACATTTATGAATTTTTAAAGAACGAAGAAAAAGCTATATCCGGTGAGATTCATGTTTTTGACAACATTTATAAACCTATTCTTAAAAAACAAGGTGTTAATATAGTAAACATGTCAGTTGGGGGAGATCATGTAGCACAGGTTATGTATAGTGCGACAGATAAATTGCGTTTTTGGGATGCACATAAAAAATTAGATGTGTTGAATTCAGAATTTGAAGCAGGGTGTAATTCATTTGTCCTTTGTCGAAGGGCGTCGGATATTGAATATGCTATAAAAAATGACAAGATAGCAATTCTTGCTACTTTATCTGGAGGAAGACCATTAGAAGGGAAACCAAATTTGAATTTACTTTCAAGTTTACGTTCATTATATAGATTGGGACTTAGAGGCTTGCAGTTAACAGGAAACAGTAGAAATAGATTAGGTGATGGTGTAGCCCAAACAAGAACAAAGGGTAAATTGACAGGGTTCGGAAAGAAAATTGTTAAAGAAGCAGATAGACTTGGTATTGTTCTTGATACAGCACAACTTTCAGATTATGGTTTTTTTAACTTGATTGAAGAAACAAAGAATCCTGTAATAGATTCTCATAGCTGTGCAAAAGCAATCTGTGACCATCCTCGTAATATAAGTGATGATAGGATAAAAGCAATAGCTGAAAAAGGAGGAGTAATTGCTGTAAGCTTTTGGGCTGAGCTTGTAAATGGAGACAAGAAAGCTCCTGATGTTAAAGACCTTTTAAAACACATTGACCATATTATAAATATAGCAGGTATTGACCATATTGCACTTGGCCCAGATTATTGTGCATATAAGACCCCGAAGAATAGAGAAGTTCTAAGAGGGTTTGCTAATTTAGGGCCTGATTATTGTGAAACTGATAGACTTACGCCGGTACAGAGCGAAAAATATCCTGGCTGGATTGATGGAATTTGGTATGGAATTAGAAAAAATGATTTTATTGAAGGGCCAAGCTCTCATGAAAGCTTTTATCAAATTGTAGATGCTCTTTTAGATTATGGATATACAAAAAACAACTGCAAAAAAATATTGGGAGATAACTTGATTCGTGTATATAAACAGATATTAAAGTAATTTTAAATATATAAAATTATGGGGGGGATCTAAAGCGTAGAGCTTAATTTCAAAAGGGGGTGTGCATATAGTGTGATACTATTTTAAAATATTCTTTTTGGACATTAATTTTACTTAAAATTCAATCAAAAAAAGAGGGGGAGTTATATGGAAACTTTAGATGTTATTATTCTTGTTGTTTATATGGTAGGTATTATGTATTTAGGTTATGCTTTAGGGAAGTCTAATAAAAATTCAGATGATTACTTTGTAGCAGGTAGAACTTTACCTTGGTATGCAATTGGTTTATCTGTTGGTGTTACTATGATAAGTGCCAACTCATTTATTGGTGGTCCTGGTTGGGGGTATAATGATGGGATCCTTGCAGCTATGGTTAATATTACCGTACCGCTTGCTATATTATTTGTTACTTATACCGTACTACCGGTTTTATATAATGCTAATGTTACCACAATTTATGAGTACATAAACCGTAGACTAGGAACTAAGTCAAGAATTCTTAATGTTATTATATGGTTATGTCAATCGCTTATACTTATGGGGGGATTTGTTTATACACCAGCTTTAGTATTAAGTAGAATTACTGGTCTTACATTTGAACAATGGGTACCTATAATAGTTATTTTTGCTATTATATATACTGCTCTTGGTGGAATCAAAGCTGTAGTTTGGACAGATGCTATACAAGCTAGTGTTTTATTTGCTGGATTGGTTTTTGCTATAATTTATGCTACAGCAGAGCTACCTATGAACTTTGGAGAATTAATGAGTTTAGCTAAAGAATCTGATAAACTAGTTTCGTTTGACTGGCTATTTAACAAAGATAGTCTGAATGTTTGGTGTGTAGGTTTTGGTGGATTTTTCATGTGGAGTGGATATTTTGGATTTGATCAGGGTCAGGTTCAAAGATACTTAACGGCGAAGAATGTTAAGAACATTAAAAAAGGTGGTGTTATGAGTTCGATTTCAATGCAATTTATTTATTGGGCTTGTATGTTCCTTGGTGTTGTTTTATTTGTATTCTATCAGTCAAATGATAATACGCTTGATTTTTCAAACTCAAATCTTATTATGACTGATTTCTTACTTAACTACGTACCTATTGGTCTTTTAGGTATATTATTAGCTGCTACTTTTGCTGCTGCAATGTCAAGTGTGGATTCTATTCTTAACTCTTTAACAGCAGTCTTCACTAAGGATATTTATGAACCATACATAAGTAAAAAAGAAGATACGCCTTTATCAAAAACAATTATGTTTTCAATATTATTTGGTATTGTAATCATTTGTTTTGTTTATGTTGGTCTCAGCGATAATACAAAATCAATACTAGATACAATAGCAGGATATCTTTCTCCCTTTGGAGCTCTTATCACAGGTATTATGCTAGTATGTATGTTTATTCCAAGAGTTAATGATAATGGTGCATTTATTGGTACGCTTTTAGCTGGAGGTGCTACTTTTTTAACTCAAAAATACATGCCAATGCACTGGTTATGGAATTACTTCATGGGTGCAACTTACTGTATTATATTCTCTTATATATGTAGTTTGCCATTTAAAGATGAAAGTGATAAAAACAGACAGTATACTGTTATGGGAGTAAAAGAAGCCCTTGGAGATACTACTGATGATGAGGGGGTAAAAGTAGCGCCACTTGTAATGGATAAATATGGTTGGATCATTCTTGGTATATTTGCAACTCAATGTATAGTACTTCTATTGTTGCAAATATAAAATAATAGGTTAATTGATTTAATATACAGTATTAATTAGAGTATAAACTAGTTTCTAATAATCTTCTTCATAACTATTCAATAAATTCAGTAAAATTGTACCATGAAAAAGTGTTGGAAACTGGTTTAAGCTTTGGATGAAACATATGTTTTAATATAAACTGAAAGGGGAAAAAATATGAGTATAAAATTAGAAAATAAAAAAATTGTCAAAAATTTTAATGATAAAGTATATGGTGCTTCCGTAGATACAATTGAAAGTATAATTAATGAATATTATCATGATGATTTATGTTGGAATGGTCCTCAACCTTTAAATACTTTAACTGGAAGAGAAGAATTATTAAATACATTTTGGAAGCCTTTTTTAAAAGCTTTTCCAGATTTACAAAAAAATTCATTTATGCATTTAGCAGGTAATAATCACTTTGCAAAGGATCAAGAGTGGGTTGTAACATCTGGTCATTATGTAGGAACTTTTAAAAATGATTGGTTAGATATACCTGCTTCTAAAGGTGTTGTGTGGATAACATATATAGAATTTAATAGAATAGTAGATAAAAAAATAAAAGAAACATATACCATATTAGACATATTAGACTTGATGCGTCAAGCAGGACTTAGATTTGTTCCATCATTAGCACCCGAGGTAATAATACCAGGACCTGCTACTAATGATGGAGTAATAATGAGAGAATGTGACGAAGAAGAAACCAAAAAAACCTTCCAAATTATATATGATATGATTTATAAAGGATTACTTACTTTTGAAGAAGTAGGAATAGGGAATATGGGATTAGAAAAATACTTTAGTGAAGATTTTATGTGGTATGGCCCTTGTGGTATAGGAACAACCAGAGGAATTAAAGGATTTGAAAAGTATCATCAAAAACCATTTTTAAAAGCAGTTCCAGACAGAAATAATGTAGATAATGAATTTAGAATATATTTTGCGGAAGGGGAATATGGTACTTTAATTGAATGGAAAGGTTTCACAGCAACACATACCGGGAATGGCTGGTTAGGACTTCCAGCAACAGGTAAACGTATAGTCATGCGTGATGCAGATTTATATAGAAGAGAAGGAGACAAATTAGTTGAAAATTGGTGTTACATGGATGTAATTGATGTTCTTCTTCAATTAGGGGTAGATGTTTTTGATAGAGTGAGAAACAATAAATATATACTATAATAAATTTATACTTCTATTATTAAGTATAAGATAGTTATAAACTAGAAACTGTACTATCATCAAGGATAATAAGAAAAAAGTGTATGAAATGTGCAAAAGGTGATTTCTGTAAACAACAGGGATCATCTTTTTGGGTTTGTAAATAACTCTAAAGTGTATATAAATAGATAAATTACAATAGATAGAAACGGTAACTATAAAGGGTTATGATGAAGCTTACGTATTTGCATTTCTATGTATAATGTAACGGTATTAGCATATGCTTTGCTATAGTCGATAGCAGTGTGGTATGTTTAAACGAAAGTGAACCACTTATTGAAGTTTCATTATATTTAGCATATCATAGAGCATAAATTAATATGTTCATGTAGCGCTTATAGTTTGATTTATAGACAGTTAAATTGTAAAAATATATTAAATTATATAGTACTTAAAATATATATAATTTCCTATATTTCATTTTAGTTATTTTAAAGAAATAGAATAAATATAAAAATATTGATAGTAATACCTTTTGAAGATAAAATTATCAATATAATTAAAATTCCTCATGGTATTGTAAACATAAAAAAACTCTATCCTGGATTTACATCATTACTAATTATTTCTAGAGAGGAGTTTTTTTATGTAAAAGTACAAAATATATTATACTACTACTCAATTAAAGAATATTTTATGTAACACTAATTACGTATTATATTAATTAATTTCATTAGTGTTTGAAATATATTTAATTCTATTGTTTTTGAAAAAATAAGATTATCAATACTACTTTATTATTTTTTTGAAATTTTAACTGTGGATCGTATAATTAATTCTGTATCAAATTCTCTTAATATTTGCTTATTTGGGTTTTCTAACAATTCTTCAATAATATCTATAGTACAATCAATCATTTCATCTATTGGTTGTTTCACAGTAGTTAAATCATATGATTGTAGACTAGATACAGGATTGTCATCAAAGCCTACAACCGCTATATCATTTGGAACATTTAACCCAAATTTTAGTCTAACTGCATCCATTACACCCATTGCCATATTATCTCCACCACAAAAAATTACGTCGGGTTTTTTATTGGCAGTAAGCATTTTTATTGCTATTTTATATCCTGATTCGTAAGTATACTCACCTTCAATAATATATATGGGTTTCATATTATATTCTTCAAGCTTTTGTATAAAACTTTTATTTCTTTTAGATTCCAATTTACCAGAGATAAAACCAATATTTTTATAGCCATTATTAACTAAAAAATCAGCTACGTTATTTACTGCTTTTAATGTATTAGTCCAAACTGCACTTGCATTGGAATTTATTATTTCACGATTAAAAATAATTAATGGTATTTTACTATTTGTAAAGTAATTCATTATACTAGATTTTGTTGCAGGAGCGGTAACTATTATTGAATCCACTCGATATTGATTAACTTGATCTACAACTTTTTCCATTCCAATAGTTGGGTCTGCTATAAAAACTAATGCTTGTCTTCCTGATGCTTGAATTTTGTTAATTAATTTTAGTAAAATTTGTTTATAAAAATGACCAGTTTCAACTCCCATAACAACAGCTATAATGTTAGTTTTTTGCGAGTTTAAACTTCTAGCAATTCCATTTGGATTATATCCTAATTCCTTTGCAGCGTTAAGTACTTTATCAACTGTAGATTGTTTTACCTTTCCTTCCCATTTAGGATTAAACACTCTTGAAACCGTTATCGGTGAAACATCTGCACATTTTGCTACATCTTTTAAGGTAGGGAAAGTAGATTGTATATTATTCTTTTTCATTTAAATGGTGAACCTCCATTCTATAAAAACTTGTTAAACTACAAACTTATATTTAATTATATTCTCATCAATATATTACAATATTATATAGTAATTTTCAAATTTACTTTTATTATTTCAGATAAAAACAGGAGAAAAGTTTATTTAAAATGGGTTTATATGGTCTAGATTTTGAAAGTTTTAAAAGGGGAGAAAGGATATTGGTATGTTTTTAGGTAATATACTTACTTTAGATAATCCATTTATCAATTGGAAAATAAGATTTACAAGACAAGTACTTAAAATGATTTATGAGTATGGTTATGATTTAGACTTAGTTAGAAAAGAAATATATAAAGGATTAGATGATGAAAAAACACCTGATATTCTTAAGGATTTAATTTTAGAAAGATTATTTTCTTTTTATAATAAGTAAAAACCATCATAAATTTATGATGGTTTTATTATATGGATTTAACATTTAAATTTATTTTAGCTACCTCCCTTTTAAGAAGGGAAATAGTTATGATAGATGCTAATATATCTGCAATGGGAAATGATAGCCATATACCAAATAATTCAAGATTATATATTTTAGGCAATATTAAAATTAAAGGTGTTAAAATAATAAATTGTCTTAGTAAAGATAAAATTAAAGCTGGTTTAGCTTTTCCTATTGATTGAAAAACAGTTGCACCAACAAATTGTATACCTAATAAAGGTATCATAGCTATTACTATTCTAAATACCATACTACCTTCATTAACTATATTCATATTATCAGTAAAGGCTCTTATTATAATATGGGGAATAGATTCACCTATAATCCAACCTAATATAGCAATAGTAGTTGAAGTTATAATAGATAGTTTAATAACTTCCTTTACCCTTGAATATTCCTTAGCTCCATAATTAAATCCTGCTATAGGTTGCATACCTTGAACTACACCTACTATAGGCATAAATAAGAAAGCTATAACCCTATTAACTATACCAAATATCGTTATTGCTATATCTCCTCCATATATTCTCAATGAGTTATTAACAACTATAGCAAATATAGTACTTGTTGATGATCTTGCAAAGGCAGAAAAACCTACTGAAAATATTTCTTTAGTAATATTTATTCTAGGTATAAGATGATGGGGTTTAACTTTTAATGAGCTTTTACCACTATACATATAATATAAAACATAACAAAATGATATAAATTGAGCTATAATTGTTGCTAAAGCAGCACCTTTAATACCAAAATCTAATAAAAATATAAAAATAGGGTCTAGTATTATATTTAATCCAGCACCTAGTATCATTGCAAACATTGCTACTTTAGAATTACCTTCAGCCCGTATTATATTATTAGACATCATAGCAAATGAGAAAAATACACTACCATAAAATATTATTGTTATATAATCCTTAGCATAGGGTAATAGTTTTTCAGTAGCACCAAATATGATTAATAACTCATCTGTAAATATCAAACCAAATATAGCAAATAATCCACTTAAAATAAATATAGAGAAAAATGAATTACCGGCAAATTCATCTGCTTTTTCTTTTTTTCCAGCACCTAAACTTCTAGATATAGCAGAGGCTCCGCCTATTCCTACCATTTGAGCAAATCCCATAATTAACATTTGAACTGGAAAAGCAATAGCTAAACCGCCTATAGCTAAAGCTCCGACACCTTTACCTATAAAAATAGTATCACTAACATTATATAAACCATTAACCATCATTGCTATAGTAGCAGGTAATGAAAGGTTAAATAGTAGTTTACTTATCTTTCCATCTTTAAGCCTGTTACTCATATATATCACACTCCTTATTGACATTTCACTATAAAACAAATAATATAGTTATATAAACATAACTATTATGATAGTATAACTATTATATATATTAACTGTATGTTTTACAATACATTTATCAAATATTAAAAAAAATTAACAGATGGGGTGAACTTATGGGTAAAGATTATTTAGAAGCATTAGCTAAAAATTTATTTTCAATATTACCATTATTTAAAAAAAAGTTAATAAAACCTGAAGAAAATATGAAAAATCTAAAGGATTTATCACCATCACATATTCAAATTCTTTTCTTTTTAGAAAGTGAAGGTAAGCATTCAATATCTGAAATAGGAGAAAAGTTATATATATCAAAATCTAATATGACTCCCCTTATTAATAAGTTAATTGATAATAATCTAGCTGAAAGAATAAGGGATGAAAATGATAGAAGATATGTAAATATAGGTATAACTAATAAAGGAAAAAGATTAACAGAAAGCCATAGAACTTTAGTAGCTAATAACCTTAAAGATAGATTACAAGGTTTAAGTAAAAAGGATTTAAAAGAGCTTTCTAAATCCATAGAAAGTGTTAAAAATATTATATCCAAACTAGATTAAGGAGAATGTTATGAAAGTAGTTGGTTTTGTTGGAAGTCCAAGAAAAAATGGAAATACTAGTGATATTGTAAAGGAAGTTTTAAAAGGAGCTAAAGATAATGGTGCTGAAACAAAAGTTTATTATCTAAATGATTTAAATATAAAGGGATGTCAAGGCTGTCTATATTGTAGGGAAAATGAAGAGTGTATAATAAATGATGATATGAAAGATATATATGAAGATGTAAAAAATGCAGATAGTTTAGTTTTAGGAACCCCAGTATATATATGTCAAGTATCAGCACAAACTAAACTTTTATTAGATAGATTTTTCCCTCTAACAGATAAAAAACATAACCCTAGATTTGGAGAGAAAAAATTAGTTATGGTTTATACACAGGCTGCACCATTTAAAAATGTATTTAGAAAGTATTTTAGATATCTTAAAAAGTCCCTAAAACCAATGGGGTTTAAAGTTATATCTAATATAGTAGCTACAAAGTGTTTTGAAAAAAAGGTAGCTATAAACAATAAAAAGATAATGAAAAAAGCATATAATGCCTATAAAAAGTTATATTAAATTAGAATAAAAAAAGACCTACCCTTAGGTGGTCTTATAGGAATAAATCTTTAATTTCTTTAAAGTTATCGATAATATAATCTGGGTTTAGTTTTTCTAATTCTTCCTTTGAATTAGAACCTGTAGTAATAGATATAACCTTAGCACCTAAATGTCTAGCAGTTTTTATATCTAGGATTGTATCACCTATTATATACATTTCATTAAAATCTTCACCATATAATTTTTTAGCCTTTTTTAAAGCAGTTTCTGCAATATCAAATCTTTTAAGTCCATCTTCACCAAAACCGCCTGTTTTAAAGTATTTCCATACACCTATTTTTTCAAGTTTATATTTTGCTCCTATACTAAGTTCTCCTGTTATTAATGATAATTTATGCTCAGTTTTATATAACTCATTTATAAAAGTTTTAGAATGAACATTTTCTCTCCATACATCACTTTCTTTAAATTCCTTTAGTTGTTCTTCATATAACTTTAAGAACTCTTTCCATTTATCTTCACTGAAAGTTTCATTATGTATTTCTAAAACTTCTATGAAAACATCTTTATCAGACCTTGCAGATGTATCAACTCCATCCATACCGTCTTTAACATTTAAAAAACTATCAATAGCTTTTTTATATGGAATATCTGTTCTTTCGTCTCTTTTAACTATGGTTCCATTAATATCAAAAAATATAAGTTTACTCATTTATTTTCCCTCCTTTAGATTACAATATTATTTTAACATACATAACTTTTATGAAAAATATTATAATATATTAAATAAAAGAAGGAATAAGATAAAATGTGTAAAAGAATTATTAAGTAGGTTAGATTATAAGTTATTTTAATAATTCTAAAAAGGTGGTGAAACAGTGAAGATGTGTTAAATTACACATTTCACTAATATAAATATGTATAAAAAAATTATATTGATAGTTATTAGTATTTTTTTATTAAATTTAACCGGATGTATATCTTCTTTAGATAAGGAAGATAAAAGGCTTACTGAAAAGATAAATGAATTAGAGAAAACTAATAAAGAATTACAAGAAAAGATAAATAATTTAGAAACTGAAAAAAGTGAAATAAATGAAAAGCTAAATTTTAAAGAAAAAGAGAGTTATACTAACAATCAAAATATTGAAATGTTAGTTAAAAGAGCAGTTGAACAAAAGAATATAATATCATCACTAAATATAGAGTATTATAAAAATAATATCTATCCTATTTATAATGTAGATAATGTATCTTTAGAAAGAATTATAGATTTTTATATCTTAATGCCAAAGGATTTATCATTAAAAGGAAAAATAGATGTAATTTCTAATAAGCTTTCAAAAGAAAGATTTAGTTTACCTATAAATTTAATAAAAATAGAAGATAAAGAAGGTAAAAAAATAGCTTACATAAACTTAATGGAATCAAAAGAAAATCAGAATGTAAAAGATTATAAAGAATTTAAAGGAGTTACATGGAAAACTTTATATTTTCAAGGTTCATTAGGAGCATCTAAAACTTCAACAACTTTAAAGGAATCTTTTTTACAAAGAGAATATAAAGGTGAATGGATAGATGGAGTGAAATTTTTATATAATAACGAAGAAATAAATTTTGAGCATGTTTTTGATTTAAAAGAAATAATATATAGATAAAAGTAGGCTAAAAAGCCTACTTTTAGTTATTAAACCTATTCTTTCAGCTTCTTTAGCATCAATTTAATCTCCTGTTAATAGTAATTCTAATGCTTTTTTTCTTCCTAAGCAAATGACTAATTTTATATGTTATAATTTATCATAGTAAATTTTTTTAGGAGGAATATAATGATTACATTTATTGGGATAGGATCTTTTCTAGGATTTATTATATTATTTAGCATGTTATTATATAAAATAGGTAATAAAAAACCAATAAAAAATATTTTAATAGGTTTAGCTATATGTTCAATATTAATAGTTGGTACATATGAGGGTGATAATTCTTTAATTGAGACAAATATAATTAAAGATTTTATAAAAGAAAATACTGAAAAAATTTCTATAGATTTTAAAGATACAGAAAAAAACAATGTAGCGGCTGATAAATTTGAATCTAGCAATAAAACTATAAAGATACATTTTATCGATGTAGGACAAGCTGATTCTATATTTATTGATAATGGTGATTTCGATATTTTAATAGATGCTGGTAATAATGAGGATGGAGATTTGGTGGTTAATTACTTAAAGAAGTTAAATACTGATGATATAGATTTATTAGTAGCTACCCATCAGCATGAGGATCATATAGGAGGTTTAGATGATGTAATTAATAACTTTAAAGTAAAAAAAGTTATTGATTCAGGAGAGGATTACACATCTAAAACCTATAAAGATTATATAAAGGCAGTTGAAAATGAAAAAAATGTAGAGTTTATTGAAGATAGTGATATGGATATAAATTTAGGTAATGCTTTATTTAAGGTTATAGAAACAGGGGATAATTATGATAATACAAATGATAATAGTGTTGTTACTATGCTTGATTATAAGGATATAGAAATACTTTTTACAGGGGATATAGAAAGTAGCATAGAAAATAAGAATCTAGATAAATTTAGTGATATTGATCTATTAAAGGTAGCACATCACGGAAGTCATTCTTCATCATCTAAAGAGTTTTTAGATATTATAAAGCCTGAATATGCTATTATATCCTGTGGCGAAGATAATAGATATAATCATCCCCATAAAGAAACCATTAATAAATTAAATGATAGAGATGTTAAAGTGTTTAGAACAGATATATCAGGAAATATTATAGTAACTACTAATGGTGAGACTTTAAGTGTTAAATAATAAAAAATATAATTTTTTTAAATATTTCATTGACTCTCCTGTTAGGGGAGATAGTAAGATATAAGTATAGATTAAATACGCGCGTAGGAGATTTTAATATGTATAAGATTGGAAATTTTTCAAAGATGAATAAAATAACAGTAAAGACCCTTAGACACTATGATAAGATAGGGCTATTTAAACCTATTTATGTAGATGAAAAAACTGGTTATAGATACTATTCATCAAGTCAATTACCAAGACTACATAAAATATTAGCCTTAAAAAATATAGGTTTTTCACTAGATGAAATTAAAAAAGCTATGAAAGAAATAACTACTGAAAATATGGCTACTTATCTAGAGGATAAAAGGGTAGAGATTCTTAAGAAAATTCAAAATGAAAGTTTAAAACTTTCACAGGTTAATACTTATCTAAAAAAAATAAAACAGGAGGGTTTCAATATGGAATATAATATAGTTTTAAAAGAATTACCAGAGGTAATCGTAGCTTCAATGAGGACTACTATACCAAACTATGATGCCTTTTATAAAATATATCCTGAAATGGGTAAATACATGGAAAAAGAAAAAGTAGAATGTAGAGTCCCTGAGTATTGCTTTACAATATATCATGATGGGGAATATAAAGAAAGGGATATAGATGTTGAAATATGTGAAGCAGTTACTGACTTTGGAAATGATTCAGAAAAAGTTAAATTTAAAAAGATTAAAGGTGTAAAGACTGCAGCATGTGTTCTTCATAAAGGACCTTATAGCAATCTAGGTTTAGCCTATGGAGCAGTAATGGAGTGGATTGAGAATAATGGATATGAAATAATTAACTCACCAAGGGAGTCTTATATAGATGGAGTATGGAATAAATATGATAAAAATGAGTGGTTAACAGAAGTACAAATACCAATAAGATTAAAGAAATAAAATTAAGGCCATCAATTGATGGCCTTAATTTTTTAAAAGTTAAATTTAAATTTTTTTAGTATAAACCTTTATTTAAAGTTTCCCCAAAATACAAATTTAAAATCTTCAAAGCACAGTTAAACAAAGACTTTAGACATAATCAACTGTTGTGATTGCTTGATTTTATACAAGGGCTTAGGCATGAAATTTTCTATACCAC
>VEND01000067.1 GCA_009711765.1 Bacillota bacterium | reverse complement strand
AATATCATATTATATGACGGAAATGGGATGGTTTTCGTTAGCCATCCTTTTTTTCTTTTTTAAATTTAAAAACAGTACAATGATTATGTCATTGTACTGTTTTTTTTAGCTATCTATTTCCCGACAGTCCCTTTTTATTTTTCAGTTGATTAAAATAAAATAAATTTCTATAAAAAAAGTAAAAGATTAGTAATATTTAAAGACAAGTTATTATAAATATATTATAAAAAGGATAAGTAGGTGATGATATGTTAAAAACCTCAGATTTATCTGAAAAAGAAGTAGTTAATGTTAGGGATGGTTCAAGATTAGGCCTTATAAGTGATATAGAGGTGAATTTACAAAAGGGTATAATAGAAGCAATAATAATTCCTGGACCAGGTAAAATATTAGGTTTTTTTGGAAAGGAAAATGATATAGTAATTACATGGAAAGACATAGTAAAGATAGGTAAAGATGTTATACTAATTAATTATGAAACAGATTATGGTACTTTTAATCCTGATAATGATTCATAGAAAGTTACATATAAAAAAATATTAATTTAATTAGACATAAGAAAAAAAATATAATATAATTCATTATATGATGAATATACGAAAGGGGGAGTACAATTGAAGTGTCCCTATTGCGATTATTTTGAAAGTAAGGTAGTAGATTCAAGACCAACTGACGAAGGACAGGCTATAAGAAGAAGAAGGGAATGTACAAATTGTAAAAAAAGATTTACAACATATGAAAAAGTAGAAGAGATACCTTTAGTTGTAAAGAAAAAGGACGGAACAAGACAACCATATAGTCGAAGTAAATTATTAAATGGTTTAATAAGGGCTTGTGAAAAAAGACCAGTATCAATGAAAAACATGGAAAAAATTGCTGATGATATAGAGAAAAAATTAAATAATTCATTAGAAAGAGAAATCACAGCGGAATTAATTGGTGAAATGGTAATGGAGAGTTTAAAAGAAATCGATGAGGTTGCATATGTAAGATTTGCATCAGTATATAGACAATTTAAAGATATTAATACCTTTATGGATGAACTTAAAAAAATTTTAGATGAGAAGTAAAATATCGTAGGAATTCTATTTATAGAGTTTCTACGTTTTTTTAAATAAAAAGGAGGAATCGTCGTGGCTTTTAAATTAAAAAGATATAACAAATTAAAGTATTATACTATTTCTGAACTAGAAAAGACAGGATTAGTTAATCATATGTTTACTACTAGAGTAGGTGGAGTTAGTACAGGGGATTATAAAAGTCTTAATTTAGGAATAAAAACTAATGATGAGTTAGATAATATTAAGAGTAATTTTAAATTTGTTTTTGATATATTAAACACAAATAAAGAAAGGTTAGTATCATCTGATCAAGTTCATAGTACTAACATAGAAATTATAACTAAACCAAATACAAATAATGGTATAAAAAATCAGTTACATTCAAATCAAATAGATGGAATGTTAACTAATAAACCTGAAATTACCCTTTTTACTTATTATGCAGATTGCGTACCATTATTTTATCTTGATAAAAATAAAAAAGTAGTAGGCATAGCCCACGGTGGTTGGAAAGGAACTGTAAATAAAATTGCTGGAAAAATGATAGATAAAATGATTGATACCTATAACAGTAACCCTAAAGATATTATAGTAGGGATAGCACCTTCTATAGGTAAATGTTGTTATGAGGTAGGACAAGATGTGAAAAATAAATTTAACGAGAATTTTACAAACCTCCAAGGTGTACTAAAATCAACCGCTAAAGGTAAATGGCATCTAGATTTAAAAAAAGCAAATATGATAGTGTTAAAGGAAAAGGGAATACCAAATAGAAATATAATAGTAAGTGATTTATGTACAAGTTGCAATAATGATTTGTTTTTTTCTTATAGAAAAGAAAAAGGTATAACAGGAAGAATGGGAGCCTTTATAAAGTTAAAGGAAAATAAGGAGGTATTATAATGAATTATGGAAAGATTTTAGTAGTTGATGATGAAGAACATATAGTAGAACTTATAAAATTCAACCTTGAAAATGGAGGTTATGAAGTAGTTATAGCCTATGATGGAAATGAAGCAGTAGAAAAGGCAACTAAAGAAAAACCTAATTTAGTAATACTTGATTTAATGTTACCAGGAATTGATGGAATTGAAGTTTGTAGAAAAATAAAAATGAATAATGATACAAAGGATATACCTATTATAATGTTAACAGCTAAAGGAGAAGAAACAGATAAGGTTCTTGGACTTGAAATTGGAGCAGATGACTATATAACTAAACCCTTTAGTGTAAGGGAGTTAATGGCGAGAATTAAAGCTGTTTTAAGAAGAATTAAAAAAGTAGATACTGAAAAAAATCATATAATAACTATAGATGACATAATAATTGATAGTGAAAAACATGAGGTAACTAAGGGTAATAATAAATTAGAACTAACTTTAAAAGAATTTGAGTTATTAAAGATACTTGCAGATAATAGAGGAAAAGTTTTATCAAGAAACTTTTTATTAGATGAAGTTTGGGGATATGATTATTATGGAGGGACAAGAACAGTAGATGTTCATATAAGACATATAAGAAAAAAAATAGAAGATAGAAATAATAAAAAATATATAGAAACTGTTAGAGGTATAGGATATAAGATGGTCTAAAGGGAGATAAAAATGCAAAGAAAAATATTTATAACTTTTGTTGCCTTAATATTAATTGGCGTATTAACAACAGGTTTTTTAACGCTAAGTTTATTAAGAGGTAACTATATAGAAAATGTAAAAGAGAAATTAATCTCTAATTCTAAATTAATTAGAGATTTTTTATCAAGATATGATGGATTAGATATTTCTGAGTTAGATAATTTAGCTTTAGATTTTTCTAAAAAAGTAAATGCCCGGGTAACTTTTATAAACGAAGAAGGTCAAGTTATAGGAGATTCTGCTAAGGATTTAGATGAATTAAATAATCATAAATATAGACCAGAAATACAAAGGGCTTATAAAGGGGAAATAGGAGTTAGTGAAAGGTATAGTGATTCACTAAAAAGAAGCATGTTTTATGTAGCTATTCCCTTTGAAAAAGAAAATGAAGCAATATCTGTAATAAGATTATCTGTAGCATTAGAAGATATTAGTAAGTCTAATAAAGTATTGTTTGAATATATAATAGTTTCAATATGTGCAGGATTATTAGTAGCTTTAATATTAGGTTTTAGATATGTAAGAAAAGTAACAGATCCTATTAAAGAATTAACAATAGCAACAAAAAGTATATCAAATGGAAATTATGGAAAGAGAGTTTATTATAATACAGATGATGAATTAGGGATACTTGCTAATAACTTTAATATAATGAGTCAGAAATTAGAAGAAAATATTAATGAAATACAGGATAGAAGTACTAAAAATAAGGCTATATTAACTAGTATGATTAATGGAGTTATTGCTTTAGATAATAATAAAAGAATAATGTTTATAAATCCAGCTGCTGAAAAGATTTTTGGTATAAAAGAAGAAAATGCAAAGGATAAGTTTATTTTAGAAGTTATAAGAAACAATAATCTAGATGAACAAATCCATAGATTAATAAAGGAAAATGAGAGTTCAAAAAATGAGATAGAGATATTTGAACCCCAAAATAGAATATTAAACATATACTCAAATCCTATTAAGCTTTTAGATAATCCTAATAGAAAAATAGGTGTAGTTATATTAATTCAAGATATAACTGAAATTAGAAAGCTTGAAAGAATGAGAAAAGATTTTGTTGCTAATGTATCCCACGAACTAAAAACGCCGCTAACATCAATCAAAGGATTTGTAGAAACATTAAAAAGTGGAGCAGCTGAAAAAAAGGAAGTACGGGATAAATTTATAGATATAATAGATATAGAAACAGGAAGGTTAACAACTTTAATACAAGATTTATTAGTTCTATCTGAAATTGAGAATAAACATAATATGGTTAATAAAGTAAAGATAGATGTAACTAAATCAATTGAAGAGGTCATAGAAGTTTTAGATGGCATAGCTAACAAAGAGAATATAACTATTGAAAAGAAGATTAGCACTGATCTACCAATAATACATGGTAATAAAACTTGGTTTAAACAAATGGTAATCAATCTAGTTGATAATGGAATTAAATATACACCAGAAGGTGGTAAAGTAAAGGTTAGTTCATGTGTTGAAAATAAAAATATAGTCATTAAAATAAAAGATACTGGAATTGGTATTGATAAAGAACACCTAACAAGATTATTTGAAAGATTTTATAGAGTAGATAAGGCAAGATCAAGAAGAGTTGGAGGTACAGGTCTTGGTTTAGCAATTGTTAAACATATAATTATAGCATTTAACGGTAAAATAGACGTTAAAAGTGAAGTTAATGAAGGTACTGAATTTATAGTAAAAATTCCAATAGATTAAATTTAATCAACTTTTAACAAATTGTTAATTTACAATTAATAATGTTTAAATATAATGTATTTAGTAACAAATTGAGCCAGCAACTTATAAACATAGATCTTCCTATTTCGAAAAAGAGAGCTGATTAATCAGCTCTCTTTTTCTTTTTTGATGTATTTAACCAAGTTTAACAGTTTATTAATTTATATAAAAAAATACTTAATAAGATTAATTTAGACTGTAAAAAGAAAGGGGTTAATTAATGAAATTAAAGGGGATTAAAATAAATTTTAAAGAATTTAATAAGTTTAAAATTAAATTAGGAGATAGTAAAATGTCTTTACAAAATCAGTTAATGCTTTTATTTGTATTAATTTCAATAATACCTTTAATAGTCATGGAATTTTTTATTGTTGATAAAGTATCTGATGAAATCTAAAAATCTAAAAAGGAAATGTTAGTTTCATATTCAGAAAATGTTAAAAATAGCTTAGATATGGCTATTAATGATGTAGGAAATACTTTGAAAAGTCAAAGCGATCAATGAGATATCTTAGCTCTTAAACGATAACTAATGTATCAAAACAAACAAACTAACTAACTAACCAACCTTTTAGCTTTAAATGCTGCTATAAAGTCAGCAAGAGCCGGTGAAGCTGACAAAGGTTTTTCGGTAGTATCAGAAGAGATTAGAAAATTATCTGTTAAAGTTTCAGATGAAACTAATAATATTAAAAACATTATGAATGATATTAACACAAAAACTAAGGTTGTTGAGAAAATAGTTACAAATAATGAATTTATAATTAGTAAGCAAAATAAAGCTGTGAGTGATACTAAAATTCCTTTAATATAATATATGATTCTATAAATGAAATGCAAAGTAAAGTGAAAAATATTATAATTTTTATAAAGGATATAAACGTTAAAAAAGACGGTATGAAAAATACTATAAACCATATTTCTAAGACTGCTAAAGGTATAACAGAGGAAGCTGTTGAAGTAAATTAAGAAATCCTTAGAACAATTTACTAATATAGAAGAAATTAAAAATTATTCTAAGGATCTAAATAAGCTTTCTGACAACTTAAAAAAATACATAGAGACATTTGATTGTTAAAGCATCTTAAAGGTGCTTTTTTTATTGTATAAAAAAGTATAATTTTTTTGATATACTAGATTAGACAAAAGAGGGGATTTAATAGTTCTATTAAGATTTGATTGACAGAAGTGTGAGGGGACGTATACACTACAAAGTGTACTTGGATTAACCTATAAAATTGACGATTAGTAAAGGTAGAAATAAGCAGCCAAAGCATTGTTTATAATAGATTTGAAAGAGAGATTACTAAATTTTATATAAGTAAATATAATTAAATCACTCTTATTTGAATATAGAAAAAAAGTTAAAACTTAGTAGAGGTAATTGTAAAATTATCTAGAAGTTAGTTAATGAATAAGAGAAAATATTATAGATCAGATGAAAATAATAAAATAAACTGAAATAGCACTGAATATGTTTATAAGAAAAATAAAAAATGTGGGGGGAGTAAATATGCAGATATTAAAGAAAATAACTGTATTAGAATCATCAAATTATATACTTGATAATAGGTATAAGACAATACCAATAGATAAAAATCTAGATACAGAAGAAATTAAGTTATTAAGAGATTATGTCCTTAACAAAATTAATCTGTTAGAATATAAAGATCCTGAAATAATATTGAAAACTATGGAATGGGTTAGTTCTCAATGGAAACATGACGGCATGAATCAAGCTCCAAAGAATATGTCCTCATATGAAATATTAAAGAAAGTTAAAAAGGGTGAAAGATATAGATGTGTTGAATATGGAAGGGTTACGGCTGATATTTTATTATCCTTAGGATACGTTTCACGTAGAATAGGAGTTAGAAGTAAAGATGCAGATTATGGTGGTTTTGGTATGGGGCATGTTGCATCAGAAGTATGGTCAAATAAACTTAAAAAGTGGATTTTTGTAGACCCTCAGTTTAGTATATATGCAAAATATCAAAGTAATTATTTGAATTTCTATGATATGTATAAATTAAAATGCGAAAATTTATTTGATAATATTGAGTTTATTGTTCCTAAAGACTATGCAAAAGAAAATGATATTAATCTAGATAAGTACATAAATAATTATAAGAATTTTATTAATAATTACTTTGGATATGTTATTATTCCATATAGCCTAGACGGTAAAGAAATGAATTTGACTCTTATTTTAGATGGAAAAGAACCTTTTATGACATTTCAAGGAACTTGTGATGATAACAATATATTTACTAATAAACCTGAAGATTTATATTTTTCTATAAACAATTCTATAATTATCTTCAAATACAAAGAAAAGACAGATTTAAATAAAGTTATTAAAGACTTTAATATTAAAACTAATGATGATTATAAAGAGCATATGGGTCATTTCGCAGCAGAGCCAAATTATACATTAACTTTTCAAAACAATATGAAATGGTTTAGTCATTATGAGATTAATATTAATAGTAATGGATGGGTTGAAATTGAATCAGACAAATATGACTGGAACTTACACAATGGAATAAATACTCTTGCTGTTAGAGGAGTAAATGCTGCGGGTAAAGAAGGGATTCCTTGTAGTATTAAAATTAATTATGGTAACTAATCTATAGTTACTATCAAAATGCTAGGATAGTTTGTAGATGAAATTTAAAATTAATAATTTATATTTCATATTGTAATATTTTAGACTTCTAAAAATATCATAAGAAAATTTATGAGTTTAAATCTAGAATTAACGTAGGATAATGGTAGATAATTCTATATAGGAAAATCTACTATATTGAATAAATTACTTAATTGAGATTTATATATAATAAAGTATTATAAATTCTATTAAGAATATAAACGTTAGAAAGTATGAAAAATACTATAAACCATATTTCTGAGACTGCTAAAGACATAACAGAGGAAGCTGTTGAAGTAAATAAGCTTTCTGACAACTTTAAAAAATACATAGAGAATTTTGATTATTAAAGCATCTTAAAGGTGCTTTTTTATTTATAATTGAAATTTAATAAATATTTAAATATAATTTATATAAAAGAGTTTAAAGGATGGTATTATGGATAAGAAGAAATTAAAATTAATAATGCAAAATATTTTGCACCATCTAGACGATGGAATTCATGTTATAGATAAAGATGGAAAAACTATAATTTATAATGAAGCAATGGCTAAATTAGAAGGAATAGAGAGAGAAAAAATATTAGGAAACCCTTTACTTAGTATTTTCCCAAGTTTAGATGAAGATTCTAGTACATTACTTACAGTTATGAAAACAGGAAGGCCCTTAATAAATAAGGTTCAAACTTATTTAAACTATAAAGGTGAAAAGATAACGACCATAAATACCACAGTTCCTTTATTTGAAGATGATATCAAATATGGTGCATTAGAAATAGCTAGAGATATAACTGATATTAAAGAATTATCAGAACAACTTGTAGATTTGCAACAAGAATTATTATCAGAAGAAGATAATAATAGTGAAGATAGCAAGAAAAAAAAGTATACTTTTAAAAATATTATAGGAAATAGTACAGAAATAAAAAGGGCATTAGATGTAGCAAAGAAAGCATCAAATACTCCATCAAGTGTATTAATATATGGTGAAACAGGAACAGGGAAAGAATTGTTCGCACAAAGTATACATCATTGTGGATATAGAAAGAATAAACCCTTTGTTGCCCAAAATTGTGCAGCACTTCCTGAGGCTTTATTAGAAGGGATATTATTTGGAACTGTAAAGGGAGGCTTTACAGGAGCTATAGATAGACCTGGACTTTTTGAACAAGCTAATAAGGGCACCTTATTATTAGATGAGATTAATTCTATGGGCTTAACTTTACAATCTAAACTTTTAAGAGTGCTTCAAGAAGGTTATATAAGAAGAGTGGGGGATACAAAGGAAATACCTGTTGATGTAAGAATAATAGCAACAACAAATGAACCCCCTAGAAAAGCTATAGAAAATGGTAGTCTAAGAAAGGATTTATTTTATAGATTAAGTGTTATAAATGTATATATACCTTCATTAAAGGAAAGACAAGAGGATATAAGTTTACTATGTGATTATTTTATAAATAAATATAATAAAATATTAAATAAAAATATAACAGAAGTCTCACAAAGGGTATCTAAGTTATTTAAAACCTATGATTGGCCAGGGAATGTAAGGGAATTTCAAAATGTTATTGAAGGTGCTATGAATTATGTTAAAAAAGATGATAATATCATAAAAACTGAACACATTCCCTACTACATTAGGGATTATAAAGGTAATACTAACGATAAAATTATTGAAAGAGTAGATTTTAATAATTCTTTACCGGAGATATTAACTAATATAGAAAAAAGGATAATATTAACTAAGTTAAAATCAGAGAATTTCAATATTTCAAAGGCAGCTAGAGAATTAAAAGTTAAAAGACAAACCCTTCAACATAAAATAAAAAAATATGATTTGAAATAACTGCAAATTATTTTGCACAGAAACTGCAAATATATTTGCAGTTTTTATTATTTATAAAATTAATTAAAATTCATAAAATGTCTTTGATTGTTGAAATTAGTGGTATTAGTGAATTTATCTAAACTTGGCAAGGAAATTGCAATATATATTAAGTGAGATAAATTTTATATTAAATTTTGGAGGTGCTCGTATGGAAAAAGTTAAAGTAGTTATTTGGGGTTTTGGAGCTATGGGAAGTGGAATGGCGAAAATGCTTCTAAATAAAAAGGGAGTAGAAATAGTAGGAGTATGTGATAGAAATGAGGCTAGAGTAAATAAAAGTTTATATGAAGTATTAGGAGTAGAAAGAAAAGATAGAAAAGAAGTTATAATTAATGATAATATAGACGAAGTTTTAACAGAGGGATGTTGTGATGTATGTTTATGTGCAACAGACTCATTTACAGAAAATGCTTTTCCTAGATTAAAATTTGCATTAGAAAGAAAGGTAAATGTAATATCTACAGCTGAGGAAATGGCTTATCCTCAAGCTAAGAATCCAGAACTTAGTAAAAAATTAGATAAGGTAGCTAAGGAAAATGGAGTTTCTATATTAGGTACTGGAATAAATCCTGGTCTTATAATGGATTTATTAGTAGTTTGTCTTACTGGCTGTATGACTGATGTAGAACATATAGAAGCTGAAAGGGTAAATAGTTTATCCCCATTTGGACCAGCTGTTATGGAAGAACAAGGAGTAGGAATAACTAAAGAAGAGTTTAATAAAGGTGTTGAAGATGGAACATTAGCAGGCCATGTAGGTTTCCGTGAATCAATAAAAATGATAGGAGATGCTATAGGATGGGATGTTGAAAAGTTTGAGCAACAAATGAAACCTATAGTAACAAGCGTAGATAGAAAATCACCATATGGCTTTGCAGCTAAAGGCAATGTGGCTGGAGTAAATATGACAGGACAAGGATATGTTGATGGAGAAGCTAAAATAGATATGAAACATCCACAACAAATAGAACCGGAAATGGAAGGAACCCATACAGGGGATTATATAAGAATAAAAGGAACACCTGAAGTAAATATGTCTATAAAGCCTGAAGTAGAGGGTGGATTAGGTACAATAGCAATGTGTGTAAATATGATTCCTCAAGTTATAAATGCACAACCAGGTCTTAAAACAATGATAGATTTACCAGTACCAAGAGCTATAATGGGAGATATGAGAGAATTAATAAAAGGGTAGGTGTAACTATGAATATTTCTAAGAAAGGTGACTGGGTAAAGGTTTACAATGTTGTATTAAAGGAAGGTAAAAGGGCACCACAGGTTCCTGATGATACTAAAAAAGTACCACTTGAGATGTGGGTAAAAGGATTTTTATTAAATGAAAGTGCTAAAATAGGAGATATAGTTGAAATAGAAACATATATAGGTAGGAAAGTTAAAGGCGAGTTAGTCGAGATACAACCTAATTATACCCATAGTTATGGTAAGTATGTTAATGAATTAGCATACATAGGAAGACAACTAAGAGGTATTCTTGAAGGTGGTGAAATAAATGAGTAAGGATATGAGCTATGAAGGAGTAATAAAAAGAAGAAATGAAATAATGAAAAAAGCAGTTAGAATAGATTATGATGCCTTTGAGTCTGAGGGGATAGCCTTTGATTATGAAGAAATGATGAGAAAAACAGGTTATAGCCTTCAAGAGATTCAAAAAATACAAGGAAGAACTGGAGTTGGCAATACTCCTGTATATGAGTTAAGAAACTTAACTAAGTTAGCAAGGAAGTTTGCCCCTAAGGGAAAGGGAGCAAGAATTTTTGTTAAAGACGAAGCTAGTAATCCTTCAGGAAGTTTTAAAGCAAGAAGGGCTGCAACAGCAGTTTATCATGCTAAAAAACTAGGATATAAAGGAGTTATCGCGGCGACAAGTGGTAATTACGGTGCAGCTGTTGCTAGCCAAGCTGCTATGGCAGGGTTAAAATGTATAATTGTTCAAGAGTGTTATGATTCAAGAAAAGTAGGACAGCCTGAAATAATAGAAAAAGCAAGAAAATGTGAAGCTTATGGAGCTGAAGTTGTACAGTTAACAGTTGGACCTGAATTATTTTATACATTCTTAAAATTATTAGAAGAAACAGGATATTTTAATGCTTCACTTTATACACCCTTTGGAATAGCAGGAGTGGAAACCTTAGGATATGAAATTGCTATGGAATTTAGGGAAAGAGAAGGTAAAGATCCTGATGTAGTGGTTGCGACTAATGCAGGTGGAGGTAATTTAACAGGTACAGCTAGGGGATTAATAAAGGCAGGTGCCGATGATGTTAAGGTTATAGGTGCTAGTGTTGATCTTAAGGGATTACATATGGCAAGTGATACTCAATTTAATAAAAAATCATTTACGACTGGACATACAGGATTTGGAATGCCCTTTGCCACATGGCCTGATAGATCTGATGTACCTAGATCTGCAGCTAGAGCACTAAGATATATGGATAAATATTATACTGTAACTCAAGGAGAGGTATTCTACATTACAGAAGCCTTAGCCCAAGTTGAAGGTCTTGAGAGAGGTCCAGCAGGAAACACTTCCTTAACAGCTGCGTTTTCATTAGCTCAAACCCTTGATGAAGATAAAACTATAGTTGTTCAAGAGACTGAATATACAGGAGCAGGAAAACATATACAACCTCAACTATCCTTTGCAAAGGATAATGGCATAGAGATTTTAGTAGGTAATCCAAAAGATCAAGTACCAGGTGAGAATATAATCTTACCTAAACACCCGAAATTAATAGAAGCTAAGGAAATTAATCTAAATAAATTAAGAAAATCATATATTAAAAATGCAATAAAAAATAACAAAGATAAAGATATAACTAAAAAAGATTTAGAATTTTTAGCCGTTGAGACAAAAACAGATATTGAATTTGTTAAAGAGATATTAAATGAACTAGACGTTAAATATTAATAGGAGGTGCTTTAAATGAAAAGAAATGATGATTTTGAAATTAGAAGTAAACATCTTAAGAATTTATCCGAGGATGAATTAGAACAAAAGTTTTGGGAATTAGCAGAAAAAATAGTTGATCCTATGGTTGAGTTAGGAAAGAAAAACACTACACCATCAATTGAAAGGTCAGTATTATTAAGAATGGGTTTTTCAAGTACTGAATCTAAAGAGATAGTACAGAAGGTAATAGATAAAAATCTAATAGGTAAAGGTGCAGGTCATATTGTATATAGAGCTGCTAAGGATAATAATCTTACTGTTAGGGATGCAGGAATTAAGTTAATTGAAGGTGAGTTATGGGACTCAGTAGAAAAAGTATTTGGAGGTGAAAAATAATGGATATTAAACCGAATGAAAGACTTAATATAGAAAAATTACTTGAAAATTTAGAAGATTATAGACCTAGAAGACGTGGATGGCATTGGAGAGAAGGAGCAGGAGAAAAAAGAAAAATAGGCAAGTTTGAGTATTATGATACCAGTGAAAATCTAACACAAAGTACTCCTTTACCAGCAGCTCATTATTTTGATGATATAGATCCACAACCTTCAAATATAATAACTACAGAAATAGCATCAGGTAGATTTGAAGATGACATAAGAAGAATGAGAATGGCAGCTTGGCATGGTGCTGACCATTTAATGGTTATAAGAACAGCTGGACAAAGCCATATGGATGGATTAATAGAGGGAACTCCTCAAGGAATAGGTGGAATACCTATAACTAGAAAACAGGTAAGAGCTCAAAGAAAGGCTTTAGATATTATAGAAGATGAAGTTGGTCGTCCGATAAATTATCACTCCTATGTAAGTGGTGTAGCAGGCCCTGAAATTGCTGTTATGTTTGCTGAAGAAGGGGTAAATGGAGCACATCAAGACCCTCAATATAATGTTTTATATAGAAATATAAATATGGTAAGATCCTTTGTAGATGCAGCTAATGCTAAAAAGGTAATGGCATGGGCTGATATGGCTCAGATAGATGGAGCACATAATGCTAATGCTACAGCAAGGGAAGCATGGAAAGTTATGCCTGAGTTAATGGTACAACACGGAATAAACTCAATATTTTCTGCAAAATGTGGTGTAAAAAAAGAAAATATATGTTTATCAACTGTACCTCCAACAGCACCACCAGCACCTTGTATGAGATTGGATTTACCCTATGCAGTTGCATTAAGGGAATTATTTGAAGACTATAAAATGAGAGCTCAACAAAATACTAAATATATGGGTTCTTCAACAAGGGAAGCTACAGTTACCCATACATTGAATCTTTTAATATCAAAACTTACAAGAGCTGAGATACAATCAACTATTACACCAGATGAAGGTAGAAATGTGCCTTGGCATATATATAATATAGAAGGTACTGATACAGCTAAACAAGCCCTTGTAGGAATGGATGGGCTAACTGAAATGGTTGAAATTAAAAGAGACCATGGTGAATTAGCTGATAAAGTTAGAGAACTTAAGGAAAGAGCAGTCCTATTTATGGAAGAAATAATAGAATCAGGAGGATATTTCCAAGCAGTAGAAGATGGATTTTTTGTTGATTCAGGATTATATCCAGAAAGAAATGGAGATGGAATCGCAAGAAAGATAAATGGTGGAATAGGAGCAGGTTCTGTATATGAAAGAGATGAAGATTACTTAGCTCCAGTTACAGCCTTCTTTGGATATAATAATGTAGAGCAATATGATGAAAGTTTAGTTAATGATCCTTCTAAATTGATAGATGGATGTACATTTGAAAAACCTGATAAAATAATTTATATAGATGAATTAGATGAAAATGATAATGTTCATGTACGCTTAGAAGAGACTAAGGAATTAAGAGAAAGTTCAAAAATTAAACCTGAAATGGAATGGAAGGGAGATGGAATAGTACAAACAACTATATGTCTTCCAGTAGAAGCAAGGGTAGCTGAATTTGCTGCAATTGAAATTGCTAAAAAAATGGGACTAAAAGAAGTTGAAGTAATACACAAAGAAGTTATGCAAGAAGCAGAAGGTACAAGGGTTGAATTTAAAGGAAAAGTACCATTTAATATTGATACAGATGACCTTGTAATACCTCCAAAGCCAGAAGTAATGTCTGATGATGAAATAAGAAATGATATAGATAAAAAACCTATGAAAATAGTTGCTGGTACTGTAGGAGAAGATGAACACTCTGTTGGATTAAGAGAAATCATTGATATTAAACACGGTGGTATTGAAAAATATGGTATAGATTGTCATTATCTTGGAACTTCAGTACCTGTTGAAAAATTAGTTGATGCTGCAATTGAAACCAATGCAGATGCAATATTAGCATCTACTATTATAAGTCATGATGATATACATTATAAAAATATGAAAAATATCCATGAACTTTGTATCGAAAAAGGTATAAGAGATAAGATAATTATAACAGCAGGAGGTACTCAAGTAACTCCTGAATTAGCAGAGAAAAATGGTATGGATAAAGGATTTGGTAGAGGTACAAAGGGGATCCATGTTGCAACCTTCTTAGTTAAGAAAAGAAGGGAAATGGAAAATGAAGGTTAATGTTTTAGTTGCAGAAATAGGAAGTACAACTACAGTAGTTAACGCATTTGACGATATTAAAAGTGATAAGCCAAAATTCATCGGTCAAGGACAGGCACCAACGTCTGTCCTTGAAGGTGATGTAAATATAGGATTAAAACAGGCTATAGATGATTTAAGAAAAAAACTTAATGAAGATACTTTAGAATATGATGATTTATTAGCAACCAGTAGCGCTGCAGGAGGTTTAAAGATGACTGTCCATGGTCTTGTATATGATATGACAGTTAGAGCTGCTAAAGAAGCTGCATTAGGTGCTGGAGCTAATATTCATAAAATAACTTCTGGTAAATTACGTAGGACTGATATTAAAAAAATTAAAGAGATAAAACCTAATATAATATTATTAGCTGGCGGAGTAGATTATGGTGAGAGGGATACAGCAATATATAATGCAGAACTTATAGCCAATCTTAACTTAAATATACCTGTTATATATGCTGGTAATATAGAAAACCAAGAAGAAATTAAATTAATATTTGAAGATACATTAACAAAACTTTATTTAGTTGATAATGTATATCCAAAAATAGATAATTTAAATATTGAACCTACAAGGAAAGTAATACAGGAAGTTTTTGAAGAACATATAATACATGCACCGGGGATGGAGAAAGTTAAAGAAGTAGTTAATGGACCGATTATGCCTACTCCAGGAGCAGTCATGACAGCTTCTAAGCTATTAAAAGAAGAAATAGGAGATGTAATGACTTTAGATGTAGGAGGAGCAACTACTGATGTTCATTCAGTTACAGAAGGTAGTGAAGAATTTAATAGAATCCTAATTAGTCCAGAGCCCATAGCAAAACGAACTGTAGAGGGAGATTTAGGGGTATTTGTTAATATGAAAAATATCGTTAATAGAATAGGGGAAGAAAAATTAAGTGAAAGGATGAATATATCAAAAGAAGAATTAAATAATATTATCCTTAATCACAAACCTATTCCATTAACGGATAAAGAAAAGAGATTCGTAGAAGAATTGACAGATGAAGCTGTAATTACAGCTGTTAGAAGACATGCAGGACATTTTAGAAATCTATATGGTCCAGGGGGAAAGAAAACAGTAGCGGAAGGTAAAGATTTAACTAAAATAGAATATATAATTGCTACAGGTGGAGCTCTTACTAGATTACCTGAAAGGGTTAATATATTAAAACAAATAGCAAAGAATAATAAGGGAAATGAATTATTCCCAAATAAAAATGCATCTATTTTAATAGATAATTATTATATAATGGCATCTTTAGGAGTCTTATCTAAAAAGTATCCTAATGGAGCAATTAAACTATTAAAGGAAAGTTTAAACATCAATTAAAAGCCCAACATAAGTTGGGCTTATTATTTAAATAGAAAGGAAGATTAATATGTCTTATCCAAGAGTAGAAATAAATATTAATAAAATAAAGCATAACACTTCAAAGTTAGTAACTTTATGTAATGAAGAAGATATTTCAGTAGCAGGTGTGACAAAGGTCTTTTGTGCATACTGTGATGTTGTAGATGCAATGATAGAGGGGGGAGTTAAATTTTTAGCAGATTCAAGGATAGAAAATATAAAAAAATATAAAGATAAGGAAGTGCCTAAACTTTTATTAAGACTGCCTATGTTAAGTCAAGTTACTGAAGTAGTAAAATATGCAGATATATCCCTTAATTCTGAAATAGAAACTATAAAAGCACTTTCAAAAGAAGCACTAAATAATAATAAAAAACATAAAATAATATTAATGATCGACCTAGGAGATTTAAGAGAAGGTATTTTAAAGGAAGAAGAAATTTTAAAAACAGTTGAATTAATAACTAAATTAGAGGGTATAAAATTAATAGGTTTAGGAACTAACTTAACTTGCTATGGTGGTATAATACCTAAGGAGGATAATTTATCTAGACTAATTGATTTAAAAAGTAGCTTAGAAAATAAGTATAATCTAGATTTAGATATAATTTCTGGTGGAAACTCTAGTAGTCTCCATTTAGTAAAAACAAAAGAAATTCCTAAGGGTATAAATCAGTTAAGACTTGGGGAATCAATTATTTTAGGTAGAGAAACTGCCTTTGGAGAAAGGCTTAAAGATACTTATGATGATGCGTTTAAGTTAGCTGTAGAAATTATTGAAATAAAAGAAAAGCCTTCTATTCCTATAGGAGAAATTGGAATGGATGCCTTTGGAAATAAACCAACATTTGAAGATAAAGGAATTAGAAAAAGAGCTTTATGTGGTATAGGAAAACAGGATATTGATGTATCTGATATAATACCAGATGATAAAAATATATCAATATTAGGAGGAAGTAGTGACCATTTAATATTAGATATTACTGATGTAGATAAAAATCTTAAAATAGGAGATAAGATTTATTTTAAGTTAACATATGGAGGTATTCTAAAGGCTATGACTTCTGAATATGTTAATAAAAAGACCGTTAGATAGGAGGAGGATAAATGCTAACAACTGAGCAAAAACTTTTATGTGCTTTGGCCCATTTAGGAACCTTTATAGGAATCCCTATTATAGCTCCAATCATTGTTTTGTTAGTGGCTAAGGATGCTTATACTAAAATGCAGGCTAAGGAAGCTTTAGGATTTCAGATATTATTAGCAGTTTCCTTTGCAGTAGCAGCAATTTTAGTATTTTTATTAATCGGCATACCATTAATATTGGTTTTAGGGTTAGTAGGGTTAATATTCCCAATTGTTGCAATAGTTAAAGTTTTAGATGGAGTGGACTATTCATATCCTTTAACAGGACAAATAGTTAGAAAAAATTTTTAACGAACTCATAACCCCCCTTTAACATATATATGTATTAACAGTATGTTAAGGGGGATTTGTCATGATACTAGTAACTGGAGCAGCTGGTTTTATTGGAAGTAATTTATGTCGGGTGCTTTTAAATAATGGATTAAAGGTTCTCGGTATTGATAGTTTTTATGATAACTATCCTAAATGGATTAAAAAATTTCATATAAGACATTTATTAGGAAATCCTGATTTTATTTTTTTAGAAAACAATATTTTAGAACCAGGCATAGGTAAACTTATCGAAGGATTAAAAATAGATTGTATTGTTCATTTAGCAGATATTCCAGGAGTTACCACATGCAGTGAAGTAAATTTTGATGAGTATATAAAATATAACATAACTTCCACACAGAGACTTTTAGAAGCAATAAAAAATAAGGGTATTAAAAGATTAATATATGCATCTTCTTCTACTGTTTATGGAAATAATGGAAAGTTACCTATGTATGAAGTCACCAATACTAAACCTATTTCCCTTTATGGTGTAACAAAACTAGCGGGGGAAACTTTAAGTAATTATTATGGTCATAACTATGGTATGGATATAAATATATTAAGATTTTTCACAACATATGGTCCAAATCAAAGACCAGATATGGCGTTTCATAGATTTATTAAAAATATGTTATTAAATAAGGAAATAAGTGTTTATGGAGATGGTAGTCAGAAAAGGGATTTTGTTTATGTTACAGATGTATGTAAAATAATATTAAATATTATTGAAAAGGAAATAAAAAATGAGGTAGTTAATGTAGGAGGAGGTTTAACTCTAAGTGTAGAGGAGTCTATTAAAATAATTGAAAAATTATTAGGAAAAAGTGCTAATATAAAATATATAGAGCCCATATCAGAGGAACAATTAGTTACTAATGCTTCAATAAAGAAGTTATCTAAATTAACAACAATAGATAAAAAAACAAGTATTTACGATGGTATAAGAGAGGAAATCAATTATATAAAAAGACTATATAGTTTACCTAAATAGATAACTTGTTATATACTAAAGATAAATAAGTTTTAAAGGGGAGATGGTTATGGAAAAAATAGATTTTCGTAGTGACACGCTTACAAAACCTACAGATGAAATGAGAAGGGCTATGAGTGAGGCAAGTGTAGGGGATGATGTTTATAAAGAAGATCCAACTATTAATAAATTAGAAAACTTAGCAAGTAAAATAGTAGGAAAGGAAGAGGCTTTATTTGTTCCATCAGGAACTATGGGAAATCAACTTGCATTATTAACCCATACAAATAGAGGGGAAGAAATTATACTAGAAGAGTGGTCTCATATATATAGATTTGAAGTTGGAGGATTATCTTTTTTATCTGGATTACAGGCAAAGCCCATAAAGGGAGAAAATGGAATAATGGAATTAAAGGATATAAAAAGAGAAATAATAAAGGATAATGATATACATCATGCGCAAACTAGCCTTATATGTATGGAAAATACCCATAATATGGCAGGGGGAGTTGTTACACCATTAAAAAGAATGGAAGAGATATATAATTTAGCTAAAGATAATGAAATCAAAGTACATTTAGATGGAGCTAGAATGTTTAATGCTTCAATTTATTTAGATACAGATATTAAAGAGATAACAAATAAAACCGACAGTGTAATGTTTTGTTTATCAAAGGGATTATCAGCCCCTGTTGGTTCTATCTTAGCAGGAGATAAAGACTTTATAAAAAAAGCGAGAAGATATAGAAAAATGTTAGGAGGAGGTATGAGACAAGCAGGTATATTAGCAGCAGCCGGAATAATATCTTTAAATAACATGGTGGATAGATTAAAGTTAGATAATGAAAATATTAAATTATTAGCTGATAAATTAAGTAATATAAAATCTATTGATGTAAAAACTCCTCAAACTAATATTTTAATGATAGATGTATCTAAATCAAAATTTAGTTCTGAAGAAGTAATTGATAAGTTAAAAGATAAAGGAATATTGACATCTAAAATAACTAATAATATAATCAGATTTGTAACCCATAGACATATTTCTAAAGAGGATATTTTATATTCAACTGATATTTTTAATAAAATAATAAAATAAATCAGAGACTCCTATCTATGGGAGTCTTAGATTTTGAGGTGATTAAATGGATTTATTTAGTTTAAATGCAGAGAATAACATAAAAAAATCAGCACCCTTAGCAGATAAAATGAGACCTGAAACTTTAAATGATTTCGTTGGACAAAAGCATATTATAGGTAAAAATAAGCTGTTATATAGGGCTATAAAAGCTGATAAATTAAGGTCTGTTATTTTCTATGGACCTCCTGGAACTGGAAAAACTACCTTAGCAAAAATTATAGCTAATACAACTAAATTATATTTTGAACAACTTAATGCTGTAACTTCAGGTGTTAAGGATATAAGAGAAGTTATTAAGTTATCTAAAGAGAGATTAGGGATGTATAGTAAAAGAACAATTTTATTTATTGATGAAATACATAGATTTAATAAATCCCAACAAGATGCTTTATTACCCTATGTTGAAAATGGAACTGTTATATTAATTGGTGCAACCACTGAAAATCCGTATTTTGAAGTTAATAAAGCACTTATATCAAGATCTATGATATTTAGATTAAAGACATTATCAAATGAAGAAATAAAAGAAATTTTATATAGGGCTATAAAGGATAAAGATAAAGGAATGGGAAGATTTAATACTAACGTTTCTGAAGATGCTATTAACCATATAGTTAATGTTTCTAATGGAGATGTTCGTATAGCTTTAAATGGGTTAGAATTAGGAATATTAACAACACCCCCTAATGAAGATGGAATTATTAATATTACATTAGATGTAGCTATACAATGTGTTCAAAAAAGGGCATTAAAGTATGAAAAAAATGGGGATGAACACTATGATACTATATCGGCGTTTATAAAAAGTATGAGAGGATCAGATCCTGATGCTTCCCTTTATTGGCTAGCTAAGATGATATATGCTGGAGAAGATCCAAAGTTTATAGCAAGAAGAATAATAATATGTGCATCGGAGGATGTTGGTAATGCAGACCCTGAAGCATTAAATGTTGCTGTATCAGCCTTTAATGCTTTAAATATAATAGGTATGCCAGAGGGAAGAATTCCCTTAGCACAGGCTACAGTATATATAGCATGTGCAGAAAAAAGTAATAGAAGTTATTTAGGTATTGATAAAGCATTAAAGGATGTAGAAAATAAAAAAACTGGATCTGTACCTAATCATTTAAGGGATTCCCATTATAATGGAGCAGGGAAATTAGGTCATGGTAAAGGTTATAAGTATTCCCATGATTATCCTAATAATTTTGTTAAACAACAGTATTTACCTGATAGTTTAAAGGGAGTTAAATATTATAATCCTACTGAAAATGGATATGAAGAAAAAATAAAAAAGAGATTAGATAAATTTTATAATGAAATAGATTAGGTCTTTACTTAAATGTAAAGATCTTTTTTTATAAAAAAGACTTGAAGAATAAATATAATTAGGTTAGAATATAAACAGATGCTTATAATATAAACAAAAGTTGGTGATTGATTTGACTTCTAGGGAAAAGGAAATTTTAGAATTAATTAGAAAAGATCCTATGATAACACAACAAAAGTTAGCTAAAAAACTAGGAATAACTAGGTCTTCTATTGCAGTACATATAGGAAACTTAATGAAAAAAGGTTATATTAAGGGTAAAGGTTACATTTTAAAAAATGAGGAATATGTAACTGTAATTGGAGGAGCTAATATAGATATACAGGGGTTTGGTGAAGAATTAATATACGAAGATTCTAATCCTGGTAAGGTAAAAATGTCACTTGGTGGCGTGGGTAGAAATATAGCAGAAAATTTAGTTAATATAGGTATTAATACTAAATTAATAACTGTTGTTGGTGATGATATTTATGGAGAAAAAATTTTTAATGAATGTAGAGTTTCTGGTATAGATATTAATTACTCAGTAAAATTAAAAGAAGGTAGAACTTCTACTTATATTTCAATTTCTGAAAAAGGGGATATGAAGTTAGCAGTGTCTGATATGGATATATTAGATTATATGGATGTAGAGTATATTAGAAAGATTTCTGATATAATAAATAATTCTAAAATTATTGTATTAGATACTAATATACCTAAGGATGTTATTGATTATTTAGTAATTAATTTTAAGGATAAAAAATTCTTCCTAGATCCAGTTTCTTCAACAAAAGCTGAAAAAGTAAAGGATATAATCGGTAGTTTTCATACAATAAAACCTAATAAATATGAAGCTGAAATCCTTAGTGGGATGAAAATAAAAAATAGAAAAGATTTAAAGAAAGCAGGGGATATTCTAATTAAAAAGGGAGTAAAAAAAGTATACATAAGTCTGGGAAAAGAGGGAATTTTTTATTCAGATGGTGAAAATTCTAAAATAATAAATAATCCTAAAGTTGATGTTATAAATGCTACAGGGGCAGGGGATGCTTTTTTAGCAGGATTAGTATATAGTGAGTTAAATAAATTTGATTGTGAAAAAAGTGCTATATTTTCCATGGTAGCATCTATTTTAGCATTATCCCATGAAGATACAATAAATTATAATATAACAGTTAAAAACATTAATAAAAAAATTGAGGAGTTGAGTATGTATGAAAGAATTTAATAAATATTTAGATATTAAACCAGAAATTAAGAAGGCTTTATTAGAAAATAGACCAGTTGTTGCATTAGAATCCACAATTATATCCCATGGAATGCCATATCCTAAAAATGTTGAAACTGCATTAAAAGTAGAAGAAATTATTAGAGAAAATGGAGCTATACCGGCAACGATAGCAATAATAAATGGTGTATTAAAGGTTGGTTTAGATAAAGAGGAAATTAAATATTTAGCTAAGGGTAATGATATTAAAAAGGTTAGTAGAAGAGACTTACCATTTATTGTAGCGAATAAATTAAATGGTGCTACTACAGTTGCATCTACCATGATTATAGCATCATTAGCAGGT
Organism: Bacillota bacterium; assembly: GCA_009711765.1. Classification (GTDB taxonomy): domain Bacteria; phylum Bacillota; class Clostridia; order Tissierellales; family MES13; genus MES13. The sequence continues at coordinate 30,387 of VEND01000067.1, read as the reverse complement.
ATTAAAGTCTTTGTAACTGGAGGTATAGGTGGAGTACATAAAAATGCTCAACAAACCTTTGATATATCAGCTGATTTAGAAGAACTATCAAAAACAGATGTTGCTGTGGTTTGTGCAGGAGCTAAAGCAATTCTAGATATTGGTTTAACTTTAGAATATTTAGAGACAAATGGAGTAGCCCTAGTAGGTATTAAAACTGATGAAATGCCAGCTTTTTATACAAGAAAAAGTGGGTTTGAAGTTGATTATAGGATAGATGATATTAAAGATTTAGCAAAAAGTATGAAACTTAAGTGGGACTTAAAGTTAAAGGGAGGCTTAGTAGTAGCTAACCCTATCCCCCATGAATTTGAGATGGATTATAATGTTATAAATAAAGCAATAGAAGATGCATTAATAAAAGCAGATAAAAAGGGTATTAAAGGGAAAGAAATAACACCTTTTTTACTATCAGAGATAAAAGAAATAACAAAGGGAAAAAGTCTTAAATCTAATATAGAGTTAGTTTATAATAACGCAAGGGTAGGTTCAAAATTAGCAGTGGAATATTCTAAGCTTAGTAAATAACTTAAAGTGAAAAAAGTTAGAAATAGGAAATCATTTCTTATTTCTAACTTTTTTTATATAATAAAGGAACAATATATTACGATTTATTAAAGATTATATATAGTTTGTTAAATAATCATTATTAAATTGTTTTTTGAAATCTTTTATTATAGTATTAATTATAAATAAATAATAAATTGTTTGAGGGGGGATAAAAAATGGTGAAAATGTTTAATATGTATAAAGGATTACCTAGAAGTATTTACATACTCTTTATAGCTAGAGTAGTTAATAGTATGGGGATGTTTGTATATCCATTTCTTACTTTATTTCTTTCTAAAAAAATTGGATTATCTGACAGTGAGATTGGTTTTTATATGCTTTTAGCTTCAACAACATTTGTACCAGGTGCTTTTCTTGGTGGTAAACTTACAGATCATTTTGGAAGAAAGAAAATATTATTAATATTTCAATCTTTAGCTGCTTTAACTTTTATATCCTGTGGATTTATGGGAAATTCAATGATAGTAACTTGGCTTTTAATTACAGCTTCATTATTTAATGGAATAGCAGACCCAGCTACTGGAGCTATGGTAACTGATTTAACAGAACCTAAAAATAGGAAAGCAGCATTCTCACTTTTATATTTAGGAATAAATATAGGTGTAGCGATTGGACCAATAATAGCAGGATTCTTATTTGAAAACTACACAAGATGGATATTTTGGGGAGATGGATTAACTACAGTAATTGCACTTAGTCTAGTTTTAATTTATGTACCCGATACAAAACCAACAGAAAAAGAAATAAAACAAACAAATGATAAGCTAAGTGATAGTGAAAAGGCTGAACTAGGTAGTGTGTTTAAAGCTTTACTTAAAAGACCTTTCTTAATTGGTTTTGCAATTATATATTCTTTACTTACATTTTCATATTCACAGCATGCATTTAGTATACCTTTACAACTTAATGATATATTTGGAGATGCAAGTTCTAAGATGTTTGGTACTATTATGAGTGTAAATGCTATTGTTGTTTTAATAATGACAGTTCCACTTACAAATTTAACAAAGAATTTAAAGCCTGTTCAAAATGTTTCAATTGTAGGTATTCTTTATGCTTTAGGTTTTGGTATGATTTATTATATAGATTATTTTCCATTTTTTATACTATCAACTATACTTTGGACAATGGGAGAAATATTAGCTGTAACAAATGTAGGGGTATATATAGCTAACCATTCACCGATTACCCATAGAGGAAGATTTAGTTCATTTCTAAATATTCTCTCAGGAGCAGGATATGCTCTAGGACCAGCTATAATGGGAATTTATATTGAAAGTTTTGGAGTTAGACAAGTATGGATATTATTATTCTTTATTTCTATGGGGGCTTTTATATTACTTAATTTACATCATAGAATAGAAGTATGGTCTAAAAAGAAAGTATTAGTTAGAAAAAGTTAAACTTTTAGAAAAAAAAGAAGATAATCTTATCCTTTAAAAGGTAAGATTATCTTCTTAATATTGTTACTTTAATGTTTTTTTATTATATAACTCCTTGAGCCATCATAGCTTCTGCAACTTTTAAGAATCCAGCAATATTAGCTCCAGCAACATAGTTACCTTCCATGCCATATTTCTTAGATGCATTGTTAGAAGCATTAAATATGTTTTTCATGATATCTTGTAATTTTTGATCTACTTCTTCAAATGTCCAAGATAATCTCATACTATTTTGAGACATTTCAAGGGCTGATGTTGCAACACCACCGGCATTGGCAGCTTTAGCTGGTGCAACGTATAATCCTTTTTCTAAGAAGAATTCTAATGCATCATTAGTACAAGGCATGTTTGCACCTTCACCAACAGCCATACATCCATTTTCAACAAGTTGTTTAGCATGTTCTAAATGAATATCATTTTGTGTAGCACATGGAAGAGCTATATCACATTTAAGACTCCAGATACCCTTTTGTCCTTCATGATATTCTGCTTCAGGATGATGGTTAACATATTCTTTTATTCTTTTTCTTTCTACTTCTTTTATTTGTTTAACAGTATCTAGCTTAATACCATCTTTATCATATATGTAACCTTTAGAGTCACACATAGCTACTACTTTAGCTCCGAATTCTTGAGCCTTTTCACAAGCATATATAGCAACATTTCCAGCTCCAGATATAACTACAGTTTTATCTTTAAGATTTTTATTATTAGCTTCAAGCATTTCTTTAGTAAAGTAGATTAAACCATAACCTGTAGCTTCTTTTCTTACTAAAGATCCACCGTATTTTAAACCTTTTCCAGTTAATATTCCTGCTTCATAAGCATTTCTTAATCTTTTATATTGTCCGAATAAGAAACCAATTTCTCTAGCGCCAACACCAATGTCTCCAGCTGGTACGTCAACATCTTGACCAATGTGTCTGTATAATTCTGACATGAAGCTTTGACAGAATCTCATTATTTCACCATCAGATTTACCCTTAGGGTTAAAGTCTGATCCACCTTTTCCTCCACCTATAGGAAGACCTGTTAGTGAGTTTTTAAAGATTTGTTCAAAACCTAAGAATTTAATTATACCTAGATAAACTGAAGGGTGGAATCTTAAACCACCTTTATAAGGTCCTATTGCACTATTAAACTGAACTCTGAAACCTCTATTAACTTGAACTTTACCTTCATCATCTACCCAAGGTACTCTAAACATGATTTGTCTTTCAGGCTCAACTAATCTGTCAACTAAGCCTGTTTCAACAAATTCAGGATGTTGTTCTAAAACAGGTTCTAAGGATTGTAAAACTTCTTCTACGGCTTGGTGAAATTCTACTTCACCTGGATTTCTTTCTTTAACCTTTTGTAAAACGTTTTCTACAACTGACACTTTATCAGCTCCTTTGTTATATTTTCATGTCCATATAAATTATATACCTTACTCATGGTTTTTTTCAACCATAAATTTAAAAGAATTATTATTTTAAATTTAGAAAGTAAACTTCTGGTGAAAAATGTTTTATTTTGACAAAGCAAATTAAAAAAAATGGGGTAAATTTTTTCATTATACAATTTATTACAAACATCATCAAATCTCTTAAATAAAGTAATTAACAATTGCCCAGGCAATAAATAAGTATTAATTATTTATTGAGGATGAAATTTCAAAAAAATAAGTGAAATTTTTTTGAGAATATTATAAAATGTAATTAAAAAGACAAATCAGAAGTACTTAAGACAGCTGGAGGTTAAATATGAAAAAATTCATACTAAATTTAATTAAAAATAGAACTTTAAGAATTAGGGCTTTAATATTATTTTTACTAATTATTTATTTCCCAATACTATTAAATATATACTTTGTTTATAATAAAACTTTAGATGTTGTAAAAAAAGAAAAAATGGATTTTTCTAAACAAACTTTACAAAAGACAACTCAATCATTAGCAATAACAATAGATGATATAGAAAAAAATATTAATAAATTTGTGACAGAAAAAGCCATAACATCTTCTATGGAAATGTATCATACTTTAGAAAAACACTATCAAAAGAAGATAGATAGTTTTTTAAAAGAAAAAGTTACTGAATTTGTAGATAATAATTTTTATATAAAACAAACTATATGTTTAGATAAAGATAAAAGAATATATTATGGATATGATGAAATCAAACTAAATAAGGAATCTTTTTTTAGTAGTAAATTATATAATGAATTAAATTCTAAAGATACTGATATCCTTTGGAGATATAAAGAGGATGATAATTTTTTAAGTTCTAAGGATAATTTTTACATAATACATAAAATTAGAAGTAGAGGTAGTGAAAGAGTAATTGGATATTTTATTTCGTTTATTAAAAAGGATGTATTTAAAGGCTTATATAAGGATGTAGCCTTTAGTAATTCTAGTGAAATACATATATATAATAAAAATAAAGAACCAATAATAACTAAACCAGAATTACAAATTCCTAAGAATGTTTTTAATGGGTATATAAATACAGATAAACTATCAACAATTAGTACTATAAACCTAAATAATAAAGAATACGCTATGGGAGTTAGTTTACTACCATCAAAAAATTGGTATCTTATTAGTACTACTTCAGTAGATGAATTACTAATATCTACTAAGGATACTTTAAGGGGAAATTTATGGTTTATGGGTCTTATAAGTGTTATTGTTTCTCTTTGGTTAATACTAGAGGTAATAGTTTTATCTAATGTTATAACACAAAAGGAAGTAGCCAATTATAGATTAAAATTATCAGAGGATATGAATCAAAGATTAAGATTATATAAACATGACTTTAATAATCATCTACAAATAATTCAAGGACTTATAGAAATGAAGCAAACAAAAAGAGCAGTTGAGTATTTAAAAAATGTGGTAAAAGAAGGAAGTATGATAAAGGGAAGATATCATATAGGAATACCTGAACTTGAATCTGCAATATATTCAACTATTTGTAAAGCTAAGAAAAATGATATAGATGTTAATATAAATTCAGTAGAGTTACCTAAAGATTTACCGGTTGAATTATATGATTTAATAAAAATAATGACTAATTTAATAAAAAATGCAATGTATGCTTTAATCAATACAGAGGGAAGTAATAAAGAATTAAATATAGATATATATTGGGAGTTAGATGAGTATGTTTTTGAAATAACTAATAACATACCTAAAATTCCTAAGGATATTAGAAAAAAAATATTTTTAAAAGGTTTCACAACTAAAAATGAAAATGGTAATGGTTTAGGTTTGTATATTGTAAAAAAATTAGTTAATAAAAATGGTGGAACAATAAAATTAGAAGTAGATGAAAAGGGAAATCATTTTATTGTTAGATTTCCACAATAAATATAAGAAGGGTGGTGAATATCCTGATTTTAAAATAAAATCAGGATTAATTTGAAGATAGTAGGACATGGATGTACTTTAGATTGTTTTGATTGTTGTAAATTTAATGTTTATGTAGATAACGGTAAAGTGGAAAAAATTGTAGGAGATAAAAATCATCCCTATACTAAAGGGATTATATGTAAAAAAGGAAGACAACATTTAGATAGACTATACCATAAAAAAAGAATATATAATCCATTATTAAAGGTTAATGGTAAATGGGAAAAAATAAGCTTTGATGAAGCTATTAATATATTAAGTGAAAAATTATTACAGATTAAAGAAAAGTATAGTTCAAATTCTGTTTTAACTTATGAAGAATCAGGTTCAAATGGAGTGTTAAAATCCATAAATAATATATTTTTTAATTTCTTTGGTGGAGTTACAAAGACAAAGGGAAGTACCTGTTGGGGAGCTGGAATAAGTGCCCAGATATATGATTTTGGAGATGTTTTAGGTCATAGTTTAGATGATTTGTTAAATGCAGAAGTGGTTATAATGTGGGGTAGAAATCCATATAATACTTCAATACATCTTTTACATATGTTAAAGGAAGCTAAAAAAAGAAATGTTAAAATTGTAGTTATTGATCCTTTAAAAACTAATACAGCAAAACTTTCTGATAAACATATTAGTATAAACCCAGCTACAGATGGTGCTTTAGCTATGGCTATCACTAAAATTATAATAGATAAAAATTTAATTGATAAGGATTTTATAAATAGGTATGTAAAGGGATTTGATGAATATAAAAAATATTTAGATACACTTAGTTTAGATTTTTTATCTAAAGAAACAGGGGTAAGTATTAAAGACTTATACAAACTAGCAGATATATATATTTATAATAAATCTACTATATACATGGGCTATGGACTTCAGAAGTATAAAAATGGAGGAAACACTATAAGAGCAATAGATGCTTTAGCAGCTATAGCAGGAAAAATAGGAACTAAAGGTCAAGGGGTTAATTATGCAGATAGAGTATATCCTGATATTTTAGATTTAGATCCCTTTGAAAGTAAAAAATATGCTATTAATGAAAGATACTTTAAATTAGCAAATCTTTATGATTATATAAAAAGGGAAAAAGATATACCTATAAAAGCAGTGTTTTTTACTAAGGCTAATCCATTAGCTCAATTACCAAATTTAAATGAAGGAATTAAGGCTATTAATGATATAGATTTTAAAGTTTGTATTGATATGTTCATGACTGATACAGCTAAACATTGTGATCTTTTCATACCATGTACAAATACTTTAGAATCAGAGGATATTGTATATAGTTCAATGAATAATTATTATATTACTTATAATGAAAGAGTAATAAAGCCTAAACATAAATTTATGGATGAATATTATCTATTTAGAGAACTTGCTAGAAAAATGGGTTATAAAAATTATCCCCAAGTGGGTAAGAAAGAATATTTAAAAAGAGTAGTTAAGCCACTTAAAAATTATAATATAAATTTAGACGATATAAAAAATGAGTATATAACAATAAAAAGCAATAAAGTAGCTTGGAGTGATTTAAAGTTTAAAACTCCTTCTAAAAAAATAGAGATATATTCAAATACATTAAAGGATTTAAATAAAAGTCCTATTCCTATATATAAAAAGCAAAATAATAAGAGAATAAGACTTATTACAAGTCATCCAAGGGATTCAATTTTTACACAACATATGATGGATAAAAAAGGTTTATCTATAGCCTATATAAACAAAACTATGGCAGATAGATATGATATTTCAGATGATGATAAGGTAATATTAAAATCATCTAATGGTGAAATCAAAGTAAAAATAAAAATAACAGAGAAGGTACCAGATAATATAGTTCACATGTATACTGGCTGGTGGAATAAAAATGGGAATCCAAATTTTTTAACAAATAATATAGATTCAGATATAGGTGGACAAATAGCATATTATGATACATTTATAAATATAGAGAAGGAATGCTAATTTAAGCACTCCTTCTTTATATTTATATACACTTTTTTAAAATAAAACATATTTCTAGAAATGAGTTATTTATTATACTTTAGTGCATTTAATTACCATAGTTTATAGAACATTTTTTTGATAATCTAATATATAGAGGGAATGAAGGAGTGATTTTTATGGAAATAGCATTAAACAATAAAGAAATATTTGATAAAAAATTTTATACTAAATTAAGAAATGTTATTAATGAAAATTTAAATCATCTTCAAAGAAACAAAATGTATAATATAAAAATTTCTTTTTATAATAAAATTAATGATAATATTGATCTTTCTTTAGTTGACTTTGATATTAATTATGTCAAGAAAATAAAGAAATTTTATGACGAATCAGAAAGGATAAGAAAAAACTTTTTTCAATTTAATATAGGTATTAATAATATAAAATTTATTGGTACTAATGATGAAAAGCTAAGGAATAAAATATCTTTTAGTTTTAAAGAAAGTAACAATATTAGTGAAAAGAATACTAAAATTATACTTAGCAAAGAGTATTTTTTATTTAAGAATAATTTAATTTATTTAAACAAACTATACAATAAAGATTTAATTTCAGAAAATGAATATAAAGAAACTATTAGAGATTTTAAAAAAGAATATAAAATCCCTAATGATATTAAAGTAACTATATAAAATTATATTATAGAACCTAACAATAAAACTTCTTCGTTATCTTTGTATATTGTATCAAATTGAGTGATGGGTAGGGGGTTTGTACCCTTACCTACTTCAATGGTATAACCAGGTTTTTTAAAATCTTGTATGAACCAATCTTTATATCCGGAGTAAGAAGCAGCACCATAAGTTTCAGCTAAAGTATAGCCACTAACTAAAGAAAACTTCTCTCCAATCTCTTTTGCTTCTTCAGATGCTAAATCTTGAAAATCCCAATATATAACTTCACCTTGACTATGATAGGCTATAACTAATCTAAAATTATTATCTCTAGTAAAGTCAGCAACAGTTCTAGATTCAGGTTCTGATTCTGGGAAAGAACCAGGATATCTTGTAGGCCCTGGTTTATTATAACCTAAAGAATCTGCTAAGTTTTTATAAGTTTGCCATAAAGCATCATAATTATGATTTAAGTCAACACCTCTTATATTAGCTTCCCAAACTTTAGAAAATGGTCTATTAGTATCATTTAACCTTAACAATTCATAATAATATGGGTTGTTTCTTTGAAGACCATTAATTACTAAATCAACACCATCAGGATTTACCATGGGCATTATATAAATGCTACTGTTATTATAAATTTCATTAATGTTATAACCTCTTATTGTATCATTATTAACATATGCTTTAGATATATTTTCTAAAAATTTCATTAATAACGGTGATGTAATCCACTCTAGTGCATGATGGGCTCCATTGTAAAAAACTTTATTTGGACCATTTCCAAATTTTATATAATATAGATTTTTTCCTAATACACTTTTTCCAGGTATACCAACTTCTAAAAACGGATATCTTTTACTTAATCCTAAAATATCCCTTTCTAAAATGTCATAGGTATATCCAATATTTGTATCGACTATATCTATACCATAGGGGATAATAATTTTTTCACCTACTTGTAGATTTATTGGATTTAGATTAGGATTAGCAATAAGAATCTTTTTAACAGTAGTATAATATTTATTAGCTAAATTATATAAGGTATCTCCAGGTTTTAAAATGTAAGTATCATAGCCTAATAAAAGAGGTTCTAATTTTTCATATGTTTTAGGTCCGATAATGCCGTCTGGTATTAATAGATTATCCCTTTGAAAATTAATTAAAGCTCTTTTAGTTAATTTGCCAAATATAGAATCAATAGGACCTGGGTTATATCCGATTTTTTTTAATAAAGCTTGAATCTCCATTACATCAGAACCCCTAGAACCAAGTTTTAAAACTCTCAAAATATCACCTCCTTTAAACTCTTTACTAAATATTATTCATAATTAAAAAAATTGACACATTAAAAGCACAGCTAGCTGTGCTTTTAATCTATTTTAGGCAGTTTTTTTGATTTTTTTAAGATTTTACATTTTTTCAGAAATTTTTTATTTGACATTTTCCAAGTATGTTCATTAGTTGATTTATGCCTAACATATATATAATTCGATTTATTATTTGAAAATATTCTAAAATTATTATTTTTACAGTCTTTTAAAAATCTTTGATCAGTTCCATAGGTTAAATCTTTAAATTTAACTTTTTTAAAGACTAATTTTTCAAAGGAAATTGTTCCGCCTGCTAGGTGTTTAGTAAATTTATTTTGGGAGGAACCTTTATTTATGGCAAGTATATTTTCTCCCTCGAAATAAATGTAGTATTTTCCTTTACCTACAATATCTGCCCCAGTATAGTTAAAGGTGTTAATAACTTGTGTTAGATACTTTTTTCCATAATAATCATCATCATCAAACTTTGATATAATACTAAACTTTGCTTTTTTAACTCCGTAATTTAAACAAAAACCTAAGCTCTTTTTTTCATTTATCTTAAATATTTTTATAGTATCATGTTTTTTAGTTTTATTTATCCAATTTTCTAAGGATATATTATCCTTATTTATAATAATTATTAATTCCTTAGATTTATGATCTTGCCTTAAATAATTATTTATTATATTTTCAAAATATTTTTCTTTATTAGTTACTGTAATTACACTAACATTTTTAACTTTTTTTATTCTCTTTTTCTTATAATTTTTATTTACTGCAGGTGTTTTAATAGGTTTATTATAAAAAATCTTCTTATTTTTTGAAGGCTTAATTTTAACATCTGAGTTCATAAAACCTCTCCTTATTTATAATTACTTAAAATTTCTTTAATTTTTTTCTTAGTTTTAATAATATTTTTTCCGCTAAATTTTGTTGTGGTATTATTTGAATGAACAACTACTACAAAATTTTTTCTGTTTAATATTTTATGAGGGAGTTTTATAACATCTGTATGGCCCTTAGGAATTTTATATCTTTTACCTTTAATATAAGAATTAGTATTATATATTAAAGTGTAAAATGGTGGTGATTTACGTTTATAATTAACAAGTCTATTGTTTATAGAGTCATATAAAAAGCCCCTTTGACTAATTAAAGCCTTAGTATAAATGTCGGGAGTATGATTATGAAGTTTATCTATATAAGTTTTATGATACATATCATCAGAATCTAATCTAACTAAATATAGATACTTATATCCTTTAATACTTTTTATAACTTCATTATCATATAGACTTTCCTTAATAAAGTGTACATTTTTAGGGAGGGGTTTATATTTTGAAAGGGCATTAAATACATATTTTTCTGTTTTATCTTCATATCTTACTAAAGTTTTAAAATTTTGATTAGTTTGTTTTTTTAAGCTTTTTAAAGTAAAGTTATTAAATATTTTTATTCTGTTTTCAATCCATTTCTTAGTTAAACGTTCTTTTTTGAAACCATTAGAATTAAATTTTATATTTATAATTATTTTTTTTATTTTATTTGAAGGATTTACTTTTTTTCTACTTTTTATATAAAATTTATTAACCGGTGGTTTTATCTTGAAATTAGATTTTATAGGTTTATTTTTACTTTTTATTATTTTAACATCATTCATTATTTTACCTCCATTGTCTATTTTCTACTTTATAATATGTTATGGACAATAAAAGGTGAGTTAATGGTACTAATGATAATAAGCTTCATATAATAAAGTAGAAAAAAATATATGGGGGAATGGGTATGAAAATTACTGTTATTGGCTCTGGGTATGTTGGCTTAATTGCTGCCTTGGGTTTTGGTATAAAGAATAATAAGGTAATATGTGTTGATAAAGATAAAGAAAAAATAAAAAGTCTTAAAAAAGGTATACCTATAATATATGAAAAAGGGTTAGATAAGTATTTAAAAAAATGTATTGAAGAAAAAAAAATCACATTTTCTACTGATATAAAAAAGGGGATAAGAGAATCTAATATAATTTTTATCGCAGTTGGCACACCAGCACTTAATAATGGTGACGTGGATATGACTCAGGTTAAAGAAGTTATCAATGATATATCTAAATATATTAATGAATATAAAGTAATAGTTAATAAAAGTACTGTAGCAATAGGCACACAAAAGTATATAAAAAGAATGTTAAATGATAAAGGAATTTCAAATGAATATTTTGATATTGTATCTAATCCTGAGTTTTTAAGAGAAGGCAAAGCCTTTGATGATTTTTTTAATACAGATAGGATTGTTATAGGATATGATTCAGAAATAGCAAAGGAGATAATGGGTAAGTTATATAAAAATTTTAATAAAAAAATAGTATATACTAACCCTGAGACTGCGGAATTAATTAAATATGCCTCTAATGGTTTTTTAGCTACTAAAATATCCTTTATAAACGAGATAGCAAACTTATGTGATGAAATTGGAGGAAATGTTGAAGATATATCCTATGTTTTAGGATTAGATAAAAGAATATCCCCTTTATTTTTAAATGCAGGTATAGGTTTTGGAGGTTCTTGCTTTCCTAAGGACACACAGGCTTTAGTAAAAATAGGTAAAAAGTATGGTGTGGCTTTTAATGTAATTAAAAGCACTATAGATGTTAATAATAAACAAAGAATAATCCCTATAAAAAAATTATTAAATCACTATAAAGATATAAGTGGAAAAATAATTTCAGTTTTAGGACTTACATTTAAGCCTGGAACAGATGATATTAGAGAAGCTCCTGCTATTTATATAATAAATGAGTTAATAAAAAATGAAGCGATAGTTAAATGTTATGACCCTAATGTTTCTAGAAAAATAAAAGAAATATATCCACAAATAGAGTATTGTAATACTCCATATGATACATTTATTGACTCTTCATGTGCAATATTTTGTACTGAGTGGGATGAATTTAGTAAATTAGATTTATTTAAACTAAAAGATAAAATGAAAGAACCTTTAATAATTGATGGAAGAAATATTTTCGATTATAAAGACGTTAAGAAAGCTAAAATTAATTATTTTGCTATAGGAAGGGGATATATATATAAATAGGCTTTTTAAAGCCTATTTATATATCTACATATTCAGTAAAATCAGTAACATTTTTCTTAATTATAAGTGACATCCTTAGAAGTTTATCATTATTAATTTTCCAAGTATGTTTATTAGAATTATATCTAATATATACATGATGGAAGATGTTAGTTGAGTATATTTTTATATTATTATTTATACAGTCAATGGAGAATTTAGTATCTACCCCTCTAGGGATATCTCTAAATTTAACTTTTTTAAATACACTTTTTTTTATTAACATTGAGGGACCATCCATATGGGAGACATATCTATTGTTTTTATTTGGAAACCTTATTGCTAGTATTTTTTGATCTTTAAAATAAATAAAGGAAGTAGCTTTTCCTATAACACTTGCTTTAGTCTTTTCAAATTCTTTTATAGAATCTTCTAAATAAAGGGGACCATAATAATCATCATCATCAAATTTTGCAATTATATCTCCCTTGCATTTTGAGATTCCTAAATTAAGACAATTACCTAAAGTTATATCTTCATCTACTTTAAATATCTTAATATTTTTAAAATTGTTAGCTTTTTTATTCCAAGTAGTAAGGTTTAATTTATTACTATTTAATATAATTATCATTTCTTTATTTTCATAAGTTTGTCTATTATAATTATTAAATACATTTTCTATTAAATTAGGACGCATTGTACAAAGTATTATAGATACTTTAGGTCTTTCTTTTAATTTGTAGTTTTTATTATCACTGTGATTATTTTTTATATCTATGGTTTTATAATTAGAAATAATCTTCTTAAAATCATTTTTACAACTTATCTTTTTTTTATTTATTTTTATATACACATCATTAGACATACTAATCACTCCAAATTATTTGTTCACATAGGACTTATAATCATCAACTTTTCCTATTTTAAAACAAAGCTTTTTAAAAAAATCATCACTAGCAGACCAAGTATGGCTATGTGAATAGCCGTGTCTGATGTAGACATGATTAAATTTATCATGGGCATATATTTTAATACCCTTTTTATTACAATCACTACAAAATTTTCTATCTTCTCCTAAGGATATATCCCTAAATTTTACATAATTAAACACATCCTTATTTATTATCATAGTAGAACCTTCTATATTACTTACGTATCTATTTTCTTTTTTAGGGTTTCTAATAGCTAATATTTTACTTTCTTTAAAATATACAAAGGAAGCTGATTTTCCAATAATATCAGCATCTGTATATAAAAAAGAATTAATAGAGCTAGATAAGTATTTTTTTCCATAATAATCATCATCATCAAATTTAGCTACAATATTATATTTTGATTTTGAAATAGCTTCATTTAAACATCTACCTAAGGAGTATTTACTACTTAGTTTAAAAACCTTTATATCTTTATAGTTGTTTATTTTATTTTTTATTTTATCTAGATTAACATTATCTTTATTGATTATAATTATTAATTCTTTATCTTTAAAATCCTGGGAAAGGTAATTATTTAATATATTATCTAATAGATAGGGACGATTAGTACAAGTAATTACAGATACAGTAAGATCTTTTCTACTCTTTAATTTTTTTATTTTTTCTATAGTTTCATTTTCCATTTTGCTTTTATGTATTATTGAATTTTTATTATATTTTATTTTAACATCATTAGAATACAAAATTATCACCCCTATTAAATATGTATACTTTAATATATGTAAGAAGTATTTAAATGATAAAAAAAAGTTAGGCTTTTAAACCTAACTTTAAGTAACAAAATATATTTTCATTAAATATATTATTATAAAAGAGTAGAAGGGAGAAAAGAAAATGATTAATAAAGTTTTTAATAATAGAGAATATTATATAGCTTCTTTTAGTTCTAAAAATCACGCGATACAACTTTTTTATTCTTTAGAGAAAAAGGGGTATGCGATTTTTCAGTTAGTATCTACTCCATGTAAAATAAAGGCTGGTTGTAGCTATTCTATAAGATTTGATGAATTAAAGCATTTAGATTATCTTAAAAAAGAAGCAAGTAATTATAAAAGACCTATAGAAAATGTATATAAAGTAAGAAAGTTAAGTGGATCACTAGATATTAAAAAAATTGATATCACTTAAATATATTAATTAACTTTTTAAATATCCCCTGTTTAGATGTGTTCATTTCTTTAATATATTTAATTTCTTTTTTTATATCTTCTAAGCCCTTTAAATTATCTTTGCAATTATTTTCTATAGACTTTAATTTATCCATTAATAAATTATTTTTTTCTTCATAGTTATTAAGTAAACTTTCAAGTTGTTCTAGAAACTCATCTAAGGGTTTATTTTTATCATTTATATTTGATAAAATATCATACAATAAATTTTCAATTTCCTCTCTTATAGTATTTAAGTTTTTTGAGTTATCTAAAATAGTATTAATATTTGTTTTAGTTTTTAAATATATAGATTTTAAATATTCATCCTCAAAAGCATCTATATTTGGCTTTTTAACTTTATAATCATTATTATCTAAAGTCTTTTTTTCTAGTTTATTAGATACACTATCTTTAAAGGAATAAAGAGTAATAGTATCATTTATTTTTCCATAAATATGGTTTATTTTGCTGTTAATATTTTCCTTTGAAGAATTAGAAGAATAGTTAAAAAGTTTAAATTCATTTATTAATACGTCCTTTTTATTATCCTCATACCAGTTATAGCCGTTATTAGAGGTCAATAAATTTAATTTATCATTTTGTTTAAAAGCAATTTTTAGAGTATCATCCTTTTGAAAAATAATAGGATTTTCTAAATTACCGTTTAAACTTGGAAGTTTGTTACTTTGCCACCTGTTTTTATTACTGCTAATTGAAGGTAATTTTTTATATATAAGTTTATAATTATTATTTTCTAGACTACACCAAACTGTATGAATATTATCTGCTTTGTCAACAAATAAGTAAGGACTTATATTATTATCTTCAGATTCAGAGAGTTTATGGGGGTAAGGTAACCATTTTTTCAAAAAACTATTAAAGGAAGTATAATAAATATGCTGAATGCCTTTTATTAAACTTTTATATATTAAATGTATCGAATTCATATTATCAAAATCAACATGAAAAAGTGATTTTCCCTCCCCAGAATTAGTACTAACAACTGTACTTTTATGCCACTTAGTATTATCACCCATTATATGCTCTATAGTCTGAACATTTGGTGTAAGCAAATTACAGAAATTATAGAATATATGTATATTCTTTTTAATAATTTTTAAAGTTAAATTCTTATATCTATTAGATTTCACATTGAGTTTTGTTAATATTTTCTTTTTCCATTGAGTATTCATATAAATACAGTAATATAGTTCTCCTTTTGTATTTAGATATATTAAATGTATTCTATTAGTATTATCAATATCAGTAGAAAAATCTATAACTTGTTCATTTGTTAAATTTTCTGTACTTTTTTCTGATTCTTTAAAATAGTCATAATAAATTTCTTTATCTGATAAATAAAAAACATAGGTTTCTTTTTCTGAAGTCTTTATTAAAGATTTATAACTATCCATTTTATACCTCCTTATAAATAATTTTAAAAAATTATGCACCAAAGTTTCTATACTTCATATTATGATACTGTAAAGAAAATTATTATAATGAAGGGGGAAAATTTATGAGTAATGGCTATGATCCAAGTCCTGGCGACCCTATCACTAATCAAGATTTGGGTTACATCACAGAGAACGTATGTATAATAACAGATAAAGTATATGCACATTGTCAGCAAAGAGAGTGTTTTCCTGATATCCAGGTGGACCTTCAAGGTGGAACATTTGATGATATAAGATTTAAGCCTGGCTTTATTGTTGATAATCAAGTAACTACAACACCAATAAGCAATAAACCTAACTTTAAAAGAGTACAATTTACAGTAAGAATACCTTTTGAGGTAACTACAAAGGAAGGTAACGTAATCGAAGGATTTTTACCAGACATACCTAAGGATATAATTTTATTTATTCCTGAAGCAAGGGATGAATTCTCATTTAGAATAGTAATTGAGACAAGTACAAGTGAATTAAATACTGTAATAACTGACGGAGTAGTAAATTTTGCTATAGGCACATTTATTATAGTTAAAGTTGTTGGAAGAGTTCAGTTACTAATACCAGCATATGGATTCTGCCCAACACCTCCAGTATGTGAAGATTTTAGCCCAGATGGAGATGTTTGTGACGACTTTGAATATGCTGACTTCCCAGAGTTTTTCCCTAAGCAATTTGAAGATATTGATTGGGATGATATGTAAAATCAAAAAAGAGATGGCAATTATGCCACTCTTTTTTATTTTTTGATAAATAATTCTGTATATTGACTGCCTACTATCCCGATTCCTATATGAGTAAAGCTTGGATTTAAAATATTAGCTCTATGACCATCGGATTCCATAAAACCATTATGTGCTCTATATACACTGTATGTCCAACCTATATTTTCACCATAGGAAAAATAGTTAACCCCTTCTTTTCTTAGTAATGTTGAAGTTTTTCCAAAGCTAGGTGATACATGGGAAAAATAGTTATTATCATGCATATCCTGTGATTTAATTTCAGCGATTTTGAAAAGAGTTTTATCTAAAATAAGGGGATTTAATCCTCTTTTTTTTCTCTCTTCATTGATTAAATTAAATAATATTTTCTCTCTATCTGATATATCAAAATTATCATTAGTTATTTTAGTAGTAGGATCAGTTACTTTAGTTGTGTCTTTTGTATTTTTTATAACTGCAGAATTGTTATTATTAGTATTGTTATTTATGGTAACAATATTTGAAGTATTATAACTTTTAGTATTATTAATCACAGTACCATAGGAAGAAGGATTATAATTATTTGTAGTAATGGTAACTTCATTACTTCTATTATCGCTTTTATCCTTAGTGTTATCTACAGTGGAAGTATCTTCATTTACTGTAGTATCTTCATTTATTTCAGTGTCTTTTTTAGTAATTGTGTTTTCACTTGGTCTAATGTTTGCGTTATTTGTTTCATAGGAATTAATAGTGTAACCATAAGGTTTATAGTAACTAGAATTATCTACAACTAAGTTTGCGCAGTATGAAGAAGAAGCGGCAAAAAGTATTAATACGATAATAAAAATAGAAACTATTTTTTTATTTAACAATTTATCATCTCCTTAATTTTATACTATATACATAATAACACAAGTATGAGAGTTTCTAACATGTAATTTATACCTTGTAAAAAAATAGAATTAAATATTATTTTTTTGTAATGAAATAAAATCCATTGAATGTTGACAAAATTACTTGGGTATATTATACTTAACTCATAATTCCAAGTGAATCAGTAGGGATTTAAAAAGAGGTGATTAAATGAGACTATCTACAAAGGGAAGATACGGACTTAAGGCAATGTTTGAATTAGCCCTACATTCTGGTGAAGGTCCGATTCCATTAAAGGATATAGCAGAAAGTCAAAATATATCTGAACATTATTTAGAGCAATTAGTTGCTACTTTGAGAAGAGCAGGATATGTAAATAGTGTAAGGGGCGCACAGGGGGGCTATCTTTTATCTAAAGAACCAAAAAATATTACAGTTGGAGATGTCATTAGATGTCTAGAAGGACAAATTGCTCCAGCAGAATGCGTTATGAAAGATGCAGCTGATTGCAATAGAGAAAGTTATTGTGTAACACAAACTGTATGGAGAAAAATTAGGGATAGTGTTAATGAAGTGATAGATAATACTACTCTACAGGATATGGTTGATGATCATATTAAAAACCATTAATAATTAGATATTATTATATCTATGTTAGGAGGAGAATATATGAATAAAAATATTTATATGGATAATGCGGCAACAACTCCAATGAAAAAAGAAGTATTAGATGCTATGATACCTTATTATACAGAAAAGTTTGGTAATCCTTCAAGTATATATGCTCAAGGAAGAGAAGCAAAAAAAGCATTAGATGAATCTAGGGATAAGGTTGCTAAAATATTAGGAGCAACAGATAAGGAAATATTTTTTACAAGCGGTGGCTCAGAAAGTGATAATTGGGCTATTAAGGGAGCTTGTTATGCTAATAAGAATAAGGGTAATCATATAATAACAACGAAAATAGAACATCACGCTGTATTACATGCATGTGAATACTTAGAAAGAAATGGATTCGATGTAACATATTTGGATGTTGATGAATACGGAATGATAAATATAGATGATTTAAAAAATGCAATAACTGATAAAACAATATTAATTACAATTATGTTTGCAAACAATGAAGTCGGTACAATACAACCTATAAAAGAAATAGGAAAAATAGCTAAGGATAACGATATTTTATTCCATACAGATGCAGTCCAAGCTGTAGGTAATATTAGGATAGATGTAGAAGAATTAAATATAGATTTATTATCATTATCAGCTCATAAATTCTATGGACCTAAGGGGATAGGAGCTTTATATATTAAGAAGGGAACAAAAGTACATCCTTATATACATGGAGGAGCTCAAGAAAGAAATAAAAGAGCAGGTACAGAAAATGTAGCCTCTGTTGTAGGACTTAAAAAAGCTTTAGAACTAGCCTATGAAAATTTAGATGAACATAATAATAAACTTAAAAGATTAAGAGACAAATTAATAAATGATATAACTAATAATATAAGCCATACAAAACTTAATGGCCATCCAGAAAAAAGATTGCCAGGAAATGTTAATATTTCTATGAAGTATATAGAAGGGGAAAGTTTATTATTAAGTCTTGATATGGTTAATATAGCGGCTTCTAGTGGTTCAGCTTGTACATCAGGTTCATTAGATCCTTCCCATGTTTTACTAGCTATGGGATTATCCCATGGAGTTGCCCATGGAAGTTTAAGACTTAGTTTAGGAGATTTTAATACAGAAGAAGAAGTTGATTATGTAGTGGAAAATTTAATAGAGATAGTAGCTAGATTAAGAAAGATGTCGCCACTATTTGAGAATATAAAGGAGGAAGAATAGATGTATACAGAAAAGGTAATGGAGCATTTTAGAAATCCTAGAAATGTAGGAGAAATAGAAGATGCAGACGGTGTAGGTGAAGTTGGTAATGCTAAATGTGGAGATATAATGAAGATTTATTTAAAGATAGAAAATGGTATAATTGAGGATGTTAAGTTTAAAACTTTTGGCTGCGGTTCAGCTATAGCTTCATCAAGTATGGCCACAGAATTAATTAAAGGAAAGAGCATAGAGGAAGCTATGGAATTAACAAATAAGGCAGTTGCTGAAGCGTTAGACGGACTTCCTGCTGTAAAGATGCATTGTTCAGTTTTAGCAGAGCAAGCAGTTAAATCTGCACTATTAGATTATTCTAAAAAGAATAATATAGTAATTGAAGGCTTAGAAGATTTTAACCCTGATGAGGACCATCATCATTAAGCTACTGTTTTTCAGTAGCTTTTTTAATGGCGAAAAATTTAAAAATTTTGTATAATAATGACTAAATAATACTATCATAATTATAAGAAAGTTAGAGGTGAAAACATGGATAAAAATAAAGTGGTTATAGGAATGAGTGGAGGAGTAGATTCATCAGTTGCAGCATATGTTCTTAAAAGTAAGGGATATGATGTAATAGGTGTAACAATGAGGTTATGGCAAGAGGATAATCCTGATATTGAAGAACGTGAAAATGGATGCTGTTCATTATCAGCAGTTGAAGATGCTAGAAGAGTTGCTAATAAGCTAGATATTCCTTTTTATGTTATGAATTTTAAAGACATATTTAAAGAAAAAGTAGTAGATTATTTTTTAGATGAGTATGGAAAGGGAAGAACCCCTAATCCATGTATTGCTTGTAATAGATATGTTAAGTTTGAAGAACTTTTAAGAAGGGCAAAATCTTTAGGAGCATATTATGTTGCAACAGGACACTATGCCAAAATTACATATGATGAAAATAAGGAAAGATATTTACTAAAAAAGGCTGAAACAGTTGCTAAGGATCAAACCTATGCCCTTTATAATTTAACACAAGATCAACTTAAGCATACTCTAATGCCTTTAGGCGATTATAATGATAAAGAAGAAGTTAGAAAAATAGCAAGAAAATTAGATTTAGTGGTTGCAGATAAAAAGGAAAGTCAAGAAATATGTTTTGTAGAAGATGATGATTATAGTAGATTTATAAAAGAAAATGCTGATTATAAAATTAACCCTGGATATTTCACAGACACAAAGGGAAATATATTAGGTAAACATAAAGGTATTACCCATTACACTATAGGGCAAAGAAGAGGTTTAGGATTAGCTTTAGGAAAACCTGTTTATGTTGTTGATATTGATGCTAAAAATAACCAAGTTATAGTAGGAGATAATGAAGAAGTATTTGGGAAAGAATTATATGCAGAGGATATAAATATGATATCTATTGAAAAAATCGAAAAACCTTTAAAGGTGAAAGCAAAAATAAGATATAACTCATATGAACAACCTGCTACTATTTATCCTATAGATAAAGATAAAGTAAAGGTAGTATTTGATAAACCAGTAAGGGCAATTACCTCAGGACAGGCAGTTGTTTTTTATGATGGTGATAATTTAGTAGGAGGCGGAACTATACAAAGGATAAATAAATAATATTATTTAGATGTGTAATAATATTATTATTACTACATTTAAAGAGAGGTTTTTTTTATGAAAAAAGCAAGCCGCCTTTTAGAATTATATGTACTCAGTAAAAAAACTGGAGAAAAAATAGCATCTATTAAAGATATTATTTATTCAAAACATAAACAAAGAATTCTAGGTTTTATTGTTAAGGAAAATAATATATTTAAAGGAAATAAAGTAATTAGATTTAAAAACATAAAAGCCTTTGGCGATGATGTATTAATGGTTAAAGATAAAAAATCTATTGAAAGAACAGAGTCTATACCAGAGATATTTAATATAATAAAAGAAGGAAATGATATTATAGGCGAAGAAGTATTATGTGAAGACGGAGAATCCTTAGGATATATTAAAGATGTTATTTATGAAGAAAAAAAGGGTAAAATCCTAGCTTTTTTATTGACAGATGGAGTAATACAAGATGTAATAGATGGTAGAAATATATTGCCAAATATTAAGGGAATTAAATTTTTAGATAAATCTTTAGTTATAGATAAGAAAATCAAGGATGATTTCACTAAAAATAAGGAAGAATTCAAAAAACTACTAGAATTATAATAAATAATTGAAGCAAACTATATATAAACCTAGGAAAAGAGGTGTATATATAGTGAGAGCTAAATTTATGAGTGGTGTTGTTACAGGAACACTTTTAGGAGTAAGTGCAGGTATGTACGCTTCAACAAAAATGTCTCCAAGACAGAGAAGGAAATTAATGAAAAAAAGTAGAAAAATGTTTTTAAATATGGTTGATAATATGGATTTATTTTAATAAAGGCAGCTAAGCTGCCTTTTAGATTTAAGGGGGAGTATTATGGAATATCTTTTAACTTTATCTAATTATTTTAGGGAATTTTTTTTAACAGGGTTATTAGGAATATTAATATTTTTTACTATTAATATAGGGAATAAATATGTAGATGAAAAAAAGCAATTTAAAATTACAAAGAAACAAATTATTTATTTTATGATAATACTTACTGTTGTATATACTTTTTTTAAGATATATACAAGCTCAAATATTATAAGTGAGTTATTTAGTATATTTTTTATATCAATTATAATAGCTTATTTATTAAATCCTTTAGTAAACTATTTAGAAGAGAAGGGCTTATCTAGACTCTGGGGAGTATTATTAGTATATTTTGTTTTAATAGGAAGTATTATAGTAATTTTTATATCAATTTTACCGAGTATAGTTGAAGAACTTAAAAATTTAATTGCTGTATTACCTACATATTTTAATTCAATAAATGAATTTTTTAATGATTTTTCTAAAATATATTCTGATAATATAGATAATCTACCAGTTCAATTTCAAAGTTTAAAGGAAAGTTTCAATGAAAATTTATCTTCATTACAAAATATTGTAACCCAAGGGTTTAAAAATATAGGAAAATCAACTATAAATATGTTTTCAAAAGCATTCAATCTTTTTATTATTCCGATAGTATCTTTTTACTTTATAAAAGACAAAGAATATTTTAAAAAGAAAATTTGCCTTTTAATACCTAAGAAATATAGAAATGATACTTTAAAGATTTCTAGAGAAATTGATAATTCATTAGGTAAATTTGTAAGAGGCCAACTTATAGTAGCATCTTTTGTTGGTATAGCTACTGCTATAGGATTATTGATTCTTGGTATAAATTATGCTCTGACAATAGGTTTATTAGCTGGAGTTGCTAATATAATACCTTATTTTGGACCTATCATAGGTATAATACCAGCTGTAACATTTGCGCTTTTAGAAGAGCCGATAAAAGCTTTATGGGTTGTATTATTATTTTTAATCATCCAACAAATTGAAGGAAATATTTTATCACCTAAAATTGTAGGAGAAAGTGTAGGTTTACATCCTGTAGCTGTTATTTTATCTTTGTTAGTAGGAGGCAGTTTAATGGGAATAATAGGTATGCTTTTAGCTGTACCTATTGTTACAGTATTAAGAATAATAATTAGATTTATAATAGATAAGTTAACTGAAATATAGATAAACATTGACAAGATACATTTTAATTAATTATAATACTATTTAAAGGAAGTAAAATTAATATTGATAATAGCAATGAAGGGAAGTAGTAAATATTTAAAGTTTTCCCAGAGAGAGTATCTATAGCTGGAAGATACTTAAACTTATTTATTGAAGCAGTCCCAGAGCTAGGATCTTGAAAATAAGTAAAGATCCTCGGTAAAGCCGTTAAATTTTTAAGTGACTATTTCTAGTAAATAGGGTGGTACCGCGGTTATAACCGTCCCTAACTTAGGGATGGTTTTTTTTATTTTAAGTTTTTTTATAGGAGGATGAGAAAAATGAAAAATTTAAATTTACATCAGGTAAGAAAAGAATTTTTAGAATTCTTTAAAGAAAAGGACCACTTAGCTAAGCATAGTTATTCTTTAGTTCCTAAAAATGACAAAAGTTTATTACTTATAGGTGCGGGAATGGCTCCTTTAAAACCATATTTTTTAGGAAAGGAAGAACCACCTAATAAAAGAATGACTACTTGTCAGAAGTGCGTTAGAACAGGTGATATTGAAAATGTAGGTAAAACTGATAGACATGGTACTTTCTTTGAAATGCTTGGTAATTTTTCCTTTGGAGACTATTTTAAAGAAGAGTCGATAAAATGGGCATGGGAATTTATGACTGAAAAAATGGAAGTTTCTAAGGATTTACTTTGGATATCAATTTATAAAAATGATGATGAAGCCTTTAAAATCTGGAATGAAAAGATAGGAGTACCTAAGGAAAGAATAGTTAGATTAGGAAAAGAAGATAACTTTTGGGAACTTGAAGTAGGACCATGTGGACCTTGTTCTGAAATATATATAGATAGAGGAAAAGAATATGGTTGTGATAGTGAAGATTGTCAACCAGGATGTGATTGTGATAGATATGTTGAAGTATGGAATCTAGTTTTTTCACAGTATGATAAGGATGAATCAGGAAATTATAATGATTTACCAAATCCTAATATAGATACAGGTATGGGACTTGAAAGAATGGCAGTTGTTTTACAAGAAGCTAATAACATATTTGAAATTGAACCTATTAGAACTATTTTAAAAAGTGTAGAAGATATTAGTCAAGTTAAATATAAAGAAAATGATAAAAACGATACTTCTCTAAGAGTTATAACAGACCATATAAGAGCTGTATCCTTTATGGTATGTGATGGAGTTATACCAAGTAATGAAGGTAGAGGATATGTTTTAAGAAGACTTATAAGAAGAGCAGCAAGACATGGAAAGTTATTAGGAATAAAAGAAAAGTTTTTATACAAATTATCCTCAGTGGTAATAAAAAACTGGATGGATCATTATCCTGAACTTAAAGAAAATGAAGAAAAAATAAAAAAAGTAATAAAAGTTGAAGAAGAAAAATTTGAGCAAACTATTGATCAAGGAATGGATATATTAGATTCTTATATAAGCAAGATGAAAAAAGAAAATTTAGAAAAATTAAATGGAGAAAATGCATTTAAACTTTATGATACCTATGGTTTTCCTTTAGATTTAACTAAGGAAATATTAGAAGAAAAGGGTTATAAAGTGGATGAAGAAGGCTTTAATAAAGAAATGGAAAAACAAAGACAAAGAGCTAGAATGGCTAGGGAAAATAAGGGCGATTCATCCTGGAATGAAGAAAGTACAATTGATATAGATACCAATATTAAGACTGAATTTAAAGGATATACATCCCTTAATTTAGAAGTAGAAGTAATAGAAATTATTAAAGATAATGAAAAAACAGATCAATTATCAGAAGGTAAAGAGGGTATAATAATACTAGATAAGACACCTTTTTATGCTGAAGGTGGAGGACAAATAGGAGATAAAGGTAAAATTTCAAATGAAAATGTATCCTGTGAAGTAAGTGATACTAAAAAACCAGTAAATGATACTATTTTACATTTTGTTAAGGTTAACAAAGGAACTATTAAAAAGGGCGATAAAGTAAAAGCTAATGTAATAGAAAACCTTAGAAGGGATATACAAAGAAACCATACTGCTACCCATTTACTTCATAAAGCACTTAAAAAAGTATTAGGGGAACATGTAAATCAGGCTGGTTCTTTAGTTACTGAGGATAGATTAAGATTTGACTTTACTCATTTTGAAGGACTAACTGATAAGGAGTTAAATAAAGTTGAAGAAATAGTAAATTCTATAATCCTAGAAACAATTGAAGTGGAAACTTTTGAAAAATCAATGGATGAAGCTAAAAAAATGGGTGCTACAGGATTATTTGAAGATAAATATGGTGAAACAGTACGAATAGTAAAGGTAGGAGATTTTAGTATAGAGCTATGTGGAGGTACCCATGTTAGTAATTCAAATAATATAGGTTTATTTAAAATAATAAGTGAATCTGGTATAGCTTCAGGAGTTAGAAGAATAGAAGCAGTTACTGGAAGAAAAGCATATGAAAATATGAAAGATATGGAAAATGAAATGGAGGACATTTCAAAAATATTAAAGACAAATAAAAGTAATATAGTTGAAAGAATAAAGCAAATTGATAAAGAATATAAAAACTTAGAAAAAGAAATTGATAAATTAAAATCTAAATTAGCTACATCAAAGCTTGATGATATATTAAACGATATAAAAGAAGTTAATGATATAAAAGTAATTACTAAGAGAATAGATGGAATGGATATAGGTAGTTTAAGGGAACTTGGAGATAAAATAAGAAATAAAGTTGATTCAGTAGTTATAGTATTAGCAACCGTAAAAGGTGAAAAAGTAAATTTCATAGCACAAGCTAGTAAAGATTTAGTTAAAAAAGGAATACATTCAGGAAATATTATAAGAGAAGTTGCAAAAGTTACAGGTGGAGGTGGCGGTGGAAGACCTGATATGGCCCAAGCCGGCGGAAAAGACTCAACAAAGGTTGATAAAGCACTATCAAAGGTTATTGACCTTGTTAAAGAACAGATAGATTAATATAATAATTTTATACCCAGTAGTTATTTTAAATGATTACTGGGTATAATTAAAAAGGTAAAATGTATATATTTATAGAATATATGAAATAAATAATAAAAAGGGGTGCTTTTATGAGTGATAATATAAACAAAACCATGAAATTTGATGTGTCAAAGGAAAAGATGAATGAAGCTAGAGAGATAATTTTAACCGTATATAAGGCTTTAGAAGAAAAGGGTTATAATTCAATTAATCAAATGGTTGGATATATTTTATCAGGAGACCCAACTTATATTACAAGTCACAATAATGCAAGAAGTTTAATAAGAAAATTAGAAAGAGATGAACTTTTAGAGGAGCTTTTAAAAAATTATTTAAAGGATAAATAGGAGAGAAAACAAATTGAATCCTAAAAAGATTTTTTTAGCTATTATAATAATATTTTTTTTAATATCATCAGCTGCAGTAGCAAAGGAAAATGATAAAAAGGTATATTTAATTATTGCAAATAGACTTAGTTTAAATGATTTAGAATATATGAAAAACTATAATGAATTAATAAATACTGGTGGATTTGGACTTTTAAATACTAGGGGATTACATGGTTATAAGGGACCGGAAAGTCATTTAACTATTAATACATCGAAAAAAGCATTTGCAGACTATCTAAGTTCTACATTTCATAATGCAACAGAAAAATATTTAAGTATTTATAAAAGACGTACAGGTGAAAAAGTAACACAGGGAATAATAAATTTAGAAATTAATTATTTAAAAAAAATAAACGAAAATAATAAATATTCACCACTTATCGGTGCATTAGGTGATAATTTGCATAGATTTGGGTTTAAAACAGCAGTATTAGGTAATTCTGATACTGCTGATGATTTTATTAGACAAAATTGTTTAATAGCTATGGATAGTAAGGGCTATATTGATTATGGAGATGTAGATAATATATTAATAAAAAATTATGAATATCCCTTTGGTTTAAAAACTAATTATAAAAAGATATATAATCAGCTAAATAAATTTAAGGATAGGGCTTCTTTTTTTGTTATAGAAACAGGCGATTTAGATAGATTATACTTTTATAGTGAAAAATTATCAGATTCTTCCTATAACTATATGAGAAGAAAAATATTAAAGGATATAGACCTATTTATAGGTAATATTTATAAAGAGTTAAATAATAATTCTTTACTAATTATTATAAGTCCTAATGGTGGAGATATTAGATATAAAGAAAATAGTAAGCTTACTCCATTAATCGTTTATGGTGAGGATATAAAAAAGGGAATTTTAACATCTAATACTACCAGAAGAGAGGGAATAGTATCTAATTATGATATAGCACCTACTATAACCGATTATTTAGAGATAGATAGTATTGGATTTTCAGGAAATAGAATAAAAGTTATTGATAATAAGGAAAATAAATCCTTAATTACAGATATGTATAAAAAAACAAATAACATATCTAATCTAAGAAAAAACACTTTATATACATATGCATTAATAACAGCTTTGATAATTTTACTTGTAACAATTAAAATTATATTTAATAAAATATTAAAGTTTGATCTAAGAATTTTAAAACTACTTTTAATAAAAATACTAATAATACCTTTAGTATTAATGGTAATACCAAGCTTTAAAAATGGAATAACAGTTTTTCTTTTGCTTGTTTTTTATGGGGGATTAGTATATTTAATATTAAAAAGAAAAGATATTTTATCAATAATTTTGATATTAATAGTAACTTATCTTATAATTATTATTGATGTAGTAAATAATTCAAAATTAATTAAATATTCTTTATTAGGATATGATCCTATAATAGGTGCTAGATATTTTGGTATAGGCAATGAAATGCTAGGTGTATTATTAGCTAGCGTTATGCTTTTATTAGGTTTTTTATATAAAAATAATTTAGTTACATATTTAATTTTGATATTTACAATTTTTATAGTAGGAAATCCTAATTTAGGAGCGAATGTAGGAGGTACATTAGCATTATTAACATCTAGTTTTTATTTCTTTTTTAAAGGTACTAAGGGTAAGTTAAATGCTAAAAATAATTTAATATTAATAACTTTATTCTTTATATTTTTAGTACTTATAGGTTTTATGGATGCTTTTTTTAATAATACCCCTTCACATTTAGGTAAAATGTTTTTAAATATATATAATAATGGAATTAGTATTTTTATTAATATAATCTTTAGAAAAGTTTTAATGAATATTAAGCTAATAGGTGTTACAATATGGACAAAGATATTATATGTAAATATAATTTGTATAATGCTTTTAGTTACTTTATTTGAAGATAGAATTAAGTATGTAGTAAATAAGAAAAAATCAATATATATAGGAATTATAAGTGTTTTTATAGGTTCAATTACAGGACTTATTGTTAATGATTCAGGAATTATATTATCATCAATAGCTACCATATTTAACACAATAATATTTTTATTTACTATAATGGATTTTAAAAGTGTTGTAAGGAAGTGAAAATGTGCAGTATAGATTTTTAGGAAATACTAATATTAAAGTATCAAGATTATGCTTTGGTTCTTTAACTATAAGTCCCTTACAGGCTAACTTTTCCTATGAAAAGGGAGCTGAGT
Organism: Bacillota bacterium; assembly: GCA_009711765.1. Classification (GTDB taxonomy): domain Bacteria; phylum Bacillota; class Clostridia; order Tissierellales; family MES13; genus MES13. The sequence continues at coordinate 1,680 of VEND01000067.1, read as the reverse complement.
TAATAAAATATGCCTATGATAAGGGAATAAATTTTATAGACACAGCAGAAATATATAATAATTATGGCCACATAAGAAAAGCTTTAGAAAAAATTAAAAGAAAAGATTTAGTTATAGCCACAAAATCTTATTCCTATTCTAAAGAAACGGCAAAATCAAGCCTAAATAAAGCTTTAAAGGAATTAAATACAGATTACATTGATATATTTTTATTACACGAACAGGAAAGTGAGCATACTATTAGAGGTCATTATGAAGCTATTGAATATTTTATGAAATGTAAAGAAAAGGGAATTATAAAAGCAATAGGTATATCAACCCATAATATTAAGGGAGTAAAAGCCTTTAATAAATATGATGAACTAGATATAGTTCATCCAATCATAAATAAATCTAGTATAGGAATACAAGATGGAAATAAAGAAGAGATGATAAAAGAAATTAATAAAGCCTATAGAAATAATAAGGGTATATATGCAATGAAACCCTTAGGCGGAGGACACTTGATAAAGGAAGTTGAAAAATCTTTTAATTATGTTAAAAATATTGATACAATTAATTCTATAGCAATAGGAATGCAGTCTAAATTAGAAATTAATGCAAATATAAGTTTAATAAATGAGGGCTATATCCCCGAACGTATAAAAGAAAAAATATCTAAAAAGAAAAGAAAATTACATATAGCTGATTGGTGTCAAGGATGTGGAAAATGTGTTAATGCTTGTACTCATGGAGGTATAAAAATTATTAATAATAAAGCAGTAGCAGTTTTAGAAAACTGTGTATTTTGTGGCTACTGTGGAAGGATATGTCCTGAATTTTGTATAAAAGTAATATGATTTTGGAGGTTATATATGGATAGAATGATGGGTCTTGATGTAGGAGATAAGACTATAGGAATTGCAGTAAGTGATCCTTTAGGATTAACAGCACAGGGGATAACTACTATTAGAAGAAAGGCAATTAAGTCAGATATAAAGAAATTAGAAAGTCTAATAGATGAATATAATGTAAAACTTTTAGTGGTAGGTTTACCTAAAAATATGAATAATACCCTAGGTCCCCAGGGAGAAAAAGTAAAAAAGTTTATTAAAAGATTTAAAAAAAGAAATGATATAAAAGTAGTCTACCAAGATGAAAGGCTTTCTAGTGTATCAGCTGAAAGAACATTAATTAATGGAAATATGAGTAGACAGAAAAGAAAAGGATTAATTGATAAAGTAGCAGCTACGTATATATTACAAACATATTTAGAAAAATTAAATTAGGAGGTTTTATTGTGGATAATAAGCAAATATTTGTTGATGAAGAGGGAAATAAACATGAATTTGAAATTGTAGATGTTTTTGAAGTTGAAAATAAAGATTATGCAGTTTTACAAGAGAAAGGGCAAGAAGAAGCTATAATTTTAAAAATAGAATATGATAAAGAGGATAATAAAACATTAAAAACAATTGAGGATGATAACGAGTTTATGGAGATTAGAGATTTATATTATCAATTATTAGATGATGAATAAAATGGTGTAAGTTATGAATTATTTTATAAAAGGTGATTTAGTAGAAGGTATTTTTTTAAAAAGATTAAATAGGTTTGTAGCAGAGGTTTTAGTAGATAATAAAAAAAGACTATCCCATGTACCTAATACAGGAAGAATGAAGGAACTGTTAGTTAAAGGAG
>VEND01000037.1 GCA_009711765.1 Bacillota bacterium | reverse complement strand
ATATTTACTTTCCTTGAATTTATGAAGTTGTATGCAAGTTGTAGTGAAGAAGTTAAAAAGCTCCTTGAACCAACTTTAGCCTTAGTATAACAGAAAATAATGATTTTTTTCATATTACGAATTGTAGATTTTTTACAAAAATTGTTGAATAATAAAGAAATATATGGTAAACTTAAACAGATTAACTACACTTTACTAGCTTTCTAAATAAAAGGCTTTACAACGAGGGGGAAGTATGATGACACAATTAAATAATAAATATTTATTAGACGATGATTATTATAAAAAAGTTTTTAATAAGTTCCCTGAAGCAGTTATTATACTAGATAAAGAGAAAATAATAGAGTGCAATAATTTATCTTTAAATTTGTTTGAGTATTCGAATAAAGGAGATTTAGTGGGTAAAAATTTCTATGATCTTTTATATTATGATGAGAAAATTGATGAAAGTACTGCTAAAGACTTTAAAAAAATTATTAAAGATAAAAAAAGCTTTAGGTGGTTACTTAAAAAAGCAAATGGAAATTCTTTTCTTGCTGAAGTATCCTTTGTAAAAGAAAGTGGTAATTTCTTAAATGTTTTCGTTAGGGATGTTTCAAAAGAAAGTGAGATGTTTGATTTATTAACTCAAAAGGAAGAGGAATATACAAACTTTTTTAGACATAATAATGCAATAATGCTTTTAGTTGACCCTCGAAATAATAAAATAGTAGATGCAAATAAATCAGCCTGTGAATACTATGGATATAGTAAAAAAGAACTTTTAAAGTTAAAAACCGATGATATAAATGTGTTAAGTAAAGAAAATTTAAATAAAGAAATAAAAAAGGTTAAATCAGGAGAAAAAAGAGCTTATGGCTTAAAAAACAAACTTTCAAATGGTGAAATAAGGGATGTTAAAGCTTTCATTGAACCAATAAAAATAAATGAGAAAGTATTATTACATACTATTGTTTATGATGTAACAGAAGAATTAGACATAAAGAGAAAGTATAAGTTTTTAACAGATAATGATAGTTTAACTAAACTTTATAATAAAGACTTTTTCATAAATGAACTTGATAAGAGAATAAAAAAGAATGAAAAGGTATCAATACTATTAATAGATATAGATGGTTTTAGTAAAATAAATGATAATTTAGGGCATATAGTAGGGGATTTAATATTAAAGGAAATTTCAATTAGACTTAAGAAATATAAAGATGTATTTGATGTTATATCTAGATTTGGTGGAGATGAGTTTATTTTATTATATGAAAGTGTAAATATTAGAGAGATATTTGAAATCTCTAAAAGGATATTAGATTTATTTAATAAGCCTTTTATAATAGATAAACATCGTATATATTTATCTGCTAGTATAGGACTTTCTTTATATCCCTACCATGGATTAAACTCTAGTTTTCTTATAAAAAATGCTGAAACTGCTATGTATAAGGCTAAAGATTGTAAAGAAGATAAAATTATACTATATGATAAGAATTTTAACTCTGAACTATGGGAACAATTCACTATAGAAAATAAATTAAGAAATTCTATAGAAAAGGATGAGCTGTATATTAAATATCAGCCAGTGGTAAGTACTAAAACAGGAAAGGTTATAGGAGCAGAGGCATTACTTAGATGGGAAAGTGAAGAAATGGGTTTTATACCTCCAGATAAGTTTATACCCATAGCTGAAAGTAGTGGAATGATTTATAAAATAGGAAACTGGGTTTTAAAGAATGCATGTATTCAAAATAGAAAATGGATAGATCAAGGATTCAATCCTATATTTATGGCTGTAAATATATCTAGTAAACAATTAGAGCAATTGGATTTTCCTGATATAGTTATAAATATTTTAAAAGAAACAAAACTTTCTTCAAAGTTTTTAGAGCTTGAAATAACAGAATCAGTTTGTGCTAAAAACTTTGATAGAATAATTAAAAATTTAAATAAACTTAAAAAACTTGGAATAAAAATATCCATGGATGATTTTGGAACTGGATACTCTTCATTAAATAAGTTAAAAGAGCTTAATATAAATAAATTAAAAATAGATAAATCATTTCTAATGGATATTAAAAAGATAGAAAATACAAAGATTATAACTGCTATAATATCTATGGCTAAGAGTTTAGGTGTTGATATTGTTGCAGAGGGTGTAGAGACAAATGAACATTTACATTTCCTTAAGGGTAAGATGTGTGATATGCTACAAGGTTATTTTTTCAGTAAACCTGTTAGTGACACTACCTTTGAAAAATTACTTTCTAAAAAATATATATAAGAGGAAACTTAAATTATTAGTACTGACTCTTTTAGTTAGTGCTTTTTTTATATGTAAATTTATTAATGAGTAAAAATATTTATAAATACAAAAATTTCTTCTTGACTTTACCTAGCTAAACCTGTATACTATTAATTAATAAATATAAAACATATTGAATAAACATTAAAAAAATCTAGTGATTGGAAGAGTAATTATAGAATGCGTTAAAGCGAGCTAGAGTTGGTGGGAGTCTAGTACAAAGTCTATAATGAAGAGAGTCCATAAAGAGGTTCTTTGAAAGTATAAGTATGAGAACCCGGTATCAGCCGTTAATGAATTGAGTGAAAGCAAAGTATTGCTTTAACTAGAGTGGTAACGCGGATATTATTCGTCTCTTTTATAGGGACGTTTTTTTTATACAATTTAATAAACAAATCTTTCGATTGGAAGAGTAGTTATAGAATGCGTTAAAGCGAGCTAGAGTTGGTGGGAGTCTAGTAACAAAGGCTATAATGAAAAGAGTCCATGAAGAGATTCTTTGAAAATAAGTAAAAGAATCCGGTATCAGCCGTTAATGAATTAAGTGAAAGCAAAGTATTGCTTTAACTAGAGTGGTAACGCGGATATTATTCGTCTCTTAGATATAAGGGGCGTTTTTTATTACCCTATATGGGAAAAAATAAAAAAGGTGGTGATTATATACAATTATACTTTAGCGTTTTAATTGATTAATATGTTAAAAAATATAAAAAATTTAAAGGGAGAGTGGTTAAAGTGAAAAAGGTATTATCAATAATTTTAATAACATGTTTAGTATTTACAATGGTAGCTTGTCAAAGTGGGGAAGAAAAAGAATTAACTAAAGTAGAAAAGATACAGAAAAAGGGTAAGTTAGTTATAGGAACAAGTGCAGCGTATCCACCATATGAATTCCATAAAGAAATAGATGGTAAAGATACTATTGTTGGTTTTGATATTGATATAGCTAAGGAAATAGCAAATGATCTTGGTGTGGAACTTGAAATTAAGGATATGCAGTTTGCAGGATTATTAGCAGCACTAAATGCAAAGAAAATAGATATTGTTATAGCAGGTATGACTCCTACAGAGGATAGAAAGAAAAGTGTTGATTTTTCAAAGGTATATTATACAGCAAAACAAGGTGTTGTAGTAAGTAAGGAAAAAGCTGATGAAATTAAAACAAAGAAGGATTTAGAAGATAAAAAGATCGGTGTACAAAAGGGAACAACTCAAGAAAAGATAGCTAAAGAAAACTTTAAAGAGGCTAAAATAGTAGGACTTGGTAAGATATCAGATATAATGCTACAGGTTATGCAGAAAAAGATAGATGCAGTAATAGCAGAAAAACCCGTTGCTGAATCCTATGCAAAGAAAAATGATAGTATAGTACTTTCAAATATAGCTTTAAATACTGGAGATAGCGGTTCAGCCGTTGCTATTAAAAAGGGCAATGAATCTTTAGTAAAAGCTGTAAACGAAACTTTAGATAAATTAAAAGAAAATGGAAAAATTGCTGAATTTGTAACTAAAGCTACTGAAATGAATAACTAAGGAGGAAATGATAATGAAACCAAAGGTAATATTAGCATACTCCGGGGGATTAGATACATCTATTATAATCCCTTGGGTTAAAGAAAAATTTGATTTTGATATAATAGCAGCTTGTATAAATGTAGGACAAGATGATGAATTAGATAAGGTAGAAGAAAAGGCAATTAAATCAGGTGCATCAAAGGCATATGTGGTTAATGTAGAAGATGAATTCGTTGAAAATTATGTTTTTAAAGCAATTAAAGCAAATGCAGTATATGAAGATAAATATTTATTAGGAACACCCCTAGCAAGACCTATAATTGGTGAGAAACTTGTTGAATTAGCCCATAAAGAAAACGCAGATTATATTGTGCATGGTTGTACTGGCAAGGGAAATGACCAGGTAAGATTTGAAAGTGCCATAGCAGCTTTAGATCCAAAAATTAAAGTTATAGCACCATGGAGAATGTGGGATATTAAATCAAGAGAAGATGCAATAGATTATGCAAATAAAAATGGTATAGAAGTTCCTGTTACAAAGGAAAAAATATATTCAAGAGATAAAAACCTTCTACATGTAAGTCATGAAGGTGGAGATTTAGAAGATCCTAAAAATGAGCATAAGCCAGATGTTTTATATCAAATGACAAAAACATTAGAAGAGGCTAAGGATGAGCCAACTTATGTAAAGATACATTTTGAAGAAGGTATTCCTAAAAAAATAAATGATGAAGAATTAAATGGAGTTGATTTATTAAAAAAGGCAAACTCAATAGCTGGAGAGAATGCAGTGGGTATAATAGATATATTAGAAAATAGATTAGTAGGAATGAAATCTAGAGGAGTATATGAAACTCCAGGGGGAACAATATTATTAGAAGCCCATAAGGAATTAGAAAGATTAACCCTAGATAAAGAAACATTTCAATACAAGCAGGGAATAGCGCTTAAATATGCTGAATTAGTTTATAATGGAAAGTGGCATACTACTTTAAGAGCATCCTTAGATAGTTTCATAGAAGAGACGCAAAAAAATGTTACAGGATGGGTAAAATTAAAACTATATAAGGGTAATATAATGATAGCAGGGATGGATTCACCTAATAAATTATATGAAGAGAGTATATCTTCCTTTGGAGATAGTGAATTCTATAATCAATCAGATGCTGAAGGGTTTATAAATATCTATAATTTACCCTTAAAGATTAATGCAATGATGAAAAAGAAATAGGAGGTATAAAATGAAGTTATGGGGTGGAAGATTTAAAAAGGAAGAAGATAAGCAAATGGAAGACTTTAATAGTTCTCTACATTTTGATAAAAGACTATATAAGTACGATATTTTAGGAAGTATAGCCCATGTGAATATGTTAGGGGAAAAAAACATCATTAAAGAAGATGAAAAAGTCTCACTTATTGATGGATTAAAGGAAATATTAAAGGATATAGAAAATGATAAACTAAAAATTGAAGGTAATTATGAAGATATTCATAGTTTTATAGAGGCTAAACTAATAGAAAAAATAGGAGAAGTCGGTAAGAAACTTCATACTTCAAGAAGTAGAAACGATCAAGTAGCATTAGATATGAAACTTTTTACTAAGGAAAAGACAAAACTTGTTGTAAAAAGTATTGAAAGTATTTTAAAAACCATCAAGGATGTAGCTGATAAAAATAATTACATTATGCCAGGGTATACACATCTACAAAGAGCTCAGGTTGTAACATTTAAACATCATCTTTTAGCATATTATAATATGTTTTTAAGGGATAAAAAAAGACTTTTAAATGCTTTAGATCTTTTAGATGAAAATCCCTTAGGATGTTGCGCTTTAGCAGGAACTACCTATGATATAGATAGAGATATTACAACTAAAGAGTTAGGATTTAATAAAAGTGTAGATAACTTTTTAGATGGTGTAAGTGATAGAGATTATTTAATAGAGATAACTTCTTCATTTTCTATAATGATGATGCATTTATCTAGATTATGTGAAGAGTTAATATTATGGAGTAGTCAAGAGTTTAACTTTATAACAATTGATGATTCTTACTCAACTGGTAGCAGTATAATGCCTCAAAAGAAAAATCCAGACGCAGCTGAGTTAATTAGAGGTAAAACTGGTAGTGTATATGGTAATTTATTTTCATTACTGACAGTTATGAAGGGACTGCCCCTTGCTTATAATAAAGATATGCAAGAGGATAAAATCCACTTTTTTAATGCATTAGATACTGTAATACCCTGTATAGAAATTATGGATAAAATGATTAAAACTTTAAAGGTAAATAAAGAAAATATGAAAAAGGGAGTTAAGAAGGGATTTTTAAATGCAACTGAAGTTGCTGATTATCTTGTAAATAAAGGTGTAGCATTTAGAGATGCCCATAAAATAGTAGGAGAAGTAGTTTTATATTGCGAAGAAAAAAATAGTACAATAGAAGATTTAAAACTTGATGACCTTAAAAATATAAGTTCATATTTTGATAAAGATTTATATGATTTTATAGATTATGAAAATGTTTTAAAAAAGGGAATAAAAAAGGATATGCTTTAAAGATAGGGGAAAGTCTCCTATCTTTTTTATTTAAATTTAATTTAAAGTTTTTATTAAGTTAACAAAGTTTTAGTAAAATTAGTATTAGCTGAACTTAAATAATGAGTAAATATTAAAAATTTGATTTAGGTTAAAATCAAAGGGTATTATTTTATTGGAAATACTGTTAACATTTGTTAATAGTTTTTCTTTTAAGTTTAATAAATGCTATAATAATCTTTGATAATATTAAGAAAATGCTATAAGACCCTAAAGATTTATAAAAGAAAGACGATTATAGTATTATGTAGCATTAATTCTTAGTATTTTTTGAAGGATTTTGACTAAAAATGTAGAAAATATATATTAGAGAAGATTACTTATTTTAAAGGACAAATTTAATAAGCAAACTAATTGAAAAATTAGGACGCAAAGCCTAGGGTCTAAGGTATTAAACTATGATAGCCTGGTTGCTGTAATGATTACCATAGCATTTATGGAAATCTGCTATGTTTTTTTATTATATAAAGATAATAGGGGGTGTCACTGTGGAAAAAGATAATAAAGTTGTTATATTAAAAACTCAGGATAGAAAATATGCTATTGATGTTTATAATGTTGAAAGGATTTTAGAATATACAAAGCCAAAAGCATTACCAGAAACATCAGAACATATTATAGGCATTATGTCTTATGAAGAGTCAATATTACCAGTAATAGATTTAAATAAAAGACTTTATAAAGAAGGTTATTTAGATACAGGAGAAAATAAAATAGTTGTTATAATATGGGAAGACCATAGATTAGGCCTTATGGTTGATGATGTATTAGAAATTAAGGATATAGAAGAAGACAAAATACATAAAAAAGCAGAAGTAAATACTGAAATAAAAAAGGAATACCTAAAGGGTTTTATAAAAGAGGATGAAGACATAATTATTTATTTAAATCCTAATAAAATATTTTCAAGCTCACAAAAAGAAGAGTTAAAGGATGTTATAAAAGACTCATAAAAAAATCAGGAGGAAATGATGAAAGAGGATATAAAGGTTGGTATAGCTGATTATAAAATAACTAAGTCTCCAAACAATCTCATTACTCTTGGTTTGGGCTCCTGTGTTGGCATAGCAGTATATGATAAAAAAAGTGAAGTGGGAGGTTTATCCCATATTATGCTTCCTTATAGCTCTCAATATAGAAAGGTTAATAAGGTTGCAAAGTATGCTGATTTGGCACTGCCTGAAATGATAGAAAAGCTAGTTAAAAATGGTGCTAGAAAAAATAGGCTAGTGGCAAAAATAGCAGGAGGAGCAAGCATGTTCCAATTTTCAGATAAAAACCCTAAATTAAATATTGGACAAAGAAATATAGAAGCAGTAAAGGAAATACTAAAGGATATGAAAATACCTATAAAAGCTGAAGATGTAGGGGGAACATTAGGAAGAACGATGATTGTGGATTTGGAGAAATTTGAGGTTTCTATTAAACAAATAGGTAAAGGTATTAAAAATATTTAGGTTTTACTAATAGACAAAGTTATAGAAGGTGATAAGTTTGAATAATGATTTTGATTTTTTTGAAAAATGGGTTTTTGAAAACCTAAATATTGATTTAACAGCTTATAATTCTAAGCAACTTCATAGAAGGATACTCTCTGTTATGAATAGAAGTGGAGCTAATAATTTAAGGGAATATTCTAAAATGATAAGTAATAACCCAAAAGAAAGACTTAAATTTTTAGATTATATAACGATAAATGTATCAGAATTTTTTAGAAATAAAGCTATGTTTGATGAACTTGAAAAAAAGATAGAAGATATATTGATACCTAAATATAATAAATTAAATATTTGGAGTGCAGCCTGTTCAATAGGAGCAGAACCCTATTCTATAAGTATTATACTTGATAGATTAAATAGAAAAAATAAGGATTATATACTAGCAACAGATATAGATAATAGTATAATAAATAGGGCTAAAGAAGGTGTGTATTCTAAAAATGAAATAAAAAATTTAGATAATAAGGATATTGATAAATACTTTTTAAAAAAGGGTAGCAAATATCATTTAGATAATGATATTAAAAGAAAAGTTACCTTTAAAAAACATGATTTAATATTAGATAGATACGAAAATAATTTCCATCTTATAGTATGTAGAAATGTACTTATATATTTTAAAATGGAAACGAAAAATAAAATATATAAAAAGTTTTATGATGCTTTAGTACCCGGTGGTTTATTGTTTGTAGGTGCTACTGAGAATATAATTAACTATAGAGAATTAAACTTTGAAAAAATTAATGCTTTTCTATATCGTAAGAAGTAAATAGATGGGGGTGGAGGTAGTGTTATGGAAAAATATTTAACTTTGTTTATAGAAGAATCTAAAGAAAATTTACAAAAGCTTAATGATGAAATATTAAAAGTAGAACAAGACCCAGAAGATATAGACACTATGAATGAAATTTTTAGAGTTGCTCATACCTTAAAGGGGATGTCTGGTACTATGGGATTTCCTAATATGGAAGAGTTAACCCATAGAATGGAAAACATCCTAGAATTATTTAGAAGTGAACAGTTAAAAGTTAATTCAGATACAATAGATATGTTATTTGAATGCCTTGATACATTATCGGATATGGTAGATAATATTATTGAAGGTGAAGGAGACTTTAGAAATGATTCCTTAATGGACAAGCTTGATAAAATAGCTGAAGGTAATGTAGAGAAAGAAAAAGATGTTTCTAAAAAAGCAGAAGATGAAGTAGCTGCCACTGAAGTTTTAGATCAATATGAACTTAGTGTAGCCCAAAGGGCAAAGGGCATGGATTATAACACATATAAAATTGATATAACTATAGCCTCAAGTTGTTTAATAAAGTCAGCAAGGGCATATATGATTATAAAAAGATTAGAAGAAAACGGTGAAATAATAAAATCCATACCTTCAATTGAAGAAATTGAAGATGAGGAATTTGATTATGATATTGAACTTTTCTATGTTTCTAAATTAGATACAGAAGAGGTAGAAAATCTAATAGATAAAATATCTGAAATAGAAAAGGTTTCAGTTGAACAAATAAAAGTAAAGGATAAACCTAAAAACGTTAAAACAGATAATAAAAAGAAAAATAAAGGTAAGAAAAAGCCTAAAAAGAAAAACGAAAAACAAGTCTCAGATAAAGTTAAAATAAATCAATCTATAAGGGTGAGTTTAGATAAATTAGATAACTTTATGAACTTAGTATCAGAATTAGTTATTCATAGAACTAGAATAGAAGATATAAGTAGTGCTTATAAAATAAATGATTTAAATGAAACATTAGAACAAGTTAATAGAATAACTACTAATTTACAGGACTTAGTTTTACAAATGAGAATGGTACCTATAGATACAGTGTTTAATAGATTCCCACGTATGGTTCGTGATGTATCAAATCAGTTAGGTAAAAAGGTTGAATTAATAATAAAGGGTCAAGAAACAGAATTAGATAGGACAGTTATAACTGAATTAGGAGATCCTATGGTACACTTAATAAGAAATGCTATAGACCATGGTATAGAAACCGAAGAAGAAAGAATAGCTGATGGAAAAGACCCTGCTGGAACTGTAAAAATGATTGCCTATCAAGAGGGGAACAAAGGTATAATTAAAATAGAAGATGACGGTAAGGGAATAGACCCTGATAAAATAAAAGAAAAATGCATAGAAAAGAATATAGACGTTGAAGGATTAGATGATGATCAAATAGTTAGAATGATATTTAATCAAGGTTTCTCTACTAATGATGAGGTAACTAATATCTCAGGTCGTGGAGTAGGTATGGATGTAGTAAAAAGAAAGATATCAAATCTTGGTGGTAATATAGATGTTAAAAGTGAGGTAGGAAATGGATCGACATTTACTATAGAACTTCCATTGACACTTTCAATAATTAAATCTATACTTGTATGTGTTGATAATGAAAACTTTGCTATACCACTAGAATTTATTGAAAAGATAATTGATGTTAAAGAAGAAGACATTAAGATGTCTTATAATGATGAAGTATATATGTATAATAATGAAGCAGTTCCTGTTATTAGATTAAATGAAAAATTAGATATTGATGAGGATGATACAAAGGAAAAGGTAATGGTAATCTTAAAGGTAGGACAAAGAAAATATGCCTTAATGGTTGATAAGATTGAAGGAGAAAAAGAAATAGTTATAAAGGATTTAGGTAATTCATTAAAGGGTGCTGGATATTATATCGGAGCAACTATTTTAGGTGATGGTAATGTAACACTTATATTAGATGTACCTAAATTAACTACTTAACGTGAGGTGGTAATAGATTGAGTTTTTCAGAGTTAACACCAATACATTATGATTTTTTAAAAGAGGTAACAAATATTGGCGGAGGAAATGCTGCTACTTCCTTAGCGCAGCTTTTAAATAAAAGAATAGATATGGAAGTTCCTACCGTAAGACTATTGTCATATGACGAGATTTTCACTAATATTAAGGAAGAGGAAAGTCCTGTTATAGCAATCTCACTAAAAGTATTAGGGGATGCACCGGGTATATTTTTATTTGTATTAGAAGAAAAATATGCACTACATTTAGCTAAATTACTTTTAGGAAAAGAAGATTTAAAAGAGCTTGATGATATGGTAGTATCAGCATTAAAGGAAGTTGTAAATATTATAGCTTCCTCATATATAAATGCTTTAACAAGGATGCTTAATTTAAATATGGTTTCAAGTGTTCCTCAGTTTTCTAAGGACATGTTTGGAGCTATATTAACAACAGCATATATAGAATCTGGATATATAGATGATAAACAATTAATTATTGAAAATATATTTATAGAAGATAATAAAAAAATAAATGGATACTTATTTTTTATACCGAGTCCAAATTCTTTAGATACAATAATTTCAAGCATAAACATTTAAAGGAGTGATTTTAATGTCAAAGAAGGTACTAGTTGTTGATGATGCTGCATTTATGCGAATGATGGTTAAAGATATATTAACAAACAATGGATATGAAGTTGTAGGTGAAGCTGCAAATGGTAAGGAAGCTGTAGAAAGTTTTAAACAAACTAATCCTGATATAGTTACATTAGATATAACAATGCCAGAGATGGATGGTATAGAAGCTTTAAAAGAGATAAAAAAGTTAAATGGAGATGCTAAAGTTATTATGTGTAGCGCAATGGGACAGCAAGCAATGGTTATGGAAGCTATAAAAGAAGGGGCTTCAGACTTTGTTGTTAAACCATTTCAAGCAGATAGGGTATTAGAAGCATTAAATAAAGCTTTAGGCTAAGAAAGGGTGGTTTTATGCAAGTTTTAGTATTTGAATTAAATAATCAGTACTATGCTATAAATACAGAGTTTGTAAGTGAAATAAGTAAGCCCTTAGAAGTAAGAAATGTACCTAAATCTCCAGATCATATTGTTGGTTTAGTTAATTTAAGGGGAAATATAATATCTTTAATGGATTTAGGAAGTTTACTTAAATTAGAGAAAAAAGAAGAGGAATATAGTCATATTATTATTGTGAATATGGAAGAAGAATTAATAGGTATTTCTGTAAATCAAGTTAAAGAAGTAATAGATATAGAAGAAGATGAAATAGATAAGTTAAGAAGAAAAGAACATGAAGGAGCAATAGAAGGAATAATAAAATTAGATTATGGTATTGTAAATTTCCTTAATTTAGAGAAATGTATTTTAGAAAAAGTATAATGAGGTGGTACAGTGGGAGAAGTACTTTCGCAACAGGAAATTGATCAATTACTAAACGCCATCTCCTCAGGAGAAATAGATGAAGAGGAAATAGAAAAAGAACAGGAAAACGAAGAACGACAAAGGATAAAAAATTATGACTTTAGAAGGCCTAATAAATTATCTAAAGATCATATAAGTACTTTAGAGATGATTTATGATAATTATTCAAGGATTGTTGCTAACTATTTATCAGCACAAATTAGGTCTAATGTTAAAGTTGATGTTATATCAGTAGAACAGGTTACCTATGAAGAATTTATGAAATCTATACCTAATCCCACTTTACTTTCTATATTTCAAATGCCCCCACTACAAGGGGCTCTACTTCTAGAGGTTAACCCACAGTTTGGATTTCAAATGATTGATTTACTATGTGGAGGCTCAGCAGAACATAAACAAAATATAAGGGGATTTACAGATATAGAAACTAATATAATTAAAGAAGTAGTAGGGGAAATGATAGGGAATATGAAACTTGCTTGGGAGGATGTTTTAGAGGTTAATCCAAAGCTTGATAATATAGAAACTAACCCCCAAGTAAATCAAATAATGTCACCTAATGAACCTGTTGCTTTAGTTACCTTTTCAGCTCAGATATCTGAAAGTAAAAGTTATATGAACCTTTGTATACCTTATTTGGCTGTTGAAAATATAATTGATAAATTATACATTCAACATTGGTTTGAAAATGAAGAACGGGATGAATACGGGGAATATTATAATACACTGACTGGTAATATAATGCCATCTAAGGTAGATTTAAATGTATTGTTAGGAAAAACAAAGATAACAGTAAATGACTTTTTAGATTTAAGTTTAGGTGATGTAATAGAATTAGATAAAAGTGCTGATAAGCCCCTTAGAATGTATGTAGAAGATCAATTACATTTCCATGTACAACCAGGAATTTATAATAATAAATTATCTGTACAAGTAGTTGATATTGTAGAAAAGGATGTGGATAACGATGAATGATAACTTTCTATCACAGGAAGAAATAGATTCCCTACTGAATAAAAATGAAGAAGTTAATGGAAATAATGATATCGATGATGAAATTAAGGACCTTTTAGGAGAAGTTGGAAATATCTCAATGGCTACAGCCGCCACTGCTTTATCTACAATATTAGGTAAACAGGTTATGATAAATACACCTAAGGTTGAAGTTACAGATATAAAATCTGTAACCGATGATTTAAATGTACCGGTTGTGGTTTTACAAGTTGAATTTAGTGAAGGATTAAAGGGAAATAATATATTAGCTCTTAAAATAAAAGACGCTTCGATTATAGCAAATCTTATGATGGGTGGAGATGGAACTAACCCTAATGAAGAATTATCAGAGATTGAAATGAGTGCTATATCAGAAGCTATGAATCAAATGATAGGTTCAGCATCCACTGCTATGAGTACAATGATAAATGGCGATGTAAATATAACACCTCCAAATGTATCTGTTTGGGATAGTAATAATGGAGATGAGATGCCAGCTGAACTTAGTGAAGATACTGAAATGGTTAAAACATCTTTTAACCTAACTGTTGAAGGACTTATAGATAGTGAAATAATGCAATTATTTACCATGGATACAGTAGATGAGATAGTAGATAAAATGACTGGAGGCTCTAAAAAAGAAGAACCAAAGCCAAAAGAAGAACCAAAGGAAGAGCTAAAAGAATCTAAAGAAGAACCAAAGGAACAGCCAAAAGAAGAACCAGTTAAAGAGGAAGTGAAAACTGAAGTAAATGAAGTTAAAGAAGAAGTAGCTGTAAGTAGTAGTGCAAGTAATATAAAAGAAGAAAATGTTACAGTACAAAAGCCTCAATTTGCACCTTTAAAGGAAAGTAAAAGTGATGAAAATTCGAATCTAGACCTTATATTAGATGTGCCTTTAGAATTAAGTGTTATTTTAGGAAGGTCTAAAAAATCAATTAAAGAGGTACTTGCATTAAGTCCAGGATCTATAGTTGAGTTAAATAAATTTGCAGAAGAACCCTTAGAGATATATGCAAATGGTAAACTTATAGCCCAAGGGGAAGTTGTCGTTATAAACGAAAACTTTGGGATAAGGATTACAAATATTTTAAGTGCAAGGGAGAGAGTAAAAACTCTTAAATAGAAATTACAGTAGAAGATTTTAATCTTCTACTTTTTTTATAATAAAACTAAACATTTATTTTTATACTCCGATAGTAAATGTATAAAGATTTTAAAAGAAGGTGAATTTTATGAAGGTTAATAGCTCAAGTTACTCACAACTTATTAAAAGACTAAACAAACAAAAGGCTGAGACTAAATATAAAAATAAGAAAAAAGAAACTACAAAGGACCGTATAGAGCTTTCTACATCAAGTAAAGCACTTAATACCTATAAAAATCAAATGAAAAATACTAAAGCTAAGAAAGCTGAGACTGTAGCTAGAATAAAAAATGAGATTAGTTCAGGAAGTTATAAAGTATCATCAGAAAAATTAGCTAAAAAAATAATAGAAAAAATGAATAAGCAGTAATTTCAGGAGGATTAATATGGAAATTACAAATGTATTAAACACACAATTAGATGTGTTAAAAAAACTATTAGATTGTCTTAAAGAGGAAAAAGAACTTTTAATTAAAGAGGATGCAGATGCCTTAAAGATAATAGTAGATAAAAAAATGGATTTAATGAAAGAGTTAGATGAAATAGAGAAAGATAGGGTTTCAGTTTGTGGTGATGAAACCTTAGAGAGTTTAGCTTTAAATAGTGAAAATAAAGAAGAAATTTTAGATATTAAAGATAGTTATACAGAAACTATAGTTAAGATTAATGAAATGCAACTTACTAATCAAATGTTAACTAAACAGTCATTAGATTATGCAAATAGTATGGTTAATATATTTATGAAAAATAAGAAAAAAGGTGGAAATAATACCTATAAAGCAAATGGAAAGGTTAGCTCTGGAAATAGAGCTTCGATGATAAATCAGTATAAATAACGGGGTGATAAAATGTCAGGTTTGTTTACAACCCTTAATACAGCAAGAAGGGGAATGTTCGCACAACAAGCTGCTATAACAACAACCAGTCATAATATATCAAATGCAAATACTAAAGGATACTCAAGGCAAAGAGTACATTTAGAAACTAGTTTAGCCTTTAATAAGGCAGGTGTAGGTCAATTAGGAACTGGTGTTGATGTAGAGTCAATAAAAAGAGTTAGAGATGGGTTTTTAGATACACAAATAAGATCAGAACAAGCTGTAAGTAAAGAATATGCAGCCCGTGAGGATGTATTAGAACAAATAGAATCAATATTTATGGAACCTACTGATTCAGGTCTTAATACTATGATGGGTAGGATGTGGAATGCTTGGCAAGAATTAAGTAAAAATCCTGAAAACTCAAATGCAAAAACAATAGTAGCAGAAGAATCAAAAGCAGTTGCAGATACACTAAATCATATGTATACACAAATGGATGAGTTAAATAATAATACAGTTGAACTTATGGAAAAAAAGGCCTTTGATGCTAAATCAATACTTACTCAAGTGGATACTTTAAATAAACAGATTTTCAATGTGAAAATAAAAGGAGAACATCCAAATGACCTTCTAGATAAAAGGGATAAGCTTTTAGATGAATTATCTGAAATCACAGACTTTGAAGTAGACAAAAAAGATCATGGACAAATAGAAATTTCTTTAGATGGTGAAAAAATTTTAGGAACAGATATTAATAAAGAAATATCGATAATAAAAGATGTGGTTGATAAAGGTAGTGGCAATTATGAAGTGACTCTTATAAAAGGAGGAGATTCTTCTAATCCTAAAAATGTTGCAACTGAGACTATAGATAGTTCAGATTTGGGTGATCTTAAGGCAGGTAGTGTGGTATTAAATGATCCAAGTTGGGATCCTACTAATCCTACTAGTAAGAAGATAAAAGATTTACAAGTACTAGATTTAGAAAACGGATCATTAAAGGGATATCAATCTGTACTTGAAGAAACCAAAGAGTATCAGAAAAGTCTAGATGAATTTGCAAAAGCTTTAGCAACAGAGATTAATAATATACATAATCAGGATACTGGTGAAATTGATTTTTTCAAAAAAGGCGGAGATTCTGAATTTAATGCTAGTAACATAGAAGTAAATGAAAATATTTTAGAGGATCCTACTAAGATAATAGCAGGAGCTGAACTTACTAGTCCAGAAGGAGATAATACTAGGGCATTAGATATAGCAGAACTTAGAAATGATGAGGATATAATTAATGATACAAGTTTTGATTCATATTATAAGGATATAGTTGCTAAACTTGGGATATCAACTCAAGAAGCAAAGAGGATGACAACGAACCAAGAAACCTTACTTGGACAACTTGAAAATAGGAAAGAATCAATATCAGGGGTATCCATAGATGAAGAAGTAGCAAACTTAATACAATTTCAGCGTTCCTATGAAGCGAATTCAAGGGTTATTTCAACATTAGCACAAATGCTTGATACATTAATAAATAGAACTGGGTTATAAGGAGGGATATAATTGAGAGTAACAAATGGTATGCTACTTAAAAATTATACTAGAAATTTACATAAAAATTTAGATAAAATGAGTAAATATCAAAACCAACTATCCTCAGGTAAAGAGATAAGAAGGCCCTCAGATGATCCATTCTTAGCAACTAGGAGTATGGCACTTCATACAAATATAGATAAAAATGAACAATACAAAAGAAATATTGAAGATTCCATAGGTTGGATAGATACTACTGATTCTGCTATGCAGGGTGTAACTGATATTATGCAAAGAGTTAGAGAGTTAACAGCATATGGAGCGAATGGTAGTTTATCTGATACGGATAGACAGGCTTTGAAAGAAGAAGTAAAACAATTAGGTGACCAGTTAGCACAAATAGGTAATACTAATTTTGACGGTAGATATATATTTGGAGGACAAGAAACAACTAAACCACCATTTACTTTTGATGATACAGAATTAAAATATGATGGAGATGATAATAAACTTACTAGAGAAATATCACCTAATGTAACGATGGAAATTAATATAACAGGTAAATCTATAATGGGAAAAGACACTTCTCAAACCCTTAGTCAAACATTAAAAAGCGTAATAGAAAAAATGGATTCAAATAAAACAGAAGACTTGTCTAATTTATTAGGAGATATAGATGAACATATAGATAATATATTAAAAGAAAGAGCTAAAGTAGGAGCTAAATCGAATAGAATGAAGGCAGCATTAAATAAAAATGAAGCAGGAACTTTAAATATGACTGAATTTTTATCTAAAACAGAAGATATAGATGTAGCAGAAAAGGTAATGCAATATAAGAATATGGAGAATGTATATCGTTCTTCATTACAAACAGGAGGTAAGATATTACAACCTAGTTTACTTGACTTTTTAAGATAATTTAATATTAATTTATAAGCGGAGATTAATCTCCGCTTAAAATATATATAAAGGGATGGTTTAATTGATAATAAATACTAAATATTTAGGAGAAATTGATATAAAAAAAGAAAGAATAATTAAATTTAAAAAGGGATTATTAGGTTTTGAAAACTTAAAAGAATATGTAATATTAAATTTACCAAATAATGAAGTGTTTCAATGTTTACAATGTATTAAAGACCCTGAAGTTGCTTTTATAATAATAAATCCATTTCTTTTTTTTAAGGACTATGATATAGAAGTAGATAATGAAGAGTTAGAAAAACTTAAAATTAGTGATAAAAATCAATTAGCTTTATATAATATAGTTACTATACCTAAAGATATCAAAAAGATGACAGCTAATTTACTTGCACCGATAGTTATTAATGTAAAAAATAAACTTGCTAACCAAATTGTATTAGAAAATACAAATTATAAAACTAAACATTTTGTCTATAATGAGACTAAAGAGGTGAATGAAAATGTTAGTTCTAAGTAGAAAATTAGAAGAGAGTCTCATTATTGATGAAGATATAGAAATAGTTGTTATAGGAATAGAAGATGGAAAAGTGAAACTTGGAATAAATGCACCAAAGGATAAAAAGATATTTAGAAAGGAAGTATTAGAAGAGATTAAAAAAGAAAATAAAAATGCTACAGAGGTTAATGATGATTTTTTAAAAAACTTATAAAAATTTTAAAAAAAGGCTAAACAAACTATAAAAAAATGTCGATATATATATATGTAAAGGAAAAAGAATTGTTTGGTGGCCACAAGCAATAAAAAAATCGGGCAAGGACGCCCAAAAAAATTCAGGGAGGAATTTAATATGAGAATTAATCATAATATTGCAGCTTTAAATACTTATAGACAATTAGGACAAGCTAATAAGTCTCAACAAAATTCAATGGAGAAATTATCTTCAGGTTTAAGAATAAATCGTGCTGGAGATGACGCAGCAGGACTTGCAATATCTGAAAAAATGAGAGGTCAAATTCGTGGTTTAGAACAAGCTGAAAGAAACTCACAAGATGGAATTTCATTAATTCAGACTGCTGAGGGAGCATTAAATGAGACTCATTCGATTCTTCAACGTATGAGAGAGTTGTCAGTTCAGGCTGCTAACGATACAGCTACGACAGAAGATAGAGGGGAAATTCAAAAAGAGCTCGACCAACTAGTAGAAGAGATAGATAGAATTGGTAATACTACAGAATTTAATACAAGAAACTTAATAGATGGAACACAATCTCAACAAGCTGATGTAACAGCCGGGGGAACTAACATTCAAGGAGCAGAAGCTATTAATGCAATGGATGAGGGAACCTATACAGTACAAGTAGAAGGAGCAACTGCAACAGCTGATAATATTTCAGCAGCAGGAAGCTTTGATGACGCGGCTGATATTGCTGGTTTCGGAGCAAGTGTAAATATAGGTGACTCATTTCAATTAGTTGTTAGTGGTTATAGTGCAGGTAATACTGCAGCTACACTTACATTACAAGATGCTGAGGGAAATCAAATAGCTCAATTAACTAATCAAGATGTTTCTTCAGGGTTTAGTATAGGTGGTACTGATGGATTTTCAATTGCAGGCGGTGCAATCGATGCTGATGGAACAGCTTCTTTTGATTTTGCAATGGAAGCGGCTACTATAACAGTTTCAAAAGGTGGTACTCAAATAGCACAAGAAACAAATGTTGTGTCATCAGATGGTGATATGAATGCAGGTGGATTCGGTTTAACAGTTGATAATACCTTAGGAAATGCTTCTGCATCTATAGAAGTATCTGGCGCTGCCCTTCAACTTCAGATTGGTGCAAATGAAGATCAATCTATGAGAGTAGCTATTGGAGATATGAGATCTTCTGCATTAAATATTAATGATTTAGATGTTTCATCTTATGATACAGCTAAACAAGCAGTAACTTCTATTAGTACTGCTATTGAAGATGTTTCTGCTGAACGTTCTAAATTAGGTGCATATCAAAATAGACTAGAACATACAATTAACAACTTAGGTACAGCATCTGAAAACTTAACTGCTTCTGAGTCTCGAATAAGAGATGTTGATATGGCTAGGGAAATGATGCAGCAAACTAAAGCATCTATACTATCTCAAGCTTCTCAAGCAATGCTTGCTAAAGCTAATCAACAACCACAAGCAGTACTTCAATTATTAAGATAATTAATATATAAAGAGGTCTTAGTCACTAAGGCCTCTTTTTTTATGAGAGGTGTATTTATGAAATTATCAGGATGTGTTATAGCAAAAGATGAAGAGAAAACTATTAAAAAATGTTTAAAGAGTTTATTAGATATTTGTGATGAGGTAATATATGTTGATACAGGTTCGAAGGATAACACTTTGGCTATAGCAAAAGAGATGGGTGTTAAGATATATACTTATAAGTGGAATAATGATTTTTCAGCTGCGAGAAATTTTACTATTAGTAAAGCTAGCGGAGATTGGATAGTTTTTCTTGATGCAGATGAATACTTTAAAGATTCTAAAAGAGAAAGTTATGAAAATATAATTAAACAAGCTAAAAAATTTGACGGTATATATGTTAATATTATAAACCTAAACGATAATGGTCAAGTAGCCTTTTCTAATATTAATACAAGGATTTTTAAAAATAGTAAGGCGATTAGATATAAGGGTGTAATTCATGAGGATTTAGTAAAGAATGGTAAGAGCCTAAAAATACTAGATGGCTCTAAGCAATTAGAGATTATACACACAGGTTATACTAAAGAGACTAAAAATGAAAAAAATAAATCAGAAAGAAATATAAACCTATTGCGTCAAGCTGAAAAGAATAATCCTAATAATCCACTGATACCTTACTATTTGTCAACTGAATATTCTGCAAAGGGTGAATTTCAAAAACAAATAGATTATGCAAAACAGTCTATAGAATTAGGAAGAATTGGTGACGATACTTTAGATTATTTACCGTATTTAAGTTTAATTAGAGGCTATGTAGGGTTAAAAGAGCAAATAGAAAATGATAAAGATAAAAAGCAAAAGCTAAGAAACATTATAAGATATTATATTGAAAAGTTTTTTAAAAAATTTCCTGATAATCCAGAATTGAACTTTTTTAAGGGATTAATTAATTTTGAAGAATATAGATATAGTGAATCTCTTAATAATTTTTCACAGGCTTTAGACAGTAATGAAAAAATTGAAAGTAAGACTAAAATGCTAGACTCAGGCTTTAAGATGATGCCAGAAATATATAAGTATAAGGGATTAATATATAGTTTGATGAAGGATTACGAAACTGCGGTTTATATGTTCACTAAGTCACTTCAATTTAATCCTAACCAAAGTTTTGTATTGAAAAAATTATTGAAGTTATTAACTGAGGAAAGTGAGACAGATACTATTAGATTCTTAAATAAAATTTACAACCTTAAGGATAAAGATAGTATTCAAATGTTAATAGATGCTTCATCTGATGTTAATAATAGGATATTAATTGCTTATTATCAAAAAAAATTAACCGAACTTGTAGGTAAAAAAGAATATTCTGTATTTTATTTGTTATTATGTGGTGAATATAATAAGACACTTTCATATTTATTAAAAAACTATGAGAAAGACGAGAACTTATATTATTTATTAATAGTTAATATAATACTTAAAAGAGATAAAAATTTATACGATAAATATAAAGATAATTTAACTAATGAATCACAAAAGATAGTAGGTTGTTTTTTAAAAGAGTCTCAAGAATTAAAACAAGATAATATTAAGGAATATAAGATTATTCTTGATACACTAATAAGAATTGATGCTACAAAGACTACTGATTCCTTTTTAAGTTTAGCAGAAAAATTTTCATGTAATTTAGGATTAATTATTGGTGATGTATTTTATAAAAATAATAAATATAAGGAAGCAATTAGGTATTATCAAAGCGCTTTAACCCATACCGTAATTGATGGAGAGGGATACATCAAGCTTGGAAAAGCATATTATTATAATAATGATTATGAAAATTCATTCCTAAATTTATTAAAAGCTATAGAATCAGGGGAACAGAATAATGAAATTTTCGAATACCTTATTTTTCAGTTGGATTATTTAAGAAATAGAGACAAACTAAAGTTAAATAAATTATTAAATAATATTGACAAAACAAATTATAGGGAGATAATCTTAGATAAAATATCAAGTAGTAAAAAAAGAACTATAACATCAACTCACTCAAATACAACTATTGGATCTAATCAATCTAGTCCAATATTTATAGGAGGTGCTGGACGGTCAGGAACTACGTTGTTAAGAGTGATGCTTAACGCTCATCCTAACCTATGTGCAGGTCCTGAGTTTAAAATGTTACAACCTTTGTCAGGTATATATAACCAAATGATAAGTTTGAAAGATATAAGGCAGGCCTATAACTTAAATAAAAATGACATTAATCAATCATTTGCCTCTTTTATTAGTAGTTTTTTTCAAAAATTTAAGAAGGATAACTCTGCTAAGCGAATTGTCGAAAAAACTCCTCATAATGTATTAATTATGAAAGAACTTGTTAGTATTTTTCCAAATGCTAAATTTGTTAACGTTATAAGAGATGGAAGAGATGTAACTTCTTCATTAGTGACCATGAATTGGCGTGACTTTGAAGGGAAGCCTTTACCGTATGTTCAAAACATTGAAAAAGCAACCAAATATTGGAGTCAAGTAATTGTAAAAAGCATACAAGACTCAAAGCATCCATTACTAAAAGGTAGGGTTAAATTAATTAAATATGAAGATCTAATCAAAAACCCTGAAAAAGTTATGAAGAATGTACTAGATTTTTTAGATGAACCCTGGGTAGAACAAGTTTTAAGCTATAATAGTATTGATCGTGGATATGAACCAAATGAGTCGAGTACTGATCAAGTTTCAAAAGGATTATATAGTAAATCAATTCATCGTTGGAAGAAAGATTTAACTAAGGATGACAAAGAAACTTTTAAAGAAATTGCCGGAAAGTTATTAATAGATTTAGGGTATGAAAATTCTTTAGATTGGTAAATTAGAAGAAGATTATAATTTTCTAATAAACATGTGTGATTTGGACACATTTGTACAGGAACTTAGCCTATATTTCATGAGTAATATATGAATATAGGCTAAATTAATTAGTGATACAATTAATAAATACAAGAGTATAAGATTAAATTTTATCGCTTAAATGTACTATTAAAACATTTATAACATACTAAATAACATACTAAGACTTTTTTAAAATTATATATCACTAAAATTAGGAGAAAAGGTAGAAGAAAAGCATAAAAATTAGGATTATTCTAAGTTGAGTAAATTTCATATTTATTAACCATTGATATTACTAAATTTTAATGATAAACACCCCAAAATGTCGAATATATTAAGTGACTAAACCAAACCATCCAAAAGGAATGAAACCACTTAATGCATATTCGACAAATGTGCTTAATTTTCTTTGAGGCAATGGGATTTCAACAAGAAACTAAATTAGAAATGACTTTATCTGAAATTGATATTATAAAATTAACTAATAAGTTAAGGAAATCTAGCGGTTTAAAGGCTCGAAAGGCTATAATCCAACGCCATTGATATATGGTTTAATAGCTATCTATGCAAGTTGAAAAAATTCAAACTATTAAAGATTTAGTTCTTAACCTAAGACAGAATCGAATTCTAAGATACTGTTGTGGATTCGAATTTCATGGTGAAACACCTTCTGAATCCACATTTAGCAGGTTTTTAAATAAATTAACTCAAACAGATGAGATTGAAAAACTTTTCCATAAACTAGTAATATTAGCTAAGGATCTAAATATAATTGATTGTGATAGTGTATATATTGATTCAACAAAGTTAGATTTTTATGGGGCTACAAAGTCAAAAAAAATTAAAGATGATGGAACTAATCCTAATTTGGGAATGAAAAGAGATACTAATGTTAATAACATACGGTGGTTTGATTGGAAATTCATATATTATGTAATTCTAAAAGTGAACTACCATTAGATATACTAGTAACTCCAGCAAATACTTATGATGGTACTGTAGCTATACCTTTAATATAACAAATTCTAGACAACTATAAAGATATTTTTAAGTGCATTAAAAAAACTAAGGTTCATTCACTATTAAATTGTATATCATTTATTGCAGGGGCTATCGCTTTAAATTCAATTAATTCGTTAATGAAGCTGTTTAACGGCATTTATGAATCATAAAAATGTTTAGGAGGTTATTGTAATTTTATAGTTCTGAATATATCTTTCAAAAAAATCTTATTTCTTATGGGCTTAAGCTCTATGGTCTTTTTTTCAGGTTATAAAAATTTAATTATGAATTTCCTCAGTTTTAAAAATAAAAAAACGATTACCATAACATATCATTTAACATTATAATAATAAAAGTAAACAAGAGGTTTTAGGAATAATAAAAAGGATGCAAAATTTTGAGGAGGATAAAAATGGATAACAAACCAATTTTAATTAGTGGAATACCTAGAAGTGGATCAACTTGGTTAGCTAAGGTTCTATCAAACTCACCAGATAGCTTGTATATACATGAACCTGATAATGAAAAACATTATCTAAAGGCTTTTTTCTTAAAAGAAAAGTTACACAGATACCCATATTTAAAAAAGTCACAAAGAAGTGATCTCTATTACCGACTATGGGAGAGTATACTTACAGAGGATTTTAATAATATAGCTAATTCTTCAAAAGTTTTTCAGACAATGCAATCAGTCAACCCTTTTTTTATCGAGAGAGAAATCGGGAAAAAGTGCAATTTAATATTAGATGAATTTTTTTCACATACAGATGTAGCTTCAAGAAAAAAAGTTATGAATGTTTTCGCTCAACCTAATGTCAACAATGTTAAAAGGAAAAAAACACTAATAGTAAAATCTGTTCACAATTTACTAGCATTAGATTGGATTAGTAACAACTTTGATTGTAAGATTATCGTTATAGTAAGACACCCAGCAAATGTAGCATCTAGTTATCTTAAATTAAGGATGCCAGATAGTATAAGAAATTTGTATTCTCAGAAAATTTTAGTAGAAGATTATTTAGCTCCTTTTCTTGGACATATTAAAGAAGCTCAGGGAATTTTAGCGCACATATCTCTTCAGATTGGAGCATTTTATTATGTATTAGAACAACAGTTAAAAAAGAATGACCAGTGGATTTTAATTAAACATGAAGACTTATGTTATTCACCTGAAAGTCAGTTTAAAATACTTTTTGACAAGTTGGATTTAGAATGGAACGAAAATGTGCAGAGATATATCCGTCAATCAAATAAACAAGGAGAGGGTTTTGATACTAAAAGAGTTGCAAAGAAACAAATAAATAAGTATAAGAATCTTTTATCCGATGATATGATTGAAGAAATCAAAAATTATTATTCAGTATTTAATAATAGTTTATATAAAAAATTCTATTCAATATAAAGTAAAAAAATAAACTTGAACTGTGAAACATTATAAATTTCTAACTAATAAGTATTGCTGATCTAACTGTAAAGGGAAGTACCAATCTTTATAGTGAGTACTTGTGAGTATCATCAAGCAGAAATTTTAAGCTAAAAAGCTAAATATTTTTAATGCTGATATTATCATCTCTTGCTTAAATAAATAGTTTATTTTTTTATTGTATACTAAGGATTAAAAAGGGATACTAATGATAATAAAAAATGCGATTAGGATATTTTTAATTCTAAAAGTGTATTAGCAATAGGATTTACTATTAATATTTGAAAGTATCTAGGACGGTACTGTGGTTAAACCTTAATAAAAGATTTTTGAATAATTTATAAGTTACTTTAAGCTTTTTTTATTATGCCATAGATAAAACAAAAGAAACTCTAGGTAAATATATTCGACTGAAAAATGATAAGAATAATTTGCAAACTTATAGAAATGAATTGTAATTTTAAGATTTTAACCTAAATGAGATATAACTCTTTTGATTATACATGGAATTGCCTAATATAATTTAGTCAATTTTCAAGTATTTCATGTTCATATTTTATTAACTATAAACTTTTTTATTATTAAACTTTAATTATATTTATCCGATATAAATATAAAGAAGGTAACGGTATGAAAATTGGGAGGGAAGGATATGGAGATATCAGGGGTGAGTAGGAGTAATACTGTAAAAAATAATAATGATTTTAGAAATGAAAATCTAATTAATGTAAAAGAGAAAGTAAAAAAAGAAAAAAGTAAAGGTAATGTAATAGATGAAATAAAACAATCAAATGAAAAACTAATTCTAGATAATAGAAGACTTGAATTTTCAGTTCATGAAAAAACTAAGGATATAATGATAAAGGTTATAGATTCAGATACAGATGAAATTATAAGAGAAATTCCACCGGAGAAAATATTAGATATGGTTGCAGACTTTATGGAAAAAGCAGGACTTTTAGTTGATAAAAGAGCTTAAGGAGGTAGATTAATGAGTTTACAAATAAGTGGATTAGCATCAGGTATGGATATAGATAGTATGGTAAAAGAGCTTATGAAGGCTGAAAAGACAAAACTTACTAAATTAGAACAGGATAAACAAGTTATAGAGTGGAGACAGGAGAGATATCATAAATTAAATAAAGACTTTGCTAACTTTGTTATAGAAACAAGGGAAGATTTTGGACTAGATCAAGGTGTTTCTGTATCTAGTGCATTAGATAGATCTGATTGGGTTAAATCAGCAACATCATCAGATGAAAGTGTGGCGACTGTAAGTAGTAATACCTCAGCTATAGATGGTAGTTATGATATTAAGGTAACACAGCTTGCTGATAACTTTTCAGCAGCAAGTGATAGTAATATATCAAGTGGAGATAAGACGAGTTTAGCAACACAATTTGGATTAGACTCAGCTAATGATGCTATAGAATTTACTATAGAAACAGAAAATGGAGATAAAAGAGAAACATTTTCTTATAGTTCGACTAGTGAATCTAAATTAGATGAAACTACTTTAAAAGATGTTGTAGATGACATAAATGATGCAGACTTAGGAGTAACAGCAATATATGATAGTGATATAGATAGATTTTTTTTACAAACAGATAAAACAGGAAAGTCAAATAATGTTAGAGTACATCAAGGAATTTATAATAAAGATACAGGGGATTATGATAAGGATATAAATCATATTAATTTTCTATCAGGAACAGGAGATAAATTAAAACTAAGTCTTACTGATGGGGAACTTAATGAAGGTGAAAATGCTAAAATAGACTTTAATGGAGCTACAGGAATAGAAAAACAATCTAATAACTTTGAAATAAATGGTATTAACTTTAACTTAAATGGAACTTCAGCTGAAAATATAACTGTAAATGTAGATACGGATGTCGATTCAGTTTATGAAAAAATAGAAGGTTTTATAGAAAAATATAATAAACTTGTGGTTGATACTAGAGAAATATTAGGAGAGAAAAGATATAGAGATTATAAACCACTTTCAGATGAGGAAAAAAAAGCTATGTCAGATGAAAATGTAGAGCTTTGGGAAGAAAAGGCTAAAAGTGGATTACTTAAAAATGATATGATAATTTCTTCTACAATGAATAAAGTAAGAAGTGGAATGTATGAGGAAGTTAAAGGTGTTGATGGAGAGTTTAATCAGCTAACTGAAATAGGCATAACAACTGAAAGTTGGTCAAGTGGTACAAGTTATGGGAAATTAACTATTAAAGATCCAGATCAGTTAAAAGAAGCTATTAGTGAAGATGTTGATAATGTGTTAGAGCTTTTCTTTAAACAACCAGAAGATAGCACATTAAGGACAAGTTTTGAGAAAAATCTAACTGCAGATCAAATTCAGCAAAAGAGAGAAGAAAGTGGACTTATTAATAGATTACATGATAACTTAGCAAGTGGAATGCAAAAGATAATTACTAAATCAGGCCCTGGTGAAAGTTCTGATTTATATAGGGATGTAAAATCAGAAATGTTACTTAAATTTGTATCCGAATATAATAGTATAAGTATGCTTAGTGAAGATTTAATAAACATGGAAGAAAGAATAATGGATATGAATAATCGTTTAGATAATGTTGAAAAAAGGTATTATAGTGAATTTACAGCAATGGAAAAAGCAATAGCTAGTATGAATAGTCAAAGTAATTGGTTAGCACAACAACTTGGATAAAAGAATCAAGAGGGTGTAAAATATGAAATCACTGATTGTGGATATGATAGTTTTAAGTAAAAGTAAACTTAAACTTTTAAGAGAAATGTTTACTTTAACAAAGAAACAAAGAGTTTTTATAGAGGATAAGAATATAGACAGTTTAAATGAAATTTTAGAAAAGAAAGAAGAAATCATAGAAAGAATAAATGAACTTGATAAATCCTTTAATAAATTAAAAGTAAATTTAAATGAGTACGGAGTAGAAGATATTAAAGATATAGATTCATTTAAATATCCGAATGCTAAGGATTTAAAGAAAATACAAAGAGATATTAAAAAAATACTTTTAGATTTAAAAGAGATAGATGAGTATAATAATAAATTAAGTAAAGAAGTTTTAAAAAAATTTAAATCCAATGTAAAGGGAATTAAAAAAAGTAGAAGGGTTACAAATATCTACAATCAAAATATGAATAGAAGAATGTATTAAATTAGGCGGTGGATGCTTTGAGGCTTGAAAATCTTGATCCAAATATATTAAAACAAGTTAAGGATAAAACTATTAAGGAACTTGTTCATACAGGAAGGGAAACAGAGGTTTCTAGAAGAAAGGAAGAAAAGGACGAAAAGCCTATATATTCATTTTTTAAAATAAATAAAAAGGTAAAAAAGTATAATAAATTTTTCAAAGAAGAAGATATTAACATATATCTAGATGTTAAAAAGGAAGAAAATTTATCGTTAAAGGTTTTAGATAGAAAGACAAAAGATGTAATAAAAGAATATAAAGAAGAAGAAGTTACAGATGTTTTAACTAAGTTAGATGATATGTTAGGAATATTAGTTGATCAATTAGTGTAAGGAGGATAAAGATGTATCAAAATAATGCATATAATACATATCAAAATAATAAATTCGAAACAGCTTCTCAAAATGATTTATATTTAATGCTTTATGATGGAGCTATTAAATTTTTGAAATTTTCTATAATAGCAATGGATGATAAAGATATAGAAAATACAAATAAGAATCTTATAAAGGTACAAAATATACTTAATCAATTAATGAATACTATAAATTTTGATGCTGGAGAAATAGCTACTAATTTATATAATCTATATGAATATATGAAGCACGAACTTATAGATGCTAATATTAAAAAAGATAAAGAAAAGATAAAAATGATAAAAGAAATGATTGAGGAGTTAAGAGAAACTTGGGCAAAGGCTATGAATAAGACTTAAAATCATAGGAAATTAGACCTAATTTTAAATTAATATATATAGTTTTAATACCTTAAAAACTATTAACAATAATTGGGTATATAGCATGTTTATTCTAATATATAAATTTTTGTTAACAGCTACTTTAAAATTATTATGAAAAAGCAGATATCTAAAATGGCTTAATCACACCATTCTAAGGGAATGGTGTTTTTTATGTTAAAAAAAGGTTAAAAAATTAATAAAGATAGGTAAACTTGTTAATAAAAAGTTTATTTGCTTTTTTAAACCATTATATTGTAAAATAATATTGTGTTTATTAGTATTTAAATGTTAGAATAGTAGTTAACTTGAAGGAAATTAGGAAGACTTGTCGAATAATGAATTTATAGGTATAATACATTAGGAGTGATTTTATGGATTTTCCTGGAAGCAATGATATTACATATAACTTATTAAAAAAGTCTTTAGATGCAACTAGTCTAAGACATAATGCTATAACTAATAATATATCAAATATAAATACTAAAAATTATAAAGCAAATAGGGTTAAATTTGAAGAAGAGTTAAAAAAGGCATTAAATAAGGATGAGATAAAATTAAATGCAACTAACAAAAGACACTTCGGGATAAGTAGTAAACTAGATAATATTAAACCAAGAACAGTTAAGGATAAAAAAACTGCTATGAGCAGTGATGGAAATAATGTGGATATAGACTTAGAAATGACTAATTTAGCAGCAAATCAAATAAAGTATAATGCACTTATACAGCAAACTAATAAAAAGCTTAGAAACTTTAGCTACATAATTAATGGAGGTAGATAAATATGAATACTTTCCAATCAATGAGAATAAGCGCTAGTGGTCTTTCTGCTGAAAGACTTAGAATGGATACTATATCGTCAAATATAGCAAATGCGACAACTACAAGGACTGAAAATGGGGATCCTTATAGAAGAAAGGTTGCTATATTTGAAGAAAGTCTAAAAAGAGAAGTAAATAAAGTATCAGGGGAATCTGAAATAATTAGTCAAGGTGTTAAAGCATCAGGAGTAGTAGAGGATAAAAGTCCCTTTAAAAGGGTATATAATCCAAAGCATCCAGATGCAGATGAGAATGGGTATGTAGAGATGCCAAATGTAAATATATTAAATGAAATGGTAGATATGATGGCAGCAACTAGGGCTTATGAAGCCAATGTAACAGCGATGAATGCTACTAAAAATATGTATATGAAAGCACTACAAATAGGAAGATAGTGGGAGGTTAAATAATGAAAATAGATCCGTCAACTCAGATGAATCTAATAAATCAAATAGCACCGGAAAAGCAAAATGGACAAAGCGATAAATCCTTTGGAGATGTTTTAGAGGAAAAATTAGAAAAAGTAAATGATCTACAATTAAAAGCAGATAAAGCAAATAGAGATTTAATAACTGGAGAAGCTCAAGATATTCACTCTGTAATGATAGCCACAGAAGAAGCAAAACTTGCCTTAGAAATGACAGTTCAAGTTAGAAATAAAGTTATAGAAGCATATAAAGAAATTAATAGAATGCAGATATAGTTAATTTAGGGTAGGCTTTAGATTTTTAGTTGTGGCTAAAAGTAAAAGGCCTTAGAATTGGCCTTTTTTTCTGTAAAGCTAAATGTTTTTGAAATGATTACACTAGGAAAAATAAGTAAGGAGTTATGTCGAGTTATGGGGTGAACAATATACTATGGGAAGATTAAAGGAAATACTAAATAATATAAAAGAAGGCTGGAATGGACTAAGTAAGGGGAAAAAGGTTGTAATAGGGATTGTTGGTATAACACTTATTATTTCTTTTATAGCCTACTATTTTTTATTTGGTAAAGTAAGCTATGCACCTATATTTACCAATCTAGATATTCAAGATTCCAGTCAGATAGTAAATAAACTAAAGGAAAAAAATATAGAATACAAAATAGAAAACGGTGGAAGAAAAATATTAGTTCCTGAAAATGGAGTTGAAAAATTAAGACTAGATTTAGCCATAGATGGAGTAATTCCAAATAACGGAAAAGGCTATGAGATTTTTGATGATGCAGGTTTTGCAGTTACTGATGAGGATAGAAAAATAATGTATCAAAGGGCAATGGAAGGAGAATTGCAGCGTTCTATAATGAGTTTAAGTGAAGTTAAATCTGCAAGGGTACATATTGCAATGCCTGAGGAGACAATATTTACAAAAGAAACTAAATTAGGGTCTGCTTCTGTAATATTAAAATTAGAAGACTTTAAAGAAATTAATAATGAACAAATAAGAGGGATTATATCCTTAGTATCCGGTGCTATTAAAGATTTACCTGAAGAGAATGTAAGGGTTTTAGATTCAAGGGCTAATTTATTATCTAGAGGAGTACTTAATGAAGATAAAGGACTTAATTCAAAGGAATCTGTAAATGAAAGAATGAACTTAAAAAGACAATTTGAAAAAAGTTTAGAAGATGATTTACAAACACTTTTAGGTAAAACCTTAGGTCTTGGAAATGTTGTAGTACAAGTATCAGCAGATTTAGATTTTGATTCTAAGGAGACTACTGTTATAAAATATGCTGATGATGGAGTAATTAGAAGTGAGCAAAAAAGGATACAAAGAAATGATGAGTTAACAGATGGTGAGGCTCAAAGTCCTATAGATAATAATATGCAAAATGTAGTTGATGAAACAGAAGAAAATGCTGAAAATGATGAGAGTGTTACAAATTATGAATCTATTAAAAATTATGAAATTGGAGAAACAACAACTAGAACTATGACTTTACCAGGAAAGGTATTAAATATTTCAACTTCTGTTGTATGTAATGAAGCTAATTTATCAGAGGAGAAAAAGAATGCTATAAGGGATATTGTTATAGGTTCTATAGGATATAAAGAACAAAGAGGAGACATTATTAAAGTAGTAGGAATGGAATTTAATAATGAATTAGAAGAACAAATTTCAAAGGAATTTGAACCAGATACAAATACTGAAGATGAGAGTTTATTTAGTAAGTATAGATTATATGTATATGCAGGGATAGCTTTACTTGGTCTATTAGGACTTATAATTGTATTACTATTAAGAAAAAGATCCAAAAAAAGGGTAAATGAAGAGACTAAAACTGAAGGAATTGATTATACAGTGAATGATGATTTAATGGATGAAGTCACAGCAGATAGTGATGACTTTGAAAGAATGACACCTGCAGAGGAAGATGGAATTGAAAAACAGGTTAAAGAATTTGCAAAGGATTATCCAGATAATATGGCAGAGTTAATAAAAGCATGGGTAGCAGAGGATGAGAGGTGATTTTATGGCGGCAAGAAATAAAATAACAGGTATTCAAAAGTCAGCTATTTTAATGATTACCCTTGGTCCTGATATATCGTCTTCAATACTTAAAAAATTACCAGATAAATTAATACAGAAGATAACTTATGAGATAGCTAATATAGATCAGGTTAAACCAGAGGTAAGAAACAAAGTTTTAGAAGAATTTATGGATATGAATGAAGCTAGAAATTATATATCCCAGGGTGGATTAGAGTATGCAAGGAATGTATTAACTAAGGCTTTAGGTAATAAAAGAGCAAAGGAAATAATAGATACAGTTTCAGAGGTAACTCAACAAAGAAGACCATTTGCAATTGCAAGAAAGACTGATTCTCAGCAATTATTAAATACTATTATGAATGAACATCCACAGACAATTGCACTTATACTTTGTTATTTACAAGCAGATAAAGCAGCAAGTATATTATCAGGACTGCCTGAGGAGTTACAAACTGATGTTGCAGATAGAATAGCTACTATGAGTAGAACATCACCACTTGTTATAGAACAAGTTGAAAAAATACTTGAAAAGAAATTATCAAGTGTAGTAGGAGAAGATCTAGCAAGTTTAGGTGGAGTAAGTTCCTTAGTTGATATATTAAATCAAGTTGATAGAGGAACTGAGAAGGTTATATTAGAAGAGCTTGAAAAAGACAAACCAGACCTTGCCGATGAAGTTAGAAATAGCATGTTTGTATTTGAAGATATTATACTTCTTGATAATACTTCAATACAAAGAGTGATAAGAGAGGTAGAAAACTCAGACTTAGCCCTTGCATTAAAGGGAGCTAGTGAAGATGTATCAGAAATTATATTTAAAAATGTATCTAAAAGGGCTGGAGAGAACCTTAAAGATGATATTGAGTTTATGGGACCAGTTAGACTTGTTGAAGTTGAACAGGCTCAGCAGAAAATTGTTGGCATTATAAGAAGATTAGAAGAAGCAGGAGAAATTATAGTAGCAAGAGGTGGGGACGATGGAATTGTCCTATAAAATATATAAAAAAAGTAATGTTGATGGAAAAAAATTTTCTGTACCTATAAAGACTCCAAAGAAGATAAAAAAAGTAAAAGATACTAATGAAGAAGAA
Organism: Bacillota bacterium; assembly: GCA_009711765.1. GTDB lineage: Bacteria > Bacillota > Clostridia > Tissierellales > MES13 > MES13. Next base: position 22,422 of record VEND01000037.1, on the reverse strand, counting down.
CTAGTAGATACATACGATGAAGAGTTAGAAAAAATTGAGGTATTAAAAAAAGAAATTTTAAATAATGCAAAATTAGAAGCCGCAGAAATAATAGATGATGCAAATACTAAAAAAGAAGAGCTTTTAAATAAAACAAATAAAGATATAAAAAACTTAAAGGATAAAGCCTATAAAGAAGCTTATGATGAAGGTTTTAAAAAAGGAAAAGAAAATGGCTTTAATAAAGGCTATGATGAAGGAAAAGTTGAAGCTGACGCTTTAAGAAAAGAAGCTAAAGAAGTTTTAAATAATGCCCATGAAAAATCAAGGGATTATATAGAAGATACTAATAAAGAGATAATAGATTTAATTATTGATGTATCAGAAAATGTAACTAACTTACTTATAAATGAATCAGAAAAAAATATAGTTGAGATGGTAAAAAAAGCTCTTGAGGAAGTAAGGGAGAAAAAACAAATTATATTAAGGGTTCATCCTAAAAGTGCACTTTATTTAGAAAGTAATCTTCATCAATTTAATAAGATATGTCCTAATGCTAAATTTACTATATTAGAAGATAAGGAATTAGAAGAAAATGGTTGTAAGATAGAAAGTGAATCTGAAATAATTGATCTTCAAATATCAGAACAATTAGAAAACATTAAAAGTAAGCTTTTAGAAATGAGTGTTGAAGATGATGGATAAACTTCCATTTAAGGAATTTAAAGAAGCTTTAAACAAAGAAAGCTTTTATAAGAAAATGGGAAAAGTAAGTCAGGTAATAGGATTAACAATAGAAGTTGAAGGAATCAAAGCCTTCGTTGGAGAGCTATGTGAGATTATACTTAAAGATGGTGAAAGCAAGGTATCAGCTGAGGTTGTTGGTTTTAAAGAAGATAAGGTATTATTAATGGCATTGGGTAATTTAGAAGGCGTTGGCCCAGAGTGTGTGGTTGTACCTAAAAATAAATCATTAAAGGTTAAAGTTGGAGATGATCTTTTAGGTAAAACCTTAGATGGTTTAGGAAATCCAATAAATAATGAAGAGCTTTTAATAGATAAAAAATATAGGGTCCATAGAGAACCTCCTAATCCGCTTAAAAGAAAAAGAATAGATAAAGTAATGAGTACAGGAGTAAAGGCAATAGATGGAATGCTAACCTGTGGTGAAGGACAAAGGGTTGGTATATTTGCAGGAAGTGGTGTCGGTAAAAGTACTCTTTTAGGAATGATAAGTAGATATTCAGATTCTGATGTAAATGTCATTGCCCTTATAGGAGAAAGGGGAAGAGAGGTTTTAGATTTTATAGAAAAGGATTTAGGAGATGATGGTTTTAAAAAAAGTGTAGTAGTTTGTGCAACATCTGACCAACCGGCACTAGTAAGACTTAAAGCTGCCTTTGTTGCAACTGCAGTGGCTGAATACTTTAGAGATCAAGGAAAAAAAGTTATGCTTATGATGGATTCAGTTACAAGATTTGCAATGGCACAAAGAGAAGTAGGACTAGCCATTGGAGAACCACCTACAACGAAGGGATATACACCTTCAGTATTTGCACTTTTACCAAAATTATTAGAACGATCTGGAACTTCAGAAAAGGGATCTATAACAGCCTTTTATACTGTATTAGTTGATGGTGATGATATGAATGAACCTATAGCCGATGCAGTTAGAGGTATATTAGATGGACATATTGTACTTTCCCGTAAATTAGCTTCACAAAATCATTTTCCAGCCATAGATGTTCAAGAAAGTGTAAGTCGTTTAATGAAGGAAATAGTAAGTGATAAGCAATATTCAATGTCTGGAAAAATGAGAGATGTTTTAGCCACATATGAAAAGTCTGAAGATCTTATTAATGTAGGAGCTTATGTAGAAGGTACTAACCCAAAGGTAGATGAGGCAGTTAATTTAATTGAACCTATTAATAATTTTCTAATACAGGATACAAATGATCACTTAAGGTTTGATGAAACAATTAGTAAAATGGAGGAAATATTAGAGTAAGGGAAGTGGTTATATGAAAAACTTTAAGTATTCTTTAGAAAATGTTTTAAAATATAGAAAAGATAAAGAAGAAACAATAAAACAAGAATTTTCTGATATACAAAGAAAATATTTAATAGAAAAAGAAAACTTAAAAGAATTAGAAAGAAAATTAGAAAGTGCAGTTAATACAAAAGTTAAAAATACATCTCGTGAAGTTAACTATAGAAAAAATGTTTATAACTACATACAGTTTTTAAGAGAGAAGATAATACTGCAAAAGGAATTAACTTTAAATTATAAAGATGAACTAGAAGAAAAAAGAAAAGAACTAATTTTTGCACAAAAGGAAAGAAAAACCATTGAAAAACTTAAGGAAAAAGCCTATGAAAAATACAAAGTAGAAATTACTAGAAAAGAGCAAAAGTTTAATGATGAGCTTGCCATGTTTTCCTATTTAAGGAATTCTTAAAAATAAAAATATTTAAAAGGGGGTGAGAAAAATAGAAGTGAGCGCAGTAGCATTAAAAAATTTAAATGTAAAATCAAAGGATAAGAAAAGTTTAGAGGGTAGTCAAATAGATATTTTATTTAATGAGTTATTTTCAAACTTACTTAGTAATGAAGAAAAACTAACTAAATCCTCTAGTGAAGGAAGTAATCTTTTAAAATTACTTACCCAAGGTAAAAAAGGCAATAATGAAAGTTTATTAGCACTTTTTAATGAAAATAGCGATAAATTAAATTTTAAAAATCTTGAAACTACTAAATTAAATAATTTACTTAAAAATTTTGAAACTAAAAACTTGAATAATAATGAAATAAAGAATCTATTATCTAAGCTAAATTCTAAAAAATTTAGTGACAGTAATCAAAGTGTTAGAAAGATAAAAGATTTACTAATGAAATTAAGTGAGAAAAATAACGAAAATAGTCAAAATAAATTAATGAATGAATTAAATATCTTAACAAATTCAAAGAAGGTAAAAAATGCAGATAATTTAGAGAATACAAACCTAAATAATTCATCTAAAAAAATAACATTAAATGTTAAAAATACTAGGGAGAAATCAGGTTTAGAAATATCGAAGTCTTTTGAAATGAAGGATAAAAATATAGAAGTTAGTAAACTTAGTTTAAATAAAAAAACAATAAATAAAGATAATATAGTAGTTAATAGTGACCTTAAAGATATAAAAGATGTAAATATTAAGAAGGATTTTGAAAAAACAGATAAAAATATAACAAAAGCTATGAAAGAGATAAACGAAAGCAAGGAAACTAGTAATTTTAATTTAAAGAAAGAAACTAATAATAAAGAAGCTTTAAAAAATAAGGATACAAATCCTAAGGATATTTTAGGTGAAAAGATAAAGGTAGTAAAATCTAGTAAAGAAAGTACTAATACTAATACACAGGAAATGTTAAATAAAAACTTTGAATTTGAAAATGTAGTAAAGGATACAAGTAATAAATCAAGCAATGTAAAACATGCTAAGCTACAAAACTTAGATGAAATTTCAATGAAAATGACCCATCAAGCTAAGAGTTTAAGTGAAGGAAAAGAGTCAACTTTAAAAGTAAATTTAAGACCTAAAGAATTAGGGGATATAGAAATTAAGCTTAATATGAAAAATGGATTACTTGAAGGGAAAATAATGGTTAGTAATGAAGAAGCAAAACATGCACTAGAAAAACAATTACATACTCTAAAAAATCAACTTAAAACCCAAAATATAGATTTACAAAATCTTGATGTTGATGTTAATAAAGACTTTATGGAATTTAGTAAGGGAAAGAAGGATAATCAATCACATCAAGGTGAGAAATTTTTAAAGGGTAATAAGAAAAACGAAACTAAAGATAAGGAAATAAATATAGAGACTAAGAAAGATATTAGTTATAATTTAGGTTATAAAAGAGTAAGGGGAAATAACTCATTAAGTTTATTAGCATAGGAGGTGCTATATGAATATAAATACTGATTATTCTCAGATAGAAAGAACTAATCCAATTCAAAAGGATAACAAATTAGGGAAAAATGAGTTTTTTAAAATATTATCTGCACAACTACAATTTCAAGACCCAATGAAGGGTGGAGATAATACTGAATTTGTGGCACAGATGGCCCAATTTTCAGCATTAGAGCAAATGCAAAATTTAAACCAATCCTTTGAAAAACTTATGTATTCACAAAATGCTCAATATGGAACTTCGTTAGTTGGTAAAAAGGTAAGTGTTTATGATGGTGAAAATATAGTTAAAGGCGAAGTTGAGAAAGTAAAATTAAATGGAAATTATGTTGATGTTGTAATAAATGATAAAGAATACCCTATAGAAAATGTAGTTGAGGTTACACAAAAAGAACCTACCAAAGAAGTGGGAAGTGAAATTATTGAATAACAGAATCAATAGAAATTATATAAAAAGACTTAATCAGTTAAATGCTAATAAAAAAGTTCAAAGAAATGCAAATAAAAATAGTAAAAATGGCTTTGAAAACATACTAAATAAAGAAATTAATAATACAAATGTTAAAATATCAGCCCATGCACAAAAAAGATTAAATCAAAGGGATTTAAACTTAGATAATAAAGATATGAAAGCCCTAGAAAAGGCTATGGATAAAGCTAAAAATAAGGGAGCAAGGGAATCACTTTTGTTATATAAGGATATGGCTTTTATTACGAGTATAAAAAATAAAACAATAATAACAGCAATGGATAAGAAAAATTCAAAGAGTGATGTTTTTACTAATATTGATAGTGCAGTAATTGTAGATTAATTTGGCTGGACCTTTAAAGGAAGCCAAGATGCCATTGACCGATTGATATGGCATAAATATAAGGGAGGAATTAATAATGTTAAGATCACTTTATTCTGGTGTAAGTGGATTAAAAGGAAATCAAACTAAAATGGATGTTATAGGTAATAACATTGCCAATGTAAATACAACAGCTTTTAAAAGCGGTAGAGTACTTTTTAAAGATATGTTAAGTCAAACGATCTCAAGTGGACAAAAGCCCGTTAGTGATGGAAAAGGAGGTATAAATCCAAAGCAAGTTGGTTTAGGAACTACTGTAGGGTCTATAGATACTTTAATGGAAGGTGGAGCTTTACAACCTACCGGGAGAGATTTAGATCTTGCTATTGAAAATGAAGGTTTTTTTGTTGTATCCCCAGATGACAACGGCGATACGAAAAGGTATACAAGGGATGGAGCTTTTAAATTTGATTCAGATGGAAATTTGGTAAATTCCAGTGGATTACATGTATTAGATGATGGTGGGAGTCCAATAAAATTAACTCTTGGTGACTATGAAAGTATTTCTATAGATGGTAATGGTAATATTAATACTTTAGAGTCAGATGGAACTACTGATACACCAGCAAAAATTGGTCTAGCAACTTTTGAAAATGCTGAAGGTTTAGAAAAGCTAGGAGGTAACCTTTATAATAAAAGTAATAACTCTGGTGAGCCTGAAGACGTAATAGTTGGTGACGATGGATTTGGTGGAGTAATAAGACCAGGTTTTTTAGAGATGTCTAATGTTGATTTAGCTAATGAATTTACTGAGATGATTACAACAAGTAGGGCATATCAAGCTAATTCAAGAACTATAACAACATCAGATGAAATGTTACAAGAGCTTATAAACTTAAAAAGATAATTAATAGGAGGGGCGTAAGCTTCTCCTAATAACCTTATAAAGGGGAATTAACTATGATTAAGTTAACTAAGTTACGGGGAGATACATTTTATTTAAATGCAGAGTTAATAGAAAGTATTGAAGAAATATCAGATACTATAATAACTTTAACTGGAGATAAAAAGGTTAGAGTAAAAGAAACTTCTAAAGAAGTAGTAAGAAAAGTAATAAAATACAAAAGACAAATTCATTCATGCAACCTGGAGGTGAAGTAATGAGAAGAAATTTAATGCCATTAATAGCTATCTTTGCAGGGATAACCCTAATACTCGGAGCTATAAATATGCAAGGGGATTTAGGAAGTTTTTTAAGCATTTCAGCTTTTATTATTGTTATTATAGGTTCTTTTGCAGCTTTAATGGTTAGTTATCCTTTAAAGGATTTAATGGCAGTGCCACAAGTTATTAGACAAATTTTTCAAGCACCAATGGATAATAGAAAAGAGATAGTTAATCTTTTTTCAAGGCTATCTAAAAAATCAAGAAGAGAAGGAATTTTATCTTTAGAAGATGATATAAGAAATGTTGATGATGATTTCCTTGAAAGGGGAATTCAGATGGTTATAGATGGTATAGAACCTGAAACTATAAAAGATATTTTAGAACTTGAAATGGATGCAACTGAAAAAAGGCACTCATCAGGACAGAAAATATTTCAAAGCTGGGGAGATTATGCCCCTGCTTTTGGTATGATAGGTACACTTATAGGACTTATAGTTATGCTTAGTGATTTAGAGGATTCATCAGCTATAGGTATAGGTATGGCTACAGCTTTAATTACAACCTTTTATGGAGCCTTATTTGCAAATTTAGTGTTAATACCTATCGCTAATAATTTAAAAACACAAACTGAAGAAGAACTCTTTACAAGGGAAATGATGATAGAGGGGATATTAGCAATTCAAGCTGGTAATAATCCAAGAATTGTTGAAGAAAGGCTTAAGACTTATTTATCCCCAAGTGAAAGAAAAGAAAATGCAAATGAAAATTTAAAAACGGTGACTGAAAATGAGTAGACGAAAAAGAAAAAGGACTGAAGAAAATTCTTCTCAAGGATGGTTAACTACATTTTCAGATTTAATGACTTTACTTTTAACATTTTTTATACTCTTGTATTCATTTTCCACTTTAGATGCTATAAAATTTAAAAAAGTTGCCAGTGCTTTACAAAGTGTTTTAATAGGTCAAGGTAAAGTAACAATATTTGAAAATGATACAGCCCCGGGGGATGTACCAGTTGACCAGCCCCTTCCTATACCTAATGATGAAGATAGTAATCAAGAAGATATAACTAATTTTAATAAAGTAAGACAGATGTATAATAAAGTAAATGATTTTATAAAAGAAGAAGGTTTAGATGCTGAGGTTAAAATAAGGGCAGATAAAAGGGGAGTAATAGTTGATATAAATGAAAGAATACTATTTGAACCAGCTGAGGCTGACCTTAAATATGAAAGTAAAGAAATTCTAAATACAATATCAAGGCTTATAAAACAATTTCCAAATGAAATTGTAGTTGAAGGCCATACTGATAATACTCCCATATATTCAAAGAGGTATCCAACTAACTGGGAACTATCAGTAGATAGAGCAACATCAGTTGTTAGATATTTTGCTGAAGAAAAAAGTATTGACCCTACAAGACTTACAGCGGCTGGGTGTAGTAAGTATAGGCCAATAGCACCTAATGATTCACCGGAAAATAAAAGTCTTAATAGAAGGGTAAATATCCTGATAGTAATAGATCATAATGGGGATGTGATTTTAGATGGAAGAGAAGAAGAAAAAGAGTAAATTAAAAATAATTATACCACTTATCATAGCAATTATTCTAGCAGCAGTTACGGGATATTTATATATAGCCACAGACACATTTAAAGACATTGAACTTTTTAAAGAAAAGGATACAAGTTTTAATTATGAAGTTGGACAAATTGTTGTAAATCTTAAAAATGATAGAATAAATAGATATTTAAAAACAAAAATTGTTTTATCATATAAAAATAAAGAGGATATAGAGATTTTAGAGAAAAGGAAATTTCAAATAAAGGATATTATTATTAGGATTTTAAGAAGTAAAGAAATTGATGATATTAAAACCGTTGAAAAAACCGATTCATTAAAAAAAGAAATACTAGAAAAGGTAAATGTAATATTTGATAAAAATGTAATCAACGATGTATATATAACAGACTTTATGGTTCAATAGAAAGAGTGATAAGATGAATGACACTTCGTTTCTTTTTAGTTTTCTAAAATTATTAGTAGCACTTCCTATAGTAGTAATACTTGCCTATATAAGTTTAAGGTTAAGTAATAAATACTTGATGAAGTATAACAAAGGTAAAAATATGAAGATTATTGAAAAAATACCTCTACATAATAAGTCTTCATTATGTATTGCTAAATTAGGTGAAAAATATGTTGTATTAGGGGTATCAGAAAATAATATTCAAGTTTTAACTGAACTTAAGGAAGATGAGATTGAAAAGTACTCTCAAGAAGGGAAATATGATTTTAAAGAAGCACTACTTGAAAATTATAAAAAATTAAGAAAAGGTATGTTAAAAAAATGAAAAACAAAAAAAAATTTATTATACTAACAATAATTTTAATACTATTTACCTTTACAAGTAAGGTTTCTGCTGAACCTTTAGAAATTAAAATACCTGGTTTAGGATTTGATATAGGAGAAGATGGTAACCCTAAGGAAGTTGTCAGTTCATTAAAACTTTTAATACTTTTTACCTTTTTAGCTTTAGCGCCTTCATTTATAATACTTATGACTTCCTTTACAAGGATAATTGTAGTATTATCTTTACTTAGAAATGCAGTAGGAACTCAACAAACTCCACCTAATCAGATTTTAATAGCTTTAGCTCTGTTTATGACACTTTTTGTAATGTCACCTGTATATGGAGAGGTTATTGATGATGCTATTAATCCATACTTAGAAGGAACTATAAGTCAAGATAAGGCTATAGAAGTAGGCTCTGAACCTATAAAGGAATTTATGTTAAAGCAAACTAGAGAAAAGGATTTAGCACTTTTTATAAATATGTCAAAATCTGATTTACCTAAAGAAAGACTAGATACACCCTTTAGAGTATTAGTTCCTGCTTTTGTTATAAGTGAATTAAAAACCGCTTTTCAAATAGGGTTTTTATTATTTATACCCTTTATAGTTATAGATTTAATAGTTGCTAGTATATTAATGTCTATGGGTATGTTTATGCTACCTCCGGTTATGATTTCATTACCATTTAAATTACTTTTATTTGTAATGGTTGATGGATGGTTTTTAGTAATAAAATCCCTTATAGAAAGTTTTTATTAGAGGTGAGAAAATGAGTCAAGCAATGGTTTTAGATATAATGAAGGATGCATTTACAACGATTATGTTTATAGCAGGCCCAATATTATTAGTAGCATTAGGTATGGGGCTTTTAATAAGTATTTTACAAGCCACAACCCAGGTACAAGAACAAACTTTAACATTTGTACCTAAAATATTAGCAGTTTTTATATCTTTATTAATTTTTGGAACCTTTATGCTTAATACATTAATAGGATTTGCAAATCGTATATTTGATAAAATTACTACTGTGGTTTAGGTGATTTTATGAGTATAGAGGGATTTCAATTATATTTTTTAATATCAGTAAGGGTAGGTAGTTTCATGGTTAGTTCTCCAATATTTTCTATGAAATCAATGCCTAAACTTTTAAAGATAGGTTTTGTATTAGTATTTTCATTTTTACTATTTAATGTTGTAGCAATAAATGAAGAAATATTTAAAAATAGTCTTTTAATATATTTTATGTTAATTATTAAAGAAACAATATTTGGACTTATATTAGGATATCTTACTAATATTATATTTGTAAGTCTTCAAATGGCAGGTCAAATGATAGACTTTCAATCGGGTTTTGCCATTGCAAGTTCCTTTGACCCTGTTACAGGAAATAGAGTATCCTTATATGGTAAAATTTATTATTGGCTCGGATTAATGCTTTTCTTTGTAGTTGATGGGCATCACTATCTAATATATGCCCTAGCTAAAAGCTTTGAGTTAGTTCCTTTAACTAAATATGACTTTAAAAATATGGGTGCTACTACAATAGGAAAATTATTTACAGAAAGTTTTGTTATAGCCTTTCAGATAGCTGTACCTTTAATATTTATATTATTACTATCAACTATAGTTATAGGATTATTAGCAAGAACAGTGCCTCAGATAAATATATTTATTCTAGGAATGCCCCTTAAGGTTTTAGTTGGGATATTAACTATGATAGTTTTACTACCGGCAATTGGAAATCAGATGATAGATATAATAGAAACTTTACCATATAAAATGGATAGGATATTAACACTATTTGGAGGATAATCATTTTGATAGAAGAGATTAATTTTATACTTTTAGCACTTTTTATAATCAGTATTATAAATCATATTAAAGTTTCTTATGAATTAGTATATTGTGAAACTTTTTTAGTTAATAAAAAATATTTCCCAAGCAATTTTTTATTAGCCGATGAAGAAAAAACAGAAGACCCAACTCCAAAAAAGTTAGCCGATGCTAAAAAGAAAGGACAAGTCGCTAAAAGTCAAGATCTAAGTTCTGTTATAATACTTATCATAGTGATTATTTTATTAACCGCTTTTGGGGATGAAATATTTTATAGTATATATGATTTATTAAAATACTCACTACATACAAATTATAATATGCTATTTACAAAGGGAAATCTTATTGATTTATTTAGTCATCTATTTATTAAATATGTAAAGATAACTTCTTATATGTTTGTAGTTATTATAATCGGTGGAGTGCTTTCTAATTTATTACAATCTGGCTTTATTAAAGCGACAGAACCACTTAAACCGGATATAAAGAAATTAAATCCTATAGAAGGATTTAAAAAGATATTTTCTAAAAAGGCATTATTTGACTTTGCAAAAACCTTTTTTAAGATGCTAACAGTGGGTTTTATAGCCTATGATTTTATAAAAGATAATATGGATAAAATATTTTCAGTAACCCATATAGGTTTAAGGGGAGTTTTTCCTTTTTTTAAGGATTTTGTTATAAGTTTAATGACAAAATTAGCAGTAATTTTAGGGATACTTGCTATAATAGATTTTATATATCAAAAGTATGATTTTAAGAAGAATTTAAGGATGACTAAACATGAGATAAAGGAAGAAACAAAACAAATGGAGGGAGATCCCCAGATAAAATCCCAAAGAAAACAAAAACAAAGGGATATGGCAATGAATAGGATGATATCTGAAGTACCAAGTTCAGATGTAGTTATTACAAACCCAACACATTTAGCAGTAGCAATAAGATATGATACAGATAAAGATGATGCACCAAAGGTTATAGCAAAGGGAGCAGATTTTATAGCAAAACAGATAAGAGAAGCTGCTAATGAATCTGACATTCCTATAATAGAAAATAAACCCTTAGCAAGGACACTTTATAAACAGGTTGAAATAGATGAAGAAATTCCTATGGAACTTTATCAAGCTGTAGCAGAAATACTAGCATTAGTATATGAAATGGAAAGAAAAAAGAAATATTTTTAATTTATTAGAAGGGTGAAGATACATATGGAAAAACCAACTACAGGATTTTTAGGAAGAATGAGTAATAATATGGACGCTATAGCTGCATTTGGAGTAATCGGTATAGTAGCTATGATAGTTTTACCACTACCTCCATTTATGCTTGATTTATTACTTACATTTAATTTAACTTTTGCACTAGTAATTATACTTTTAACAATGTTTACAACAGAAATTTTACAATTTTCCATATTTCCAACATTATTATTAATCACTACACTTTTTAGATTAGGTCTTAATATATCATCAACTAGACTTATATTAAGTAGAGGACAAGCAGGACAAGTTATAGAGGCCTTTGGAAGTTTTGTAACGGGAAATAATTATATAGTAGGAGCAATTATATTTATTATTATAGTAGTAGTTCAGTTTGTAGTTATTACTAATGGTGCTGGAAGAGTAGCAGAAGTTGCAGCGAGATTTACACTTGATGGAATGCCTGGTAAACAAATGAGTATAGATGCTGATTTAAATGCAGGCATAATAACAGATGAAGAAGCTAGAATAAAGAGACAGAAACTTCAAAATGAAGCAGATTTTTATGGAGCTATGGATGGTGCTAGTAAGTTTGTAAAGGGTGATGCTATAGCAGGAATTGTTATAGTTATTATAAACTTTATCGGAGGAATTGCAATATTTTCCTGGCAAGAAGGTTTAAGCTTAGTAGAAGCTTTACAAAGGTTTGGTATATTAACTATAGGTGATGGTCTAGTAAGTCAGATACCAGCTTTATTAATATCAATAGCAAGTGGTATATTAGTAACAAGATCAGCTACTAATGAAAACTTTGGTACTGATTTATCCCAGCAGTTATTTTCATTTCCAAAGGTAATTTTTATAGCTTCTGTAGTAATATTTGTAATGGGACTTATACCAGCTTTACCTGCGCCACCCTTTATAGGACTTTCCATAGTTGCAGGGACAATTGCTTATATATTAAATGAATATAATAAACAAGAAGAAATAGAAAAAGAAAATCAAGAATTAGAGATAGAAGAAAGTGCTACTAAAGAACCTGAAGAAGTAACAAATTATATCCAAGTAGAACCCTTTGAGGTAGAAATTGCCTATGGATTAATACCCTTAGTTGATGAATCATCGGGGGGAGATTTACTTGAAAGGATAGCAGCCGTAAGAAGACAAGCTGCATCTGATATAGGTATAATAGTTCAACCAATAAGAATAAGGGATAATTTACAACTAGATACAAATGAATATGTAATAAAAATAAAGGGAAATGAAGTAGCTAGAGGAGAAATACTTCATGATCATTTAATGGTTATGGACCCTGGTAATGGAAATATAGATATTAAGGGTATAGATACTAAGGAACCTGCCTTTAATCTACCTGCTAAATGGGTAGAGGAAGATTTAAAGGAAAAGGCAGAAATGAAAGGATATACAATAGTAGACCCTACAACGGTTTTAATAACTCATCTAAAGGAAGTTATTAATAATCATAGTCATGAGCTACTTGGAAGACAGGAAATAAAAACATTATTAGATACTTTAAAGGAAAGATATAATGCTGTTATAGAGGAACTTATTCCTGACTTATTATCAATAGGAGAACTTCAAAAGGTATTAAGGAATTTACTTAGGGAGAATGTGGCTATTAAGGATTTAGTAACAATTTTAGAAACCTTAGCAGACCATGCTGTTAATACTAAGGATACAGAAATTTTAACAGAGTATGTAAGACATGCATTAAGTAGGACTATAGTAAAGGATTATGTTAATGAAGAAAATGTATTACAAGTTCTAACAATACATCCTGAATTAGAAGAAATGATACATAATAATATTCAAAAATCATTTCAAGGTTCCTTTCCAGCTATAGATCCTAATGTTAATACAAAGATACTTGAAACAATTCATGAACTTATTGAAGCTGCTAGTATTAAACAAATGAATCCAGTAATACTTGCAGCACCTAGGATAAGGAGTCCATTTAAAAGAATGATAGAAATGGCATTTCCTAACTTAGCGGTATTATCATTAAATGAAATACCTAATAATGTAGAAATTGAAGCAGTAGGGATGGTGAGATTAAATGAAAATTCGCAAGTACCTAGTTAATGATATGAATGAGGCTATGGTTCGGATTCGATATGAATTAGGAAACGATGCTATTATTGTAAGTAAGAGATTTGTAAGACAAAAGGGAATATTTAAATATTTTAAAAAGAAAATGATAGAAGTAACTGCAGCAGTTGATGAAGGAGAAGAAAATATAAAACCTGAGGATGTTAAAAAGGTTAATGATATAGATGTAAAAAAAGATATAATAAATAAACAAATGAATGATACGAATAAAGAAAAAACAAATAGTGATGAAAAAAAACTTATAAAGGAAATGGAAGAACTTAAAAAACTAGTATCTAAGCTTAACGGTGGAGAAAAAGAAACTGAAGAGATAACTAAGGTTGAATATAAAAGATATCCCATAGAGGATATATTAGATGATTATGATTTAGATAGAAATGTAAGAGAAAAATTTTTTAATTACTTAACTGAAAGTAATATTGATTTTAAAGATGCAAATAAACTTAACTTATATAAATTTTTAAAGGATAATTTAACTCAATTTTTAAATACAGATATAGAAAATGAAGAAAGAATTCAAATATTTATAGGACCGACAGGGGTAGGAAAAACAACAACTATAGCAAAATTAGCTGCTAATGAAACCTTAACTAAGAAAAAAAATGTTGCATTAATTACTATAGATACCTATAGAATAGGAGCAGTTGAACAATTAAAAACCTATGCTAATATTTTAGATACTCCCTTAGAGGTTGTAGTTACTAAGGATGAGCTTATTAATGCCATAGATAAATTTAAAGACTATGATAAAATTTTAATAGATTCAACAGGAAGAAGTCATAGAGATAAAGATAAATTAAATGAGGTAAATGATTATTTCACTTCCATAGATGAGAAAAATACCTATTTAGTTTTAAGTATTACTACAAATAAGAAGGATTTGTCATCTATTATAGAGAATTATAAAAAAATAGGGTATAATAATATTATTTTGACGAAATTAGACGAATCTGAAAATCATGGTAATATATTAAATATTAGTTCCTATACAGATAAACCAATAAGTTATATATGTACAGGACAAAATGTCCCCGATGACATCGAGATAGCTAATAAGCAGAATCTTTTTAAGTATATATGGGGAGATGTAGAAGATGGATCAAGCTCAGAAACTTAGAAACTTAGTTAAAGTAAATAAAGATAATGATAATAATAATAAAGATATAAAAATATATACAATAGCAAGCGGTAAAGGCGGTGTAGGAAAGACAAATGTTGTTGTAAACACTGCAATTACACTACAAAAGAAGGGTAAAAATGTACTTATAATAGATGCAGATTTAGGACTTGCAAATATTGATGTTATATTAGGAGTATCACCTAAATATACCCTGTATGATGTATTGTTTAAAGATATAGACTTAAATGATGCACTACTTAGAGGACCTAAAGGGATAAAAATTATACCAGGTGGTTCAGGGGTTTTAGAAATGACAACTTTAAGTGTTGATAAACAAGAAGAGTTAGCAAAGGAGTTTTTAAAACTTAAGGATATTGATACTATTTTGATAGATACAGGTGCTGGAATATCAAAAAATTTATTATCCTTTGTTACTTTCTCACAGGAACTTATAATAGTAACAACCCCAGAGCCAACTTCATTAACTGATGCTTATAGTGTTATGAAGGTAATATCTAAATACAATTTAAAAAAGGATATAAAAATAATTATAAATAGGGTACCAAACGAAAAAATGGCTAAATCAACTTTTAACACTTTAAAAAAGACTGCTAAAAACTTTTTAAATATTAATTTAGATAATTTAGGGTATATATTAGATGATGTTAGGGTAATGAATTCTGTAATGAAACAAGAACCCTTTGTTTTAGGATACCCTAGATGTCTTGCAAGTAAGTGTATCTATTCAATTACAGATAAACTTTTAAATGGGAAAAAGTCTTTAAAAAAGATAAATTCTATACAAGAAGTCTACAACAGATTAATAAAAGTATTTGGTTAATTGGGGGAATTTACAATGGATGAGATTAAATTTAAGACTAATAGTAAAATAGATTTTTTACTAGAAAATGAAAAGGAAGCTACAAGTTTAATTCAGGGAGAAGGGAAAAATTTTTTATTAGTAACTATTCCTTGGGATGATAAAAAGCGTATTACACTAAGTAAAGATATAGATATTGAATGTATTTATTATTATGAAAATCAAGCCTATAGTTTTAAAACTAAGGTTTTAGAAAAAATAGTTGAAAATATACCTTTATATAAAATAAAAAAGCCAACAGAAGTTAAGAGAATCCAAAGAAGAAATTATGTAAGGATAGAACATAATCAAGAAATATTTTATAGTCAGAATGATGAACATATAAATTTAAATTATAATAGTTTAAATAATTTTATGTTAAATGACAAAAACAAAGATGAATTTATTAGTGCTTATTCTGTAGATATAAGTGGTGGAGGCATGAAGGTAAGTACTGTTGATAAGCTAAATAAAGATAAAAACATTGTAGTTAGATTTAAAAATTCAAATATACAAATAGCAGTTAAGGGTGAAATTTGTAGAATAAAAAAATTAATAAGAAATGAAAAGGTAATTTATCACACAGGTATTAAGTTTATAAACATTCCAGAAAGAATAAGAGAAAAGGTTATTCAGTTTATATTCGTTAAAATGAGAGAAAAGCGAAAGAATAAATTAATTTAAAAGGGTGATATTATGGGATATGCCTATCAAAAAGAAGATACTGTAACTAAATATTTACCCCTTGTTAAACAAATTGCAGATAAAATGGATCTTAAAGATGGTCATGAAATGGATAAAGAAGACTTAGTAAGTATCGGTGTAATAGGTTTGATGGATGCTATAGAGAAATTTGATGAAAGTAAAAAGGTACCCTTTGAAGCCTATGCAAGATTAAGAATAAAGGGAACAATAATAGATGAATTAAGAAAATTTGGTAGAGTATCAAGGGATAAGATGAGTAAATTAAATAAATTATATGATGTAAAAAGAAAATTACAACAAAGATTAAATAGAGACCCTAAAGATGAAGAGATAATAAAAGAGATGGATATAAGTCAAAGGGATTTACATAAGATATATGAAACAATGCATAATTTATCTAATATATCCTTAGAAGAGACTATCTTTGGTGGAGATAGTTCAGATTTTAATTTACTCGATATAATAGATGATAAGGACTCTAAAAATCCTGAGGAAGCACTATTAGTTGAAGAAAGGAAAGAAAAGCTTATTAATGCTATAGACAGCTTATCTAAAAGGGATAAGATAGTTTTAAACCTTTATTATCAAGAAGAACTTACCCTAAGAGAAATAGGAGATGTTTTAGAAGTGTCAGTATCTAGAGTTTCTCAGATACATGGTAAGGTATTGATGAAATTAAGGGATTTACTTACTAATGAGAAGGATGTTTAAAATGATATATTTATGTTTAGTAGTTGGAATAATAATAACTATTTATGGATTTATTTTAAGTAATAAAGAAGATATCCTTGATTTTGATGAGATTTTAAATAATCAGGATGTATCGGATTTAGAGTTTAATAATTCTTTAAATAACGAATTAGATTATGATGATGATTTTAAAGATATAAAAAATAAATTAGATTATGTAATAGAAAAGTTAGAAAATAAAGATAATGATAATATTAAAGAGGATGTTAAAGAAGAAAAGAAACCTAGTGATGAAAGTAAATTATCAGATGATACTAATAAATTAATAAAAAAGATTAATTCTTTAAAAGAAAAAGATTATACATTAGATGATATAGCTAAGGAGTTAAATATGGGAAAGGGGGAAGTATTATTTTTACAAAGATTAGAAAAAAAATCACTAAACTAGATTCTAAATTCATTTTAGGTTTTGGTATGGGTTTAGTAATAGCTTGTTTATTATTACTTCCTTTTTATCAGAAAGATTATTCTAAATTAGAACTTGAAAAAAAAGCTAGGGCTATGGGTATGGTTTATCCCGATGAAATAAAAGCCTTTAATGAAGGAGGAGAAAAGTAATGATAAGGGGACTTTATTCTGCAACAACAGGAATGCTTGTACAAAAGAGAAAACAAGAAAATGTTTCAGAAAACTTAGCTAATCTAAATACTAATTCATATAAAAAACAACAAATAATAAATAAATCCTTCAACGAAATGTATGTAAAAAATAGAGAAAATGGTGGATTAGATACCATAGGTACTTTAGAGTTAGGTACAGAGATAGATGAAGTTTATACAGATTTCACCCAAGGATTATTAAATCAGACTAATAAGAATAAGGATTTTGCAATAGATGGTAATGGATTTTTTACCATTGAAGGAGATGGTGAATTACTTTATACTAGAGATGGAAACTTTAAAGTGGACTCTTCAGGTAGACTTACAACAAAGCAAGGATATCCTGTATTAGCTGAAGGCTTATCAAAGGGCGACGATGGATATATATATGTGAAAGATAAGGATATATCTGTTAATGAAAATGGAGAGTTTAAATTAGATGGAAATGAAAGAAGATTTATGATTGTAGATTTTAATGATAAAGCTTTACTTGAAAAAAGAGGGGAAAATATATATAGTAGTGAAGAAAATCCCACGGCTTTTAATTTAGATACTAAAGTTAAACAAGGGTATTTAGAAAAATCTAATATAGATCCATTAGAAGAAATGGTAAGAATGATAGAGATTACAAGAAACTTTGAATCTAATTATAAAACGCTACAATCAATTGATGATACCTTAGGAAAAGCTGTTAATGAAGTGGGAAGAATAAGATAGGGGGATACTATGTTTAAAGCTTTAAATGTTTCAAAATCAGGATTAAAGGCATTTCAAAGAAAAATGGATATTGTATCTAATAATATATCTAATGTACAGACAACAGGATATAAAAAGGCGGAAGTTAAATTTGAAGACTTAGTATATGATTCACTTGATGATAATGGAACCCCTTTTTCAGAAAATATAAGTGAAGATGGGATATTATCAGGAGTTGGAGTGAAAACTAAAAATATGGATAGAGATTATACCCAAGGTATATTAGAAAAGTCGTATAAGGGTAGTCATTTAGCCATAAATGGAGAAGGATTCTTTGGTGTAACTGATAAAAATTCAGGAAAAATACTTCTTACTAGGGATGGAAGTTTTAGTGTAAACACTGAAGGAAACCTAGTAGATACTAATGGAAATTTAGTTTATGTTGAAAATCAGAGAGATGAATTAAATAATAATATAAAGATAAAAGAAAATGGTGAAATATACTCTTTAGTTGATGGAGAGAAAGAATTAGTAGGAGAAATTCCTTTATTTAAAATTACAGACAGCGATTCATTAATAAATGAAAATGGAAATTATTTTTCTGTTAATGATTTTAATATTAATGAAAGTAAAATTACTAATAATAAATCAGCTATCAAACAAGGGTATTTAGAAAAGTCAAATGTAGATATAGCAAAAGAAATGACAGATATGCTTATAACACAAAGGGCTTATCAAATTAATACAAGAAGTATACGTTCTGCTGATGAAATGTGGAATATGATAAATAATATAAAAAGATAGGATGAGATAAATGCCAGCTAAAAAGCTTTTAAGTAAAAACGAAGGCTTTATGAAAGCTTGGGAGTTATATACATCAGAGGGAATATTAAAAAGAGAGCTTTTAAGAGATATTATTGCTGATTCCTGGTTAAGATGTGAAAGAAAAGGGGTTGACCCTTATAAACCAAACAAAGGAAAAGAACTAACTAAGAAAGAATTAAAAGAAAAATATGAGAAGTATAACTTTTTATTAACAACTGCAAAACCCTTTATGAATACATTATATAAGATAGTAGGAAATACTGGGTTAATAGTTAGACTTACAGATAGTGAAGGATATGTATTAGAATTAAGTGGTGATAAGAAACTTATAAAACATCAAGCACACCATAATATGCATAAAGGATGTAATGTACGTGAGGAAATTATAGGTACAAATGCCATAGGTACAGCTTTAATAACAAAGAAACCAATACAGGTCTTAGGAGGAGAACATTACTGTAAAGAATACCATGATTGGACTACTTCTGCTTGTCCTATTAAGGATAAGAAAGGAAAAACAATCGGTGTTTTAAGTATGTCAGGACCTTGTAAAAAGGTTCATCCTCATACCCTTGGAATGGTCCATGCATCTGCTGAGGCTATAGAAAACGAAATGAAACTAGGATTTATGAATAGAAGACTTAAAATGGCTAATCAGCATTATCATGCCATAGTTGAATCAATAACAGAAGGATTAGTTTCAGTTGATAAAAAAGGAATTATAAGAGGAATAAATCAATTTGCTTGTAGAATATTAAATTATGAAGAAGAAGAAATCCAAGAAAAAAATATTAAATGTATTCTACACAAAGAACATAGCGATAAAATAATGAATGTTATAAGAAATGGTAAAAAGTATGAAGAAGAGGAAGTTTATTTTAAAACTAAAAAGGGTAGAAAGATTACTTGTATTATAAATATAACACCTATTAAAGATAAATGTAATGATAATGTGGAAGGAGCTGTATTTACCTTTAGAGAAGCAAAGGTTGTACACAATTTAGTTAATAAAATAGTAGGTGCTGAAGCAAGATTTAATTTTGATGATATTTTAGGAGAAAGTATAGAAATAAACAAGGCAAAAAAAATAGCAGCCCAAGCTGCTAAAACTAATACTACAGTTTTATTATTAGGAGAAAGTGGAACAGGAAAGGAAATGTTTGCACAGGCTATTCATAATGAAAGCAAAAGAAAATCAAAACCCTTTGTATTTTTAAATTGTGGTGCTATACCTAGAGAGTTAGTAGCAAGTGAATTATTTGGATATGTTGAAGGTGCCTTTACTGGAGCTAAACGGGGTGGACATCCTGGAAAATTTGAGCTAGCCGATGGAGGGACCATATTTTTAGATGAAATTGGTGATATGCCCCTAGATACCCAATCAAATCTTTTAAGGGTTTTAGAGACTAAGGAGATAGTCAGAATAGGTGGTCATGATGTAATACCTGTAGATGTTAGGGTAATAGCTGCTACCCATAAAGATATAAAAGAGGAAGTTGATAAAGGAAACTTTAGAAGCGATTTATTTTATAGGTTAAATGTTATGCCTATTCATACCCCATCCTTAAGGGAAAGAAAAGAAGATATAAAAATATTAATAGATTATTTTTTAGAGAAATTTCAAATAAAAATGGGTAAAAAAGTTAAGGGTATAGATAAAAGTTTTTATAGAGGTATGATGAGTTATGACTGGCCAGGAAATGTAAGGGAACTTCAAAATGTGATGCAACTTGTTATAAATTTAGCTAATGAAAATAAACCCCTTAATTATGAACATTTACCTAAACATATGAAATCAAATCCAAATGCAAAGGATTTAAATATTACAGATGATTTATTATCCTTAGATGAGATAGAAAAAATTTCAATATTAAAAACAATACAAAAGGTAGATGGAAATATGGCCTTAGCAGCAAAGATTTTAGGAATAGGTAGAAGTACTTTATATAGGAAAATAGATAAATATGATTTAAGATATGTTCTAAAATGAAACACATGTATCAAAACGCAACACATTTGAAAGCTAGAGGTTATAAAAAGTGTATCAAAATGAAACTTTCTTTACGGGAATCGAATAAATTTCGATTCCTTTTTTATTTTTTTGAAAAAAGGGATATTTCTAAAGTTCAGCGATTAACCTAATTAAAGAGAAAATAGTTATATATTTAAATTCACATGGCATAATAATTGCAACTACATATGGGTGAATACTTATTTGGAGGTTTAACTATGAAAAAATACTTATTATCATTTTTAGTCTTTTGGATTTTCTTAGCAGAGAAATTTAATCTAGAGGTCTTTATTTTAGGATTTGTTGTATCTATTATAGTTTTTATATTAAATAGAGATTCCTTTAGTTTTAATTTAAAAAAATTTGATACTGAAAAGATAAAAAATATGTTTAAATATTTAACTTTATTAATAAAAGAAATAATTACAGCAAACTTTTTAGTAGCTAAAGTGGTTTTAAGTCCTAAAATGGACATATCACCAGAGATGATTGTATATGAGACAAAGCTTAAATCAGATATTAATAAAGCAATACTTGCAAATTCAATAACATTAACACCAGGAACCCTTACTGTAACATTAAAGGATAATAAATTAAGGGTACATTGTTTAAAAAAGGAATATATAGAAGATGTAATAGATTCTAAGTTTGAAAAAATATTACTTAAAATGGAGAGATAGTTTATGATAACAAAGGTATTAATAGGTTCAATAATATTTCTATCAATAACTATTATTTTATGTATGTATAGAGCCATTAAAGGTCCTAGTCAAGCAGATAGATTAATTTCTATAAATGTAATAGGAACTAAAACAATTGTAATAATATCTATAGTTTCTTTTATATTAAGAGAGACTTACTTTTTAGATGTGGTTTTAGTATATGCATTAATAAGTTTTATAGCTTCAATAGTTATTTCTAGTACTATAAAAAGGAGGCAAAACTAAATGAAATTAATTTTGATATCCCTTTTTCTTTTAGGAGGTTTGTTTTTCTTTACAGTAGGAACTATAGGATTAATTAGATTTCCAGATTTATTTTCAAGGGTCCATTCAGCAGCAAAATGTGATACATTAGGAGCTGTTTTATGTTTAATAGCACTTATTATATATAATGGTTTTGCTTTTAGTAGTGTAAAGCTATTGTTAGTAATTGTTTTTATATGGATTACTAATCCAACGGCAACCCATTTAATATCTAATGCATATTTTAGCTCAATGAAAGATAAAGAGGTGAGTTAATGGATATATTTAGTTTAATAATGATTTTAATATTAATAGCATCAGCGGTAGCTGTTTCATCAATTAGAAGTTTATTAGGGGCTGTAATTGTATTTATGGTTTATAGTTTAGTTATGGCTATTTTATGGGAACAACTTAATGCTCCTGATTTAGCAATAACAGAAGCAGCAGTAGGTGCAGGGATTACAACACTTTTATTTG
>VEND01000041.1 GCA_009711765.1 Bacillota bacterium | reverse complement strand
GTTTTATAAGTTTATCTTCACAGTATGAAAAATTTAGATTGTCTTAATGAACCGCCGTATACCGAACGGTACGTATGGTGGTGTGAGAGGTCGGTAGATAAAATAATTATCTACCTCCTACTCGATTTATAAAATGGAGGAGATTATATGAGTGATTTATTAAAATATATAAAAGATATAGGTTTTGAAAATGTGGTGGAAATTGAGGATGTAAAATCATTTACTGGTAAGGTTAAAGTATTGAAAGATTTAGAAGATAAAAAATATTATTTGAAGGAAAAGGATAATATAGAATTATTAAATAGAGAATACAAACTTATGAAATATCTATCTAGTAAGGATATTCCTGTTGCAGTACCTTTAAAAAATAAGTTAGGGGATTATTATTTTAAAATAAATGAAAAGATTTATTGTTTATATCCTAAATTACCAGGTAATTCTGTAGATGAAAAGCATTATAAAAAGGATTTTTTACAGAGGGGAAAGTTTTTAGGAGAATCAGTAGCAAAGCTTCATAATGCATTAAAAGATTATAAATATTTAGAAGGATATAATGAATCTCAATTAGCAAAAGGAATATTAGAATGCATTATACCAGAGCTATATAAATATAATGACAAGTTTGATATTAAACTTATTAAAACTATGGAAAAAGAATTTGAAAAAAACTTTGTAAAGGCATTTAACTTATTACCAAAGCACTTGATACATAGGGATTTACATCCAGGTAATATACTAATTAAAGACAATAAACTTACAGGATTTGTAGATTTTGACTTAGTATTAAAAAGTGTAAGAATATTTGACCCATGTTACTGCGCTACTAGTATATTAATAAGTGGAATTGATGATAAAGTAAAGCGGAATAAATGGATAGATATTTTCCATTCATTAATGAATGGATATAGTAAAGTAGGTTTACATCAAGTAGAGATAGAAAATATAATGTTTATACTATATTCAATTGAATTAATATATATGAACTTTAGTATTTCTATTGATGATATAGGTGCAGCTAAATGTAACGAAAAAACATTAAGATGGCTATATACAAATAGGGAAAGAATATTAGGCAGGTTAAATCTGTAAATAAAGCATAGAAAATTGTAAGGGCACAATATAAGTGCCCTTAATTTATGCTATAGTATATTAATAAAATAATTTGTTAAATTTGAATTTTATTTTAGTTTAGTAATTTTAGGGTATAAATAAATTAATTAAATATTTTTTAAAACCTTATATGGGAGGTGGAATATGTTACAAAGGATAAAGGAGTCTATTTTAGAACCTTATCAATCAGATTTTTTCTTTGTAAAAAAGAAAGCAGAATATTTTTTACTAGTTATTAGTATGATGTTTTTATTAATGATAATAGCATTTTTTGTACATGTATTTATTCCTGATATACAAAATGGGCGCCATATTTTACAGTTTGGAGATATTATACTTTTACTTATTAGTATTAAATGTTTACTATTATTAAAAAATGGGAAATTAGAAAAGGCGATTAATCTTTATTTAGGTGGAATAATAGCACTTTTATTTATTCATAATATATTTGGAGATTATATCTCAAATAAAGTATTATCACATTTTAGAGTATTAGAAACAGCTATAATAATTTGCAGTCAATTTTTTATAATGAGTTTAATTGCTATAAAAAGATATCAACTTTTCTATATGATATTTTTAAGTAATATAACTGTATTAGCCCATATAGCTGTGATATATTTTAAATATTATAGTTTAGATAATTTGAGCAATAATATATCTGATTTTATGTTTTATTTTTTTATTGTATTAGCTAATAGTATCATTTGTTATATAATTTATGGTCTTAATAGTAAAGCTATTAAAACTGTAGGTGAAAATAATGAAATTTTAAAATCATATAATACAAAATTAAAGAAAGAGGTTAATCAACGTACCTTAGAACTTTCTCAAACAATTGAAAAATTAGAGGGTATAAGAATGGATTTGATAGAAAGTAAATCTTTTTTAAGGATAATAATAGATACTGCCCCTATTTTTATTGCCTATATAGATAAAAATTATATTTGTAAAATAGCAAATAATAAACATGTTGAATTATTTGGATCATTAGATAAAATAGAAAACCACAGTATATTTGAAATTCTTCCAAAAGATATGCATAAAAAACATCTGAAATTATTAGATAAAACCATAAAAGAGGGAGAAACTAATTCCTTTAATGATAAAATATTACTTAAAAAGGATAGATACATGTATGTCTATGGAATATATACACCTTTTTATAATATAAACAAAAAAAAGGATGGCGTTGTGGCTATCGTACTTGATGTCACAGAACAAAAAAGTATTGAAAAAGAAATGAGAGATTTAAATAAGGAACTTTCTAAAATATCTATTACAGACCCTCTAACAAAGGTAAATAACAGGCGTAGAATAATAGAAATTGCTAGGAATGAATTTAATGAAAGTAAAAAAAATAATCAAGATTTATCATTGTGTATGATTGATATAGATCACTTTAAAAGAGTAAATGATACTTATGGACATGCTATTGGGGATTTAGTTTTGAAAAAATTAGCAAATGAATGTAAAAATATCATTAGAAAAGTTGATTCTTTTGGAAGATTTGGAGGAGAAGAATTTATAATTATTTTACCTGAGACTGATTCTGATAGTGCTTTTAATATTGCTGAGAGAATAAGAAATAAAATATCAAATATGGAGATAAATAATGAAGAGGAAAAAATATTTATAACTATTAGTATAGGCGTTTCTACACTAAAAGATGAAACTAAAATAAATGATTTAATAAATAAGGCAGATAAAGCCCTTTATGATGCTAAAAATAATGGTAGAAACCAAGTTAAAAGAAGTAATATTTAGATAGCTATAAAAAGAGTTAGCCTAAATTTAGGCTAACTCTTTTTTATGAAGCATAAGTTTTTTTATTATTACGTTTATATTTAGCATCCCTTTTTTTAGATACTTCTTTACTTTTTATTTTTTGTTTATTATAAGAGTCACGAACACTTTTAATTAATAACACACTCATTATTACTAAGATAATAGCAAATGGAAGACCAGTAGTGATAACAGCTGTTTGTAATGCTGAAAGTGCTTTTTCTCCTCCAATTAAAAGAAGTATAGCAGCAACTAATCCTTCCATACAAGCCCAAAATACTCTTTGAGGTACAGGGGAATCTAATTTACCTCCAGATGTTATATTATCTACTACCAATGAACCTGAGTCACTTGAAGTAATGAAAAATGATATAACTAGTAAAGTTGCTAATGTAGATAATCCTACTTTTGCAATTTCAGCAAATACAGGAATTTGTATAAAATTTATTAATTCAAATAACGCTACTGGAAGATTATTTTGAACTACTTCAAATAATTTACCACCGTATGAATTATTTATGTGTATAGCAGTACCTCCAAAAACAGTTAACCATACAAAAGATAAAAGTGAAGGGATTAATAATACTGCTGATACAAATTCCCTTATCGTTCTCCCCTTTGAAACCCTTGCTATAAACATACCTACGAAAGGAGACCATGATATCCACCACGCAAGGTAAAATACAGACCAGTCCCCTTGCCATGTACTATCACTAAGGGATACAAAGAACGATGATTTAACAAATCCATTTAAATATACACCTAAAGAGTTAGAAAATAATTTTAGTATATAAGATGTTGGACCAAGGAATAAAATAGCGGTCATAAATACAAAAGCTATTTTTATATTTAATTTAGATAGCATTTTTACACCTTTATCTATACCAGATATAACTGAAAGTGTAGCCATTAAAGTAATTATGGCAATAAGACCTACTTGAATTTTCACACTAAAACCTATACCTAGCAAATAATTTAATCCACTGTTTATTTGTTGTACTCCTAAGCCTAGGGAAGTAGCAAGACCAAACAAACATGAAACAACAGCAAGAACATCAATAATATCTCCCACAATACCAAAAACTTTATCTTTTAATATTGGATAGAATACAGATCTTAAAGATAATGGAAGATTTTTATTATATGCAAAATATGATAATGCTAACGATATTAAAGTATATATTCCCCAAGGATGTAAGCCCCAGTGGAAAAAAGTTGTTGCTAAAGCTGAAGTTTCTGTATTTGTGTTTCTAAATATTGGAGGAATAACAGCAGAATGATGTAATGGCTCTCCCACAGCCCAAAACATTAATCCTATTCCCATTCCTGCCGATAGTAACATGGAATACCAAGCAAAATTTGAGAATTCTGGTTTAGAATCGACTCCACCAATCTTTACTTTACCTAATTTTGAAAAGGCAAGAAATAAACTAACCCCTATAAAGAAATTACTAGATAGGATAAATAACCAGTCTCCTTTTGCTAGTATGGTACTTTTAAGACTTTCAATCACAATTAATGCATGGTCTAGGTTAAATAAAGCATAGCCTGAAAAAAGTAAAACAAATAGTCCAGCAACTATGGAAACAACCGGGTTCATATCTAGACCAAATTTAGTGAAATTTCTACTATAAAGTTTTTCTTCTTGTTGTCTTTTGATATCTTCTTTCATATAAAAACCTCTTTCTTTTGTTATTTTGACACATAATATTTTATGATTTCCTTATTAACGTGAGTAAATGATTTGTAAGATGAGTAAATAACTGATTACACTGAGTGATTGGCCGAATTATCGCCATTGTATTATAACATAATAATAATCATAATTCAAACAATGAGTAAAAATTAAGTTTTAAAATTTAAAAAGGATATAATATTAATAAATTAGCAATAAAAGGAATTTAAATGATTACATAAAAATGGAGGGATAATGTTGGGAGATACAAAAGTAATAATTATAACTAATGCTAATAATGGATTAGGATACTTTATGGGTAGAGCTTTATTAAACGATGGATATAAAGTAGCTTTAATTGATTTATCAGTTAAAAATATTAAAAAGTTAAAAAGTAAGTACTCATCACAGTTGTTATATTATAAATGCGATGTAAAAAAGGATAATGAAATAAATGGCACTGTAAAGGATATATTAAATAAATGGGGCAGAGTAGATGTATTAGTTAATAATGCAGCTTTAGCTATTTTTAAGACATTTGAAGAGAAAGATATTAACGATACAATTAAAGAATTTGAGACTAATTACTTTGGATATATAAGAATGATAAAAGCTATTATACCTCAAATGAAAAAACAAAGAAAGGGAGTTATTCACAATGTAAGCTCCGCTGTAGGAATTACTGGTTTTAAAGGAATATATGGATATGTATCTACAAAGGGAGGAATAGAATCATTAACTAAGACATTATCAATGGAGTTAGAACCATATAATATTCAAGTTAGCTTAATGCATCCTCCTTTAATGAACACTAAATCAGCTCGCCCTTTAGGGATACCAGTAAAAGTAATGGAAAATCCCGAAATAGTTGGAAATAAATTAGCTAAAAAGATATTTTCAAAGAAACATATTATTTCTCCAGATATAAAAACAACTATATTCTTAAGAATTTCTTATTTATTTTCATATAGAATAGGAAGGTTTTTAAGTAATGCAACGGATAAAGAAAAAAGGAATCGAGATGAAAATTCACATAAATAAATTTAAGAAAGGAGTAATAAAATGAGAATTAATGTATTAGTTGATAATCATGCTTCTAGGGAGTACTCTTCTGAATGGGGATTATCTTTTTTTATAGAAAGTAGTAAAAAAATACTTTTTGATTTTGGAAGTAGTAATATGTTTATGGAAAATGCAAAAAAATTAGGAATAGATATTTCTTCTTCAGATAATCTAGTATTAAGTCACGGTCACTGGGATCATGGAAATGGATTAGAATATATAACAAATAAAAAACTTATCTGTCATCCAGATGCATTTATTAAACGATACAGAAAGAATAAAGAATATATAGGATTACCCTTTAGTATAAAAGAAGCTAAAAAAAGATTTGACCTTATATTAAGTAGAGGTCCCTTTAAAATAGATGAAAATATAGTTTTTCTTGGACAGACACCAAAAATAGTTGAATTTGAATCAAAGGATACTAGCTTTATTAAGGAGGATGGTAGTAAAGATTTTGTTATGGATGATTCAGCACTAGTATTCAATACTAAAAAGGGATTAGTTATTATTACAGGTTGTGCCCATTCAGGTATTTGTAACATTATAGAGTATTCTAGACAAATTACAGGAGTTAATAAAATATATGCAGTTATTGGTGGATTTCATTTAAAAGGGAATGATGAATTAACAACAAAAACTATTAATTATTTAAAGAAATTAGATATTGATATAATAAGAACTAGTCATTGTACTAAATTCGATGCTTTAGTTGAGTTTTACAATGTTTTCAAATGTAAACCCTTTGCTTCTGGTAGTATAATTGAACTTTAATAGTTTAAATATAATTAAATTTTATTATAATTTATAAGTATATTAGTTTAACATCCCAATTTGGGATTTTTTTCATAAAAAAATTAATATAAAATATTTCAAACTTTTTGACCGTTTATACCGTCTAAAAAGTGTAAGGCAATTAAGAAAGGAGAGATGGGATGTTTAAACAAAACGATAAAAAATATAATAAACTAGTATCTTACATACAAAATAATCAAAATACACTTTATAGATTAGCTTATAGCTATGTTAAAAATAAACAAATAGCCTTAGATATAGTGCAAGAGTCAATATATAAAGCATTAAAGAATGTTGATAAATTAAAGCAGTCAAAATATATGAAAACATGGTTATATAGGATTATTGTTAATACAAGTATTAGCTACATAAGAAAGAATCGTGACATACTAATAACAGATGATATGATTGAAATCCATGGAGATAATGATGAAGATATTGCACAAAAAATGGATTTGTATGATGCTATAGATAAGTTAGATGAAAAGCATAAAACTGTAGTTATTTTAAGATATTTTAAAGATATGAAATTTGATGATATATCTAAATTGATTCAGTGTAATATTAACACTGTAAAAACGAGACTTTACTCTGCAACTGACAAATTGAAGGTAATTATGGGGAGTGATGGTTAAAATGGATAATAAATTTAAAAAAGCTAAGAAAAAATATCAATCTATAGAGATTCCTTCAGAGTTAAAGAATGCGGTAGATGAAACAATAGATATAGTAAATAAAGAAAGGTGTAAAAGTATGTTTAAAAGAAGATTTAGTGTTGTAGCGGCATCATTATTAATAGCTAGTACTACCTTTATTGGAGGTTTAAATTTAAATCAAGCATTTGCTGAAAATGTTAGTGGTATGCCTGTTATAGGTAATATTGCTAAGTTGCTTATTTTTACTGAACAAGAGATACATAGCGATATTATTGATGCAGATATTAAAATACCTAAAGTTGATGGTTTAGGTAATAAAGAGTTAGAAAAGAAAATAAATGAAGAAATTTATAATAGAATGAAAACAAGAATTAAAGGAGCTGAAAAAAGAGCAGAGGAATATAAAAAAGCCTTTATAGAAACTGGAGGGAAGAGAAAAGATTTTCGTCCTATAAAAGTTAAAGTAGATTATGATGTTAAATCTGCAAATCAAGATATATTATCCTTTAATATTTTTCAGTATGAGTCCCTTGCAAGTTCTTATGCTAAAACATATTACTATAATATAGATCTTAATAATAACAAAATAATAACCCTTAAAGATATGTTAGGAAAGAAATATAAGGAAATAATAAATAAAAGTATAAAAACCCAGATTCAAGAAAGAAAAAATGATCCGCAAAAAAGTTACTTTGAAGGGGAAAATGGATTTAAAGGAATTAAAGATGAACAAAAGTTTTATATAAATGAATATAAAAAAGTCGTTATTGTATTTGATAAATATGAAATAGCTCCAGGATATATGGGACAACCAGAATTTGTTATAGATTAATATGTTTATATGGTCTAATCTTTTTTATAAGATATTAAAATCATCCTTGACCTTAGCCTTAGGCTAAGGTTTAAAATATAAGTAACAAAACTTAAGGGGGATTTTATGAATAAAAAATATACTATTAAAGAAGTTTCTGAGATTTTTAACATAACTAAAAATAAAATCAGATTCTATGAAAAAAAGGGTTTAATTAACCCTGAAAGGGACAAATTTAATAATTATAGGTATTTTAATGAGAAAGATTTAATTAAATTACAAACTATATTAATGTATAGGGTCTTAGATTTATCGATTGATGATATTAAGGATATATTTAATGATAATAGAAAAGATAATGAATTAGACCACTTTTACAATCAATGGGAAGTAATAAATAGTAGAATGCAAAAGATGAAACTTATAAGGGATGCTCTTAAAGAACTTATGGATATAATATATATATCTGATAATAAAGAGTATAAAGGGAAAATGGTAGATATAATAAAGGATATGAATGAAACATATAAACTAAAAGAAGATTGGCAAGATAAATGGGACTTTGATACATGGTCAAAGACTTATGATGAAACAGTAAAAAAAGATCCTGGTAGTTTAAAGATTTATAAAAATTATGAAAAATTATTAAATACTACATTTAAAACTGCAATCAGAGACAAAACAAAGGATATAAAAGCCTTAGACATAGGTGTTGGTACAGGTAATCTTTCTAAACTATTTTTAGAAAAAGGGTATAATATTATTGGGTTAGATCAATCTAGGGAGATGTTAAATGTAGCTAAGAATAAATTTCCAAATCTTAAGCTGCGTCCAGGGGATTTTCTAAAAATACCTTTTGAAAATAATAGTTTTGATATTATAGTTTCAACCTATGCTTTTCATCATTTAAATAAAAAAGAAAAAAAAGTCGCTATTAAAGAAATGATTAATGTCTTAAATAAAAATGGTAGAATAGTGATAGGAGATCTTATGTTTGAAGATGATAAAGAAAAGGAAAAGATAATGAAAAGTCTAACTAAAGAAGAGATATATGAAGTAGAAGATGAGTATTATTCTAATATTAAGTTTTTAGAAAGAGAATTCAAAAGCTATGGTAAAAAAATAGATAAAGTTAGAATAGATAAATTTAATTTTATAATTGAAGTAAACTAAAAGCTAGGTGTTATAATAGTAAAAAAGGAGGAAGGTATATTATGAAAAGAGCAGTATTTCTTGATAGAGATGGTGTATTAATTGAAGATAGAGGCTATATAGAGACTTTAAAAGAGGTAAAAATATATCCATTTACTATTAATGCCTTAAAAAAATTAAATAAATATTTTGAACTTTTTATTGTAACTAATCAATCTGGTATTGGGAAAAACTTAATAACTAAAAAGGGAGTAAAAAAAGTAAATGATTATATATTAGAAGAATTAAAAAAACATAATATAAAAATAAATCAGCTATATTGTTGTCCACATACAAAGGAAGATGACTGTGATTGTAGAAAGCCTAACCCTTATTTTATATATGAAGCTATAAAAAATCATAATATAGATATAGAAAAATCCTATGTTATAGGAGATCATCCTTCAGATGTGGAATTTGGGTTAAATGCAGGTGCAAAGGGGATATATGTTTTAACAGGTCATGGAAAAAAACATATAGATGATCTAGAAAATAAAGATTTAATATTTGATTCTTTAAAAGAAGCAACTGAATGGATTCTTAGTAATGTGTAAATAATAAATTATAATTTTCACCTTCTTAATAGTAGCGTTATTTAATTTAGTGCATATATATATATTAAGGAGGTGATTGTATGACTAGTAAAGGTTTATTAGGATGTGGTGATGATTATACGTGGTTATTTTGGATCATAATTTTAGTAATTATATACATTCATTATCCTATGTTTGGATGGGGATGTAAATAAGTTTAGCTAGTCATAATTACTTTTCTAAAATAAAAGAATAGTGATAAGGAAATCTCCCAGTTAATGGGGGATTTTTTATTGTTAAATATAATTTACAAAATTATAATTCATGTATAACAAAGAAAATATATTATTAAAATTGTAGGAATAATTTAAATAAATTTAAAGAGGGTGATAAATATGAAAGAAGATATTGAAACTATGATAATTGATAGATTTATAGAAGATATTATGAATGGAAAATATAAAGGTAATGATAGATTACCCTCTGAAAATGAATTATCAAACCTTTACAAAACACCTAGAATAAATATAAGAAAGGCCTATAAAAAACTAGAAGATATGGGATATATATATTCTAAGCAAGGAAAAGGAAGATATCTTAAAGATAGGCATCAACAAATAGAACTTGTATTATCAGGAAATGAAAGTTTCTCAAAAAAAATGATAGATAAGGGACATGATTTTTTAACTAGGAATATTTATTGCGAGAAAATAGATTATGATGAAAAAATTTATAATGAATTAGGTATTTCTAAAGATATAGAAGTATATAAAATAGGAAGATTAAGGATAGTAAATAATAGACCTATAGCATTACATAAATCCTATGTTTCAAAATCAGTATTTAAAGATATAGATGAAGTAGGTAAAAATATAACCTCAATGTTTAAATTTTATAACGACAATGGGTATAAAGAATTTACTTCAGAAAAAAGCATTCTAAGTATATCCCTTCCTACTTGTGAAGAAAGAAAAATATTAAATTGTACTAATTTAATACCATTACTTATTGTTGAAAGTAATTGTATAGATAAAATGACTAATAAGACTCTTGAATTTACAAAAATTATTTATAGAAGTGATTCTTTTAAATATATAGTAACTTAATTTGACTCTAAGATAATATCTTAGGGTCTTTTTTTACTTAACATGTATTTAACCTAAGTTAATACTATCTTTACAGTCATTAACTTGGCAACAAGATATAATGAAAATTGTTGAAGGGAGGATACTAAATTGAATAGGAAAAGAAGGACAGAAATTTTAATTAAAGGATCAACTAGTATCGCGAAAGGATTAGCAGAGGAAATACAAAATAAATATGATGTAAAGGTAATAGAGGAACCTAATTATGGACTTATTATGGTGAAAATGCGCGAAGGAGCTAAAAAATCACTTTTTTATCTAGGTGAGGTATTAGTAACTGAAACAAAAGTACAAATAAATGGAAAGTTAGGGATAGGGATTGTAAAGGGAAATAATCCAGATTTATCATTATACCTAGCCATTATAGATGCAGCATATAATTTAGAACTTAAAGAGACTAAAGCTTTTAAAGATATTTTATTAAAGGAAGAAGAAAAAATAAATAATGAAAATAAAAAATATAAGTCAAAGATTTTAAAATCTAAGGTTAATTTCGATACTATGGATGTTTAAAAATTTTATTAAGGAGAGAGCAATATGAAATTAGATATGGTTCATGATATACAAAGGACATATAGAAAAGTCTTAAATTCGATGTCAAGGCCTGGAGAGATAGAAAATATAAAAAATGAAAGTCAAAAGGTTGATATCGATACTGAGTTTTTTAATTCTACTTTAGTACTTATGTTTATGCTTTTAGATGCGGAAGTTAGTTTTAAAATTATTTCAAATAAAGAAGATGAAATGACAAAATTTATTAATCAATTGACATATGCAAAGTCTAAAGAATTACACGAAGCTGATTTTATATTTTTATTAAATGATGCCAAAAAAGAAGATATAGAAAGTACATTTAAAAAAGCAAAGGTAGGAGATTTAATAAACCCTAATAAATCAGCAACAATTATTGTTGAATCAGAGAAAATTACAAATGAAAAAGATTTAACTTTAAAGGGACCTGGAATTAAGGAAGTAAACTATGTAGAAGTGAAACTTAAAGGCAATTGGATAGAAGAAAGAAATGAAAAGAATATTGAATATCCCCTTGGAATAGATGTTATATTTACAGATATTAATTCTAATATAATGTGTTTACCTAGAACAACGCAAATATTTAAATAGGGAGTGAGAATATGGGTTACGTAGCCATAAAGGGTGGAACAAAGGCGATAGAAGAGTCTATAAAAAGATTAAAATATGAAAGGCTAAAAGAGAAAAAAATAGTAAATGTTGATGATATAAAGGGAAGTATGAGAGGTTTAATTGACCAAGTAATGTCTGAAAGTAGTCTTTGTTCTAGGGAGTTAGCATCAATAGCAATAAAGCAGGCTGAAGGAAATATGGAGGAAGCTGTATTTTTACTTAGGGCATATAGATCAACATTACCTAGAAAACATTATACAAAAGTTTTAGATACGGATAATATGCTTGTTGAAAGAAGGATATCAGCTAGTTTTAAAGATATACCAGGAGGACAAATTTTAGGTGCAAGTTATGACTATACCCATAGACTTATAGATTTTGATTTAACTGATGAATCATTAGAAGATGCAATAAAATGGGTAGATGATTATGAAAATGAAAAAATAAAAGATGATGATACTGATTTAAAAAAATTACCTAAGGTAGTTGATTATCTTAGAGAAGAAGGATTAATTAAAACCTATGAAGATAACAATAAAGAACCTATAGATGTGACAAAAAAAAGCATAGAGTTTCCAACAGAAAGAAGTGAAAGATTACAAATATTAACAAGAGGACAAACAGGAGCGATAACTTCTTTAGGATATGCAGCCTTAAGGGCCTATGGGGCACTGCATCCAACAGTAGGAGAACTAAGGATAGGTAGTCTTCCTATATATATAGATAATCCCCTAGATCAGTCTTCAAAAGAAGAAGATAGCTTTTATATAGGAGATATTAAAATTACTGAAGTTGAATCTTTTATACCAAAAGAGATAGAAAAAGAAAAAGGAAGAAAAGAAATAGAATTTGATATAGGTTATGGAATTTGTTACGGACAAAATGAGACTAAGGCTATAGCAATGAGTATACTTGATAATTGTCTAGAAACTGGAAATAAAAAATATCCGACCCATGATGAAGAATTTGTGTTACTTCATATAGATTCAGTAGAATCAACAGGGTTTATATCACACTTAAAACTTCCCCATTATGTAACTTTCCAATCTAAATTAGACAGTGCTCGTAAAACTAAAAAAGGAGAGAAAGATAATGAAGATAGATTATAATTTCGCTTTCTTTGATGAAGGCTCAAAAAGAGAAATCAGAAGAGCTACATTAAAAGCAGTAGCTATACCTGGATATCAAGTTTCCTTTGCATCTAGAGAAATGCCCATAGCAAGGGGATGGGGAACAGGAGGTTTGCAACTTACATTAAGTTTAACAGGTACTGAAGATGTATTAAAGGTTATAGACCAGGGATCTGATGAGTCAGTTAATGCTGTTAATATTAAAAAGCTTGTAAAAAAGACTACAGGCGTCTTAAATACGGATGATACTAATAAAGCTACGTTAATTCAATCAAGACATAGGATACCAGAAAAATCTTTAAAGGATAAACAGATACTTGTATTACAGGTTCCTATACCAGAGCCTTTAAGATTAGTAGAACCTAGTGAATACAAAACTAAAAGATTACATGCAGAAAATGAGTATAGCGGGGCATGGCTTATGCTTTTTGAACAAATAATGAAATATGGAAACATGTCAACTGGAGCAGATCATCCTGTGAAGGTATATGACAGATACGTAATGGCACCAAGTCCAATACCCCGTTTTGATAACCCCAAAATGGATTATTCAAAGGCTTTGATACTTTTAGGAGCTGGTAGAGAGAAAAAAATATATGCTGTACCGCCCTATACTAAGGTTAAATCATTAGCCTTTGAAGATTATCCATTTGAAGTGGAATCCTTTGAAGATAAAGAATGTAGATTGTGTAAAGCTACAGGTGTATTTATGGATGAACTTATAGATGAAGATACAAAAGAAACATATTATCAATGTAATGATACAAGTTATTGTTTAGATAGATTAAATAACAGAAATTAGGTGGTGAGATAGATGGAAAGCTTTGAAAAACCTATTTTGAAGGTAAATAATTTAAGAAAGCAATTCGGTAATGGGTGTAAAAAATGTGAGGATATGAGTGAAGATGTTCTAGATAAAAATTACTGTCCAGAATGTGGAACTGTATATGCATGTCAAGATGTATCCTTTGAAGTTTATAACGGTGAAATATTAGGAGTAGTAGGAGAAAGCGGAAGTGGAAAATCTACTATGATGCAATGTTTATATTTTGATAAAGAGGTTACTAAGGGTGATGCATATATTAGTAATTATAAAGATGGTAAATCTAATATATTTAAAGAATCTAGTCAGCAGAAAAGATATATAAGAAATAATGTATTAGGAAAGGTATATCAAAACCCAATTTTGGGACTGAAAATGGACTTTTCTGCAATAGGTAATATTGCTGAAAAATTAATTGCATCAGGAAATAGAAAAGTTGATGAAATGGAAAGAAGAGGAAATGAATTGCTTGAGCATGTTAATATTCCTTTGTTTAGAAGTAAGGAAGAACCAAAGAATTTCTCTGGAGGAATGCAGCAAAGGGTACAAATAGCAAAGGCATTATCTAATAATCCTCCGATACTTTTACTTGATGAGGTAACTACAGGATTAGACTTATCAGTACAAGCTAATGTACTTGATTTAATAAAAAAAATTCAAAGGGAATTAGGAATAAGCATGATAGTTGTATCCCATGATTTAGCAGTTATTAGAATGCTTGCAGATAGAACGATTGTAATGTTAAATGGAAAAATTATAGAAAAAGGATTAACTGATCAGATATTAGAAGATCCACAAAAGCCGTATACACAACAGTTAGTTCATTCACTATTGTAAAGGGAGGTTTAATATGTATTTAATAACTAATGGATTAATAGTAACCGAAGATGAGATATTAAAAAATCATGAAATATTAATTGAGAAAGATAAAATCAAAGAAATTAGAAAAAAAGGTGAGATAAGTAAAGAAGGAATTAAAGAAGTAATAGATGCTAATGGTGGGTATATAGCTCCAGGTTTTATAGATATTCATGCTGATTATATAGAAAAGATGGCAGCACCTAGACCTACAAGTTTAATGGATTTTGAATTAAGTTTAAGAGAAACTGAAAAAGTACTTCTAACCCATGGTATAACAACAATGTTTCATTCTTTAGCTCTATTTAAATCCGAAGAATTTGACCATAAACCAATAAGAGAACCTAAAAATGTTAAAAAGTTTGTTGATTTAATAGATAAAACCCATAATAGTAAACATTTAATACGTCATAGATTCCATGCAAGATTTGAAATTGATAATTTTGAAGAGGTAGAAAACTTAAAAAATTATATTAAAGAAGATAAAGTCCACTTAGTATCTTTTATGGATCATACTCCAGGTCAAGGACAATATAGGGATTTAGAAGTATATAAAAATACTGTTAAAGGATATAATGATTTTTCAGATGATGAAGTTGATTTAATAATAGAAAAAAGTAAGAAAAAAGAAAAATTAACCATAGATATGATAAAAGAAATTGCAGATTTAGCTACTGAAAATAATATTTCTATAGCATCCCATGATGATGATCATATAGATAAGTTAAAACTTAATAAAACCTTTGGTACAAGGATAAGTGAATTTCCAATAACTTTAGATATAGCAAAGAAAGCTAAAGAAATGGGAATGTATACTATAGCTGGTGCCCCTAATGTTTTATTAGGAGGGTCCCATTCAGGAAACCTATCGGCTGCAGAGGCTATAGAACATGGAACTATTGATATATTATGTAGTGATTACTATCCAGCAGCATTACTACATTCACTTTTCATTCTTAATGAAAAATATAATAAAGATTTAAACGAAATGTTTAATTTAGTAACAATCAACCCGGCAAAAGCAGTAAATATGGATGATGAAATAGGCTCAATTAAAGAAAATAAAAAGGCTGATATTAATATTATAGAAAAAGTTGATGGTGACTTTCCAGCAATAACCAATGTTTTTGTAGATGGAAAATTAATATCAAGGACAAATTATAGAGTATAATGAGCGAAAAAAGATTATCTAAAAAGCCTTTAATTAAAGAGAACTGTGAGCTTAAAAATACAGAGTTAGGAAAATTTACTGAAATAGGAATGCTAAATTTTTTTGAAAATGTAAAGTTTGGTGATTATTCATATACTGGACAATTTTGCTTCATACAGAATGCTATAATTGGTAAGTTTTCTAATATTGCTGCTATGGTAAGAATAGGTCCTACAGACCATCCTATGAAAAGACCAAGTCTACATCATTTCACATATAGAAGGAAAATGTATGGATTTGATGATAAGGATGATTTTGAATTCTTTGAAAAAAGAAAAGAAAGAAAAACCTATATAGGACATGATACATGGATTGGGCATGGAGCTATTATACTACCTGAAGTAAAAATTGGAAATGGAGCCGTAGTTGCTAGTGGTGCTCTAGTTACAAAGGATGTGGCCCCTTATACAGTGGTTGCAGGTATACCGGCTAAACCTATAAAAAAAAGATTTGATGAAGATGTAATAAAAAAGTTAGAAGAGATTAAATGGTGGAATTGGTCTTATGAAAAAATAAAACAAAACTTAGATGATTTTCTTTTAGATATAGAGTTATTTGTAAAAAAACATTATTAAGATAGGTGATGATATGGAAAATTTATTAAAGATAGAAAACTTAAGTAAGTCCTTTACCCTACACAATTTAGGAAAACATATTAAGGCATCACAGGATATTAATATAGATTTAAAAGAGGGTAAATTTATAGGTATAACTGGTAAAAGTGGAAGTGGTAAGTCTACAATACTTAAATGTATTTATAGAACCTATTTACCAGAAACAGGAGATATATATTATAACTCTGAAAAATTAGGAAAAGTTAATATATCAAAAATATCAGAAAGAAAGATGGTTTATTTAAGAAAATATGAGATAGGATATGTATCACAATTTTTAAATGTAATGCCAAGAACGACAGCAAGGGAAATAGTTAAGCAAGCTGTTTTAGAAATGGGTTATGACGATGAGCATGCTAATAAGGAAGCGATTAAAATGTTAAGTCATTTTGAATTAGATAAAGAACTTTGGGATAGTTACCCAAACACCTTCTCAGGAGGAGAAAAATTACGCTTAAATATAGCAAGAGCCATGGTAAAACACCCAAGATTATTACTTTTAGATGAACCTACAGCAAGTCTTGATTATGATTCAAAAAAGAAAGTCAAAGAACTAATAGAACAGCTTAAAAATGAAGGTACTACCATGATAGGAATATTTCATGATATAGAGTTTATGGAAGGACTTTGTGACGAGAAATTTAACATGCAGGCAGGTAAGTTTATATAATATGAGGTGTTTAATATGAAAGCAGATTTACATGTGCATACTGATATTTCAGATAGTTCTTATGATTTATTAAAGACTCTAAAGTTAGCAAAAAAGAATAATTTAACCCATATTGGTATAGTAAATCATGATACTATAAAGGGATTAAAGAAAGCTATAGAATTAGGGAAAAAACAAGGTATTAAAGTAATACCAGGAATAGAAATATCTGCCTTTAATTTCAAAGATAATAAAAAGGTTCATATTTTAGGTTTTAATTTTGACCTTAAAGGAGAAAACATAAAAAAGCTATGTGATCCATTATTAAAAAGAAGACATGAAAATTCACTTTTACAGATTGATAAACTTACTTTAAATGGTTATAAGATAGATATTAAAAATATATTCAATAATGCAAAAAATAGTTCAATTGTTTATAAGCAACATATAATGGCTGAACTAATAAATAAAGGATATACAGATGAAATATACTCAGATCTTTATAAAAAATTATTTAAAAATAGTGGTATATGTGAAAGGGATATAGAATATGTAGATGTATTTGATGCTGTAAAGGCTATTAAAAAAGATAATGGTATAGCAGTTTTAGCCCATCCAGGTCAACTAGATTCATATGATTTAATTCCTGAATTAGTTAATATTGGCTTAGATGGTTTAGAGATTTATCATGAAGATCATAAAAAAGAGGATATAGAAAAAATTAAGGATTTAAGTGAAAAGTATAACTTAATTTTAACTGGAGGAAGTGATTTTCATGGAGAGTATGGTTCTGATATTAATATAGGAGATATTCTAAGTCCAAAAGAGTATATCCAATGTTTTGATAGAGACATAGACCTAGACTCAGAAAAAGTTTTAGAATTTATAGAATCATTAGTAAAAAAAGCAGGAGATTATATAAGAAAACTTAATGAAACTTTAAGTTTAAATTATAAAAATAATGACTTAAGGGATATCGTTACAAAATATGATGTTCAAATAGAGGAATTTATTATAAAAGAAATATCTAAAAAATATCCCGCCCATAGTTTTATAACTGAAGAAAAAACCTCTAAGAAACAATACTTTTCTAAATATACATGGATTATTGATCCTATAGATGGCACTACTAATTTTGTAAGTATAAAAAAGGATTTTTCGATTTCAGTAGCCCTTTTTAAAGATAAATCTCCTTTTATTGGTGTTGTATATGATGTTAAAAAAGATAAGATATATTCAGCTATAAAAAATAAAGGAGCTTTTATAAATGGTATCCCTTTTAAGAAGAAAGAAAAAAAGAAAAGTTTAGAAAAATCATTGTTAGATATAAGTTTAAACTCTATAGATATTTTAAAGGAAAGAGAAAATATTGATATATCAACTTTAGCTAAACATATTAGAGGACATAGATCCTACGGAGCAGCATCATTATCTATTTGTAAAATTGCCTTTGGAGAGCTACAGATATATATGTCGGCTAAATTAAAGTTATGGGATTATGCTGCAGGAATAACTATCTTAAATGAGCTAGGGGGGTGTTATAGATATTTAGAAAATGAATATAAGTTTCCTATAGATGAAGTTATTTTTATAGCCAGTGAAAGTAAAGAAATCGAGTCAGGAATAATAAGTAAATTAAAAAAGAAATTATAAACTTAACTAGGATTTTACATCAGCATAATTAAGGGTTAACGTAGTGAATATATAATGTTTTATGAGATGAATAAAAAAAGTGTACTTATGAAAGGGGAAAAATAATGAAAAAGATAATAGCTTTATTAATTTGTTTAATGTTAGTTACAACGGTATTTGTAGGATGTGGAATTAGTGGATCTAAAGCAGAATCTGATACAATTACTTTTGTTTGGTATCCAAATGAATCAGGTAATGATTTAAAAGCAGCAAGAGCTGAATTTGCAAAGGTAATTGAAGATGCTACAGGAAAGAAAGTAGAACATAAACTAACAACAGATTATGCAGTTGCAATAGAGACTTTAGTTAATGGTAATGCTCATATATCTTGGTTAGGAGCTCAAGGATATGTTGAAGCAAATAAAAAAAATAAAAGTGTAGAGCCTATATTTGTGCCAAGTGGCGGATCAGGAACTTTAAAAGATGCAGTTTATTATAGTTGGTTAGCTACTAAAAAGGGTAACGAATCAAAGTTTAAAAGTAATGGTGAATATTCACTAGATAAATTAGAAGGTAAAAAATTCTCCTTTGTATCAACTAGTTCTACATCAGGTTTTAAAGTGCCATCTGCAGGCATAGTATCCCATTTTTCGAAAAAGGATGAATGGAAGGATTTAAAGGCGGAGGATTTATTACAAGGTGGAGAAGGAAGTGTATTTAAAGAAGTATTATTTGGAGGATCTCACCAGGGTTCAGCAGTTAATTTATTAACTGGAAAAGCTGATGTTGCAGCATTTTGCGATGTATGTGTAAATAACTATACTGAATTTGTAGAGGGAAAAGAAAATCGTCCAGGTGCTTTATATAAAGTATTAGATGATGCTAAAGAGCCATTTAATAACTTAGGAGGAGAAGAATTTAGATTAATATCTGTAACTCCTGTTCTTAATGCACCATTTGTTATGAATACAGATGTATTAAGTGAAGAAGATCAAAAGGCAATTATAGATGCATTTACATCTAAAGAAGTTAAAAATAATGAAAAAATATTTGTACCAGAAGGATCTGATTTCACAGGTTTATTTGAAAAAGATGGAGATATTCAATTTTTAGAAGTTGAAGATTCTTGGTTCGATCCTATAAGAGAATTATCAAAATAAGTCCAAATTAAAGGGGAGTTAGCAATGGAATTATTAAATATAAACAGATTGTCAAAGGAATATAAAGGTGGTACTAAGGCATTATCTAATGTTAACTTCTCTGTTAACGAAGGAGAATTTGTGTCGATTATTGGACCCTCAGGGGCCGGTAAATCGACTCTTCTTCGTTGTATCAATAAAATGATTGATGCTACTGACGGAGAAATAGTCTTTGATGGTGTGAGTGTTACTGATATAAACAGAAAAGATTTAAGAAAGGTAAGAACAAAAATAGGAATGATATTTCAACATTATAATTTGGTTGACAGATTAAGTGTTATTGAAAATGTTTTACATGGTAGATTAGGTTATAAGACAACTTTAGAAGGAATAATA
This sequence comes from Bacillota bacterium, assembly GCA_009711765.1. Lineage (GTDB taxonomy): Bacteria > Bacillota > Clostridia > Tissierellales > MES13 > MES13. The sequence goes on along the minus strand of VEND01000041.1, from coordinate 35,978 downwards.
GGAAAATATACTGAAAAGGAAAAAAAGAAAGCTTTTGATTTATTAAAAAAACTAGGCTTAAAGGATCAAGCCTATAAAAGATGTGATCAGTTAAGTGGAGGACAAAAACAAAGGGTAGGTATAGCTAGAGCATTAATACAAAATCCTAAATTAGTTCTTTGTGATGAACCCATAGCATCTTTAGATCCCAATGCTTCTAAGGTAATAATGGACCATTTAAAAAATATAAATGTTGAAATGGGGATTACATCAATATTTAATTTACATCAAGTTGATGTTGCAATGAAATACTCTGACAGAATTATAGGTGTTAATAGCGGTGAAATAATATATGATGGAACGCCTGATAATTTATCTGAAGAAAAGATACATGAAATATATGGTTCTGAGGCAGGAGAATTAATTACTGAATAGGGAGGATAATATGGAATTAGATGTAATGAAAAAAAAGAATAGAAAATTTATGTTATTTTGGATAGCTTTAATAGGGATTACAGGTTTCTTTATGGTGATAACAAAATATGATCCTATTAAAAGTTTTACATCCATACCTAAAGCTATTGTATGGACTCTAACAAACTTTTATCCTAACAGTAATTCAATAGAAAAATTACCATCAATACTATCAAAGTTAAAAGAAACGATATTTTTATCAATAGCAGCTACTACTACTGCTAGTGCTTTTGCTTTATTATTTGGATTATTCGGTTCAAAAACAACTAAAATAAATAATTTATTAGGTGTTTTAAGTAGGACTATTGCTTCCATATTTAGAAATATTCCAATAGTTGCTTGGGCAATGATTTTATTGTTTTCCTTTGGACAAAATGCTTTAACTGGATATTTTGCACTTTTCTTTGTTACTTTTGGGTTTCTAACAAGAGCTTTTATTGAAACTATAGATGAAGCAAGTTACGAATCTGTAGAGGCTTTAAGGGCTACCGGTGCAACATACTTTCAGATTGTATTTCAAGGGGTAATCCCATCAAGCATACCACAAATTATAAGTTGGGTATTATTTATGACAGAAACAAATATAAGAAGTTCAACTTTAGTAGGGATACTTACAGGTACAGGTGTTGGATTTGTTTTTAATATATATTATAAAAGTATGGATTATAATTCTGCAAGTTTAGTGGTTATTTCAATTATACTAACGGTATTTGCAATTGAGATAACTTCAAATTATATTAGAAGGGTGATTTTATAATGGAATTATCACAATCGAAAATAAATGTTACAACTCATTATGATGAGTATATTAAAAAAACTAAATATGGAAAGATAAAAACGAAAGCTTTTAATTTATCTAATATAATTATTAATATTACTATTATTTCATTGATACTACTTACAGTTTATGGATTTATTAGTTTTGATTATAAGGATTTAAATTTATTTAATGCAATTTATGAAACATTTACCAATATTAAAACAATGTTTTTAAGTCCTAGTATTAGTCACTTTACTTTAACCGATGCATTATATCAAGTATTAATCACTATAGGGCTTGCATTTTTAACGACTTTATTTGGTTCTATTATTGCTATAATACTTGGGTTGTTTGCTGCTAAAAATTTATCTAGTGAAAGAGTATCTAATAGTATTAAAGGATTTGTCGCATTTGTAAGGGCAGTTCCTACTGTTTTATGGGTTTTAATATTTGCAGTGGCTGCAGGACTTGGTAGTGTTGCTGCTGTTATAGGTATGACTTTTCATACAATAGGATATTTAATTAAAGCATATTCTGAATCCTTTGAAGAAATAGATGAAGGTGTTATAGAAGCTTTAAAGGCAAGTGGTGCTAATTGGTGGCAGATAATTTTTCAAGCTGTATTACCATCATCTCTTACTTATATATTATCTTGGACATTTATGAGATTTGAAATAAATTTTACTAATGCAGTTGCAATGGGAGCAGCAGCAGGTGCTGGAGGTATAGGATTTGAACTGTTTATGGCAAGTGGATTTTATTTTAATGTTCATGAAGTAGGGTTTATTACCTATTTGATACTTGCTTTTGCTATGATTTTAGAAATATCATCAACAAGACTTAAAAATAATTATATAGCTTAACCTTTATAAAGACATGATATTAATCATGTCCTTTTACTTTTTTTGTGTGTTAGGGAACTTTTTAAATATATTTAAGTCTAATATATAAAGAAGTAAATGAGGGGTGAAAAGATGAAAAAAATAATTTGTCTATGTTTATGTATGATTATTTTTATAGGTTTATTATCAGGTTGTTTTAATAACAGTGAAAATTTAACATATGATAAAGAAAAAATAGATAACAGTGTAGTTAAAAGAAAAGGTGAATTTGCCTTTGATATTTTCAAAGAATTAAATAGTGCAGATACTAATAAAAATATATTCATATCACCTATTAGCATATCAACGGCTTTATCAATGACATATCAAGGTGCGAAAAAAACAACAAAAGAAGCTATGGCTGAGGGATTAAGATATGAAGGTATAGATAAAAATACTTTAAATGAAACCTATAAGAATCTATTAATATATCTAAAACAAGCTGATAGTAAAGTTAAAATTGATATTAATAATTCTATATGGATTAATAAAGGTGAAAAAATTAAAGAAGATTTTATTAATGCTAATAAAGATGTATTTGATGCATATATAAAAAGTTTAGATTTCTCCAAAAAAAATTCAGCAGATAAAATAAACGGTTGGATAAGTGATTCTACAAATAAAAAAATAGAAAAAATGATAAATCCTCCAATCGATCCAAGTGTTGTAATGTATTTAATAAATGCAATATATTTTAATGGAGATTGGGCAGAAGGATTTGATAAGGACAAAACCTTTGAAACTGAATTTAAGTTAGAAAATAAAGGTATAAAAAAAGTAAGTATGATGAAGAGAAAAGGAGAAGTAGAGTATCTAGAAAAAGATAATTATAAAGCAGTTAGACTTCCCTATGGAGATGGGAAATTATCAATGTATTGTATACTTCCTAAAGAAGGAAAAAAATTAAAGGAACTTATATCTAAAATGAATACAAATATGTTAGAAAATATTAATAAAGATATAGTGAAAACCGATGATGTTATAATTCAAATACCTAGGTTTAAGATAGAGTATGGAGTAAAGAAATTAAATGATAGTTTAACTAAACTTGGAATGGGAGAAGCTTTTGAAATGGATGCTAATTTTAATGGAATACGTGAAGGTATATTTATTAATAAAGTACTTCATAAAGCAGTGATAGAGGTTAATGAAAAGGGAAGTAAAGCAGCAGGGGCGACAGTTGTAGAGATGAAAGAAGCTGCTAGTTTAAACCCTAAAAGATTTATAGCTAATAGACCATTTATGTTTATAATAAGGGATGATGAATATGGAACAATACTTTTTATGGGTAAATATATAAAATAGTTTTCATAGCCTATACTTTAATTTAAGTATAGGCTTTTATTATATTTAAAATTTAAATTAATACATTAGAAAAAATTACTAAAATTGTTTCACTTAAAAGAAAAAGGCAATATAAAAAATATCAATATATTAGTGGATAAATATAGATATTATCTATATTTGGAGGTGGAATATGAGTAAAGAAATCAAAATTGGATGTACTAGGCAGGATAGTTTTTATCCTGGAGATTTTACTTTTGTCTGAGCGACTGAAGTTTCAGCAGTTGCTGAAAAGTATGAAGAGCTTAAAAAACTAGATGTAGAAGTATTATCTGTAAGTATGGATAGTGTGTTTGTTCATAAAGTATGGAATGATAATGAACTATCTAAGATGATAAATAAGGATATACCATATCCTATGTTATCTGATCAAGATGGAAGTATAGGTAAAAAATATGGAATTTATGATGAGGAATCTGGAGTAGAAACAAGGGGAAGGTTTATAATAGATCCCGATGGGAATGTTCAAGGTTTTGAAGTATTAACACCTCCTGTAGGGAGAAATGTTAGCGAAACTATTAGACAGTTTAAAGTTTTTCAGCTTGTAAAAAAATCTCAGGGTACTGAGGCTACACCATCTGGGTGGAAGCCTGGAAAGAAAACTCTTAAGCCAGGACCTGATTTAGTAGGTAATGTATGGAAAGAGTGGAAAGTAGAAGAGGCATTTGAGGATTAAAATATACCCAATAGAGTTAAACTCTATTGGGTATATTTTAATGAAAAGTATTATGTATATAATTTTTATGATAAAATGAAGAAAAAACTAAGGAGGATGAAATGTCTTTTTCAAGCTTTTTAAAATTAGTCGAGATTCAAACAAAAGTAGCAAGTATAATACCATTTTTATTAGGAACAGTGTATACTTTATATAATTATAATAACTTTAGTATTAAAAATTTCTTATTTATGTTTATTTCATTATTAGCATTTGATATGACAGCAACAGCAGTTAATAATTATTATGATTATAAAAGAGCAAAGAAAACTAAAGGATATAACTATGAAACCCATAATGCAATAGTAAGGGACAAACTATCTGAAAGAAAAGTAATAGGAACTATAATATTTTTATTAATTACTGCAATTATATTTGGCATATTATTATTTTTAAATACTTCAATAGTAATACTTTTATTAGGGGCAATTTCTTTTATTGTAGGTATTTTTTATTCAGCAGGACCTTTACCTATAAATAGAACACCCTTTGGAGAAATATTTTCAGGCTTTTTTATGGGATTTATAATTGTATTTATTTCAGTTTATATACATGTTTATGATTTAAGGATTGTTAATATATTATATGAAAGTGGTATGTTAAATGTAAGATTAGATATATCTGAAATAATATCTATATTCTTAATATCATTACCAGCAGTTGTTGGAATAGCTAATATAATGCTTGCAAATAATATTTGTGATATAGAGGATGATATAGAAAATAAAAGATATACTCTCCCTATAAATATAGGGAGAAAAAAAGCACTATTACTTTTTAAATCCCTTTATTATATAGCGTATATTGATATTTTACTTTTAGTTATATTAAAGATAATACCTTTTATATCTTTAATAATATTATTAACTTTTATATTAATAAATAAAAACATAAAATTATTTTTAAATAAGCAAACTAAAAAAGATACCTTTGTATTGGCAGTTAAAAATTTTGTTTTAATAAACATTACATATATACTCACATTCATAATAGCTTTTATATTTAAATTATGATAGAAAGGTGATAAAAATGAAAAGGATAGATGAAAGAGACACAATGTTTGCAAGGATGAATTATAAAAAGGGAACTAAAGAATATAAGGATTACTATAAAAGGAATCCAGAAAAAAAAGAGATAGATGATAACTTAAGAAGTTTACCTAATATATGTGGTGAAGGAACAGCTACCTTTAATCCTATCCACTCACCTATTGCAGATGCTGGATTTAAATTTCTAGGTGATATAAATAAATATGTAGATGGAGAAGTTAATAAAAATAAAGTAGATATTAATCCAGATACGATGACTAAGAAAATAAAGAAATTAACTAAATATTTCGGTGCAAACTTAGTTGGAATAACAAAAATGAAGGATTATCATTATTATAGTTATAGGGGAAGACAACTTGAAAACTATGGAGACGAAGTTAATAATATAAATAAGTATGGAATTGTATTTGCTGTGGAAATGGATAAAAATATGATTAATAGAGCACCCCAGGTTGAAGAAGTGATAGAAGTAACAAAGGGTTATATTAATGCAGCTGTTATAGGTATGTGGCTTAGTAACTATTTAAGAGAGTTAGGATACAATTCAAGAAATCATATGGATGGCAATTATTTAGTTATAGCACCCCTAGTTGCTTTAGAGGCAGGATTAGGAGAAATAGGAAGAAATGGTTTATTAATAACTAAAGAATATGGTCAAAGAATAAGATTAGGAGTAGTTACTACAGATATACCATTAATAACAGATGAGAAAGAGGATTTTGGGATAAAAGAATTTTGTAAAATATGTGGTAAATGCGCAAGAACTTGTCCAGGAAAGGCAATACCAAAGGGAGATACAAAAGAAATAAATGGAGAAAATAGATGGCAAATAAACCAAGAAGATTGTTATAGAATGTGGAGAAGTTTAGGAACTGACTGTGGTATATGTATAGCAACGTGCCCCTTTAGTCAAGATGTACCTTCAGATTTAGTTAACAATATGAAAGGTTCTAAAAATATTATGAAAAAGATATTAAAATGGGATGAAGAAAAAAACGGAATAAGAAATTATATAAGAAAACCACTTGATTTATTAAAGTAAAGGTGAGGCCTAAGGCCTCACCTTTATATAATATTAATAAAATATATAACTAACATTACTATAAATGTTAAAGGAAGTATAAGCATATAATTTTTATAAAGATCTTTTAGTTTTACATTAAAATATTCTAATGTAAGAACTTGACACATATGAAGGGGTGAAATGTAGTAAAAGATAAATGAACAAGTATATATAAACATTCCATATAATAGTTTAGTTTCATAATCCGGTGCTAAAGGTAGTATCATAGGATATAATATTGCAATCCCTGGCTGTGTAGATGCTAGAGGAAAACTAATTAGAGCACTTGATATAAATATTAATAACTCAAGTGGCATTCCCTTTTCTAATAATATATTTAAATACATATATATTTCATCAATATCGTTTACTATATTTTTATAAAACATAATACCTATAATTGCTATAACCATAGAAGGTTTGAAACCTTTATAAATTGTTTTTAGTAAATGTTCGTTAAGTCTATATTTTTCATTTTTCTTTATATCTCTTTTATTAATTAAAATACTTATAACTATACCAAAAATAAGGGATATATAAAATGGTAAATTTAATACTAAAGCCCCTATCAAACTAATCAGTATAGGTGATGAGTATAATAGAAAATTTAAAACTGACTTAAGATAATTATGTTTACTTACTTCTTTATTAACTTTTAGTTTTCTTAAAAAAAACATATATCCAAATATATACATAGCTATTGTTATAGGAAATTGTAATTTTACAAAATCTAAAATATTAAACCCACCTAATTCTGAAGCTAAAATAAGCGGTGGAGCTAAGGGAAAGGCAAAATATAGGGCATGTCTAAAAATTAAGTTTATAGATGCTTTTTTATCTTTTGATATATGTAATCTATCTCCAAGAGTATTAACAACAGGACAAGACATTAAAGCTCCTCCTGTAACTAAAAGAGTTCCGATAAGTGCAGGAGATATAAGTATAGTTAATTTAACACTTCTAAGTATTTTTTCAAGGGATGTAACCATTCTATTAAGAATATGATATTTATCCATTAAATAACCTAGAATTGTTATGAAACTAATTGTAATAGCCAATGAAATGGTAGTAGGTTCATAAATAGTTTTTAAAAATACATTTAATATATAGGATATACTTTTACCAGTTAACAATGATAAAACGCTAGCTCCTATGATTAAAGAATAACCTATATTAATTTTTTTACTTACTAAAAATAAAATAAGAACCATTGACAGACCTAAATTTAATATAATCATAATAATCTCCTTTAAATAAACTACTTAAATATTATAATATATTTAATATGGAAAATAAAATAAATTAGTAGATAAAATTATATTTTGTTGATTTTATAAAAATTAAGATAAATTGTATAATAAAGTTTCATAGATAAACGAATATTTATTCATTCTTTAAATTGAGAATATTTAAGAGCATTAAAATAATATTACTTATATAAATGGGGAAAATAAAAACAAAAGTAATATTAAAGAGGTGATAAAGTGGATAGTAAATTAGCAAATAAGACTTTAAATAAGCTTTTGCAAGGAGAGTATATGGCAGTTGACACCTTTAATATTTTCATATCTAAATTAAAAGATGAAAAAATGAAACGAAAACTTCAAAGGGTTCAAAAAGAACATAGAAAAAACATATCAACACTAGCTGAGTTTATACAAAATCAGGGTGGAGAACCTAAGGAGAATTTAGGATTAAAGGGAACAATGGCAGATTTTAAGCTTAATAGAGAGTTAAATTCTAAGGATAATAATTATATAATAAATAAAGTTATTGAAGGTGAAACTCAAGGAATAAATATGGCAGAAAAAGTATTGCGAGGGAGATTAGATCATAATTCAAGAAAAATAGCAGAAGAAATATTAGATCAAGATAGAAAATCATTAAATGAAATTAAATCATTAATAAATTAAAAAGCTTGCCTAATAGGCAAGCTTATAATATTTATTCTACTTCAACTATCCAACCTTCTGGAGCTTCAACATCTCCAAATTGGATTCCATAAAGAGTATCATAAAGTTTTTTAGTAATAGGTCCAACTTCAGTTTCACTATGGAATACATGAAGGTCACCTTTGTATTCTATACCACCGATAGGAGTAATAACAGCGGCAGTTCCACATGCACCTGCTTCTTTAAATTCATCTAATTTTTCAATATGAACATCTCTTTCAACTACTTCCATATCTAAATAGTTCTCAGCTATGTGCATTAAAGAATATTTAGTTATACTAGGTAGTATTGATGGTGATTTAGGAGTTATAAACTTATCATCTTTTGTGATACCAAAGAAGTTAGCTGCTCCTACCTCTTCTATTTTAGTGTGAGTTTTTGGATCAAGGTAAATACAATCAGCAAATCCTTTTTCATTAGCTTTTTCGTGAGGTAATAAACTACCTGCATAGTTTCCTCCAACCTTTGCTGCACCAGTACCATAAGGCGCTGCTCTATCAAAATCTGCTATTGTAAAGTTAACAGGAGTCATTCCACCTTTAAAATATGGTCCTACAGGAACACAGAATACACAGAATATATATTCTGGAGCTGGTTTTACTCCAAGATTATGACCAACACCTATTACAAATGGTCTTAAGTAAAGTGTAGCTCCACTACCATAAGGAGGTACATATTTTTCATTTGCTTTAACTACTTCAATACAAGCATCAATAAACTTTTGTTCAGGCATTTCTGGCATTAGAATACGTTTACAACTGTTTTGCATTCTTTTAGCATTTTCGTCAGGTCTAAATAACTGTATCTTTCCATCCTTAGTTCGATAAGCTTTAAGTCCTTCAAAACACTGTTGACCATAATGAAGTGCAGTAGAGGCTTCACTTAGGCTAAGCTTATTGTCAGTAACAAGTTTACCTTCATCCCACTCACCGTCACTCCATCTTGAAACATAACGGTAATCTGTTTTCATGTAGCTAAATCCTAGATTGTTCCAATCAATATTAACTTCCTTACTCATATAATCCCTCCACTTAAATGCTTTTTTATTTAAAACTATAAATTGAGCATAAAAATCCATGCTCGCTAAATAATTAATCACCTACGCAATTAATTATAACATAGTAAATAAAAATTGTATAACTTAAAAAAATTTATAATTTTCTTAATATAGTGAACAAATAATATATATATTTTGTGCAATTATATAAAAAATAATATAATAGATATAAAGAAATTAAAAAGGAGTTGATATGTTGTTTGATATTAAAATATCGAAAGAGTTAAAAGAAATTAGTAAAAATGTAACTTTAGGTTGTGTTAAAGCAAAGGTAGATATAGAAAAAAGTGATGAGAATTTATTAAAAGAAATTGAGAGAGTTATAAACATAACTAAAGGTATAGATATAGACGAAATTAATGAGTTATTACAAATTAAAGAAATAAGAAATGTTTATAAAAGTCTTGGTAAAGATCCAAGTAGATATAGAGCTTCTTCAGAAAGTTTACTTAGAAGAATTATTAAAGATAAAGGACTTTATAGAATTAATAATATAGTTGATATAAATAATTTATTGTCTATATCATCATTTTATTCGGTAGGAACATATGATATTGATAAATTAAAGCCACCTATAATATTTACTTATGGAAAGGATAAAGATACATATGATGCAATAGGAAAGGGAAATATTAACATAGAAAATCTTCCGGTTTTTAAAGATGAAATAGGTTACTTTGGCAGTCCTACCAGTGATTCTAAAAGAAGTATGATAAAAAATGAAACTAAAAATATTTTAATGATGATTATATCTTTTGGCGATGAAAATGTAGAAAAATATTTAGAATATGCAAAGAAATTATTAGTAAGATATGCTAATGCAGAGGATATAGAAATGAAAATAGTAACATAAAGGATACCCCTTAAAATATTACTTTTTAAGGGGTATTTTTAAAGTTAAATAAGGATGGATAAATCAATGGATGGCACCAGAATTTTCTTTAACAAAAATTACATTACCAAAATATGTTACAAATAATTGAAATTATGGAGAAAAAAAGATAAAGTAATATATAAGCATCAAATAACAAAAGAAAGGATGTAGCTAAGTGAGAAGAAGGGTATTAATTATCTCAATAGCTATTATTTTCTTATTTCTTTCCACAGCAACTGCCTATGCCGATCATAATTTTTCTTTTTCTATTTACAGAAAAGGGACAACCCATAAGGATGTAAAAGTTATACAGGATGCTCTTAAATCAGAAGGATTACTTAATATAAGTGAGACAACTTATTATTATGGGAATCTAACTAAGGGAGCTGTAACTAATTTTCAGAAACGATATGGGTTACTCGTTGATGGAATTGCTGGTAATGAAACCATAACTAAGATGAGAGATCTAGCTTTATTTGAAAACCATGTAAGTGACATCACATTTTCAAGAAGTATATATAAAAAAGGAATTACCCATAGTGATGTTTCCCTTATTCAAAAGGCATTAAAAAAAGCAGGAACATTTAATTTTTACAAAACTACAAATTATTATGGTTATATTACAGAAAACGCTGTAGAATCTTTTCAAAGAAAATACGGGTTAATGGTCGATGGCATAGTAGGGAAAAACACCATTAAAAAAATGAGAAGTTTGGGATTATTAGAAAATATGAACACAACTTCAAGAAGTTCAAGTAGAAGATATGGAGAATACTTAGACTGGTGGGAAGAAGTAAGGTACAAAATAGTTAATGTAAATGATATTGTAAAGGTTAAAGATTTAGTTACAGGTATATTTTTCAATATTAAAGTTACAGGTGGAACAAACCATGCTGATGTTGAACCTTTAACTTTAAGTGATGCTAAAAAAATTAAAAAAATTTGGAATGGGTATAGCTGGGCTAGAAGAGCTGTCGTTGTTTATACTAATGAAAGAGCTATTGCTGCTTCTATGAATGGAATGCCCCACGCTGGTTTAGAAGATGAACCTGCACGGAAATGGGTGAGTGATAGAAGTGGTGGTTTTGGTGATGGTATAAATTATGATACAGTAAAAGGAAATGGATTTAATGGCCATTTATGTATGCATTTTAAAAACAGCAGAACCCATGGTACTAATAGAGTAGATGAATCACATCAAGCAGCTGTAAAAAGAGCAGCCGGATTAAGATAAATAAGTCCACATTTGTGGGCTTTATTTTTTTGCATTGAAATCTCTTATTATAAGTAATACAATTAAAATAAGATTACAAAAATTGTAAATTACAGACAATTATATTCAAAGGAAGTGAGATCTATGACTATGGAAAATCCTAATTTTATAGATGAAATTATCGAAGGTTTAATAGGATATAGATTAGGGGGATTTGTCTATAAAAAATTTGTTAAAGAAATAGAATTTAAAAATAATCAAAGGATACTTGAATTTGGTTGTGGTGGGGGATGCCTTACAAAACATGTAGTAAAAAAGTTAGACAATAATAGCTTTGTAACAAGTATCGATATATCAGACTTTTGGGTAAACAAAGCTAAGAAAAGGTTAAAGAAATATGAATATATAAACATTATAACAGGGAATATTTATGATTTAGATATTAAAGAAGGTTCTTTTGATACTGTATTGATTCATTATGTATTGCATGATATACATATAGCTGATAGAGAAAATATTATAAAAACACTAAAAGATAAATTAAAAATAAATGGTAAAATTTACATAAAAGAACCTACGAAAGAAAGTCATGGTATCCCAGTTAGTGAAATTAGGCAGTTAATGACTTCTAATGATTTAGAAGAAGTGAGATTTAAAAACGATAATAAAAAGTTTTTTGGTGTTTATAAGATATATCACTAAATATACTTTTTAAGTCCTGTGCAAGATCTCTTAGTGGAATAAGATGACCTTTATTACATTTCCACTCGCCGTTAACTTGATTTATTATTAACTTACTATCACCGTAAATTACAATCTTCTATCTATCTAGTTTTAATTCTATTAATTTTTCTAAACAACCTATTAAAGCTTTATATTCAGCAGTATTATTCGTTCCTTTACCTCCATATTCTGCAACTTTAATTAAATTGTCCCTTGTATCTATAGCAAATCCTAGTCCTGTTTTAGCGTTTGCATTACCATTCTTATCACAAGCTCCATCAAAATAACACTTTATCATATAATTCACTTCCTTTTATACTTCTTCTATTAATATTTAGAAAAAATACAATAATAAAAAAGAATGTAACAAAATTCCAAATATCAACGCTAATGTTAAAATCTTATTTTGGGCTAGTTTATTACTTTTTTTAAGTATAATTAAATGAATAGTCATTATCAATAAAGCAATAACATATATATATTTTGAAAATGTATCATTTAAATTTAATTCATTAAATATCAATATAAAGAAACCCAAAAAAGGGTATAAAATTGAGAAAATATTTTCCTTGTATCTGTAGTTAATCCTCATCACCTCCTTCAATACCTATTTCATATTATACCATAATTAATATTTTATGCCTATTTCTTGAAATATTTTATATAATCTTAAACTATCTTCTTAAGCATCAATTATAAAGTATAAAGTATAAAAAATACTCTCTTATTTAAGTGATATGCTCCCTTCTTAGTAGATAGATTTAAAAATAATAATCTGTTTAAGAAAGGGGAGCATTTATTATGTCTAAAAGAAGTAAATATAGTTCAGAGGAGAAGTACAATATTTTAATAGAATATGAAAATACTTATATTAGTATTATAGGTCTATAAAGAACAATATTTATGAAGATATCTTTAGAAATTGGAAGTACTAGTATAAACGTTACGGAATCAATAGACTAAAAGAATCTAGAACCTGCAAAAAATATTCAAAAGAATTTTAAGAAAAAGCCGTTTAGATTATTTATCTGGCAACTATCCCCTATATGGTCTAATAAAAAATATGAAATCTTCGATACAAGTGTTTTAAGGTCTTGAATAAAGAAGTATAATGGTCATAGAAAACTAAAAAATACAAGAGGAATGACTAACTCTATGACTAAAGCAGAAAAACTACTTTAAAGAAAAGAATTTATAATTTAAGAATTCAATGACATACTGATGTCAGGTAATAACTGTTATAATAATCAAGGAAGATTAAAGAGGGGGATTAATATGGAAAGAAATAAATTAAAGGAATTACTAAAAGAAATTAAGAAGAATGATTTTAAAGTACTAGAGGGAATTAATCCCTTTGAATTATCATTAGAAATGATGAATTATATTGGAGATTTAGAAGGTGAGCTTCGTGATAGATTAATATTTTCCACTATTTCAAATTGGATAGTTAATGAATTGAAAACAGATGAAGTTCATCAGATATTAGATATTAGCTTAGATGATAAACATTTGTTTTACGGTCTAGGTGAAGTTAATGATACTGTATTTACAAGAACATTTTCGTCACTTATAGTAGCAGGATCAATATATAGACATAGAAGTGATAAGTATTTAAACAAAGAAGAATTAGAAGAAATCTTTGAAAAGTTTATTAAATATTATAATAATGAAAGAGATTTAAGAGGATATATTAAGGGTAATGGATGGGCTCATGGTGCTGCCCATGGAGCTGATGTGTTAGATGAATTTGCAAGGTGTGAAGAGTTTGGTTCTAAAGAAATGAGAAAAATATTAGAAGCAATCTATAAAAAAGTAAATGTAGACTATTACTCATATGTGGATGAAGAAGATGAAAGAATGATAACAGGTGTTGTAGCTATTTTAGAAAGAAATTTACTAGATGAATTAGAAATTATAGATTATATAAAAAGATTTAAAAATGTAACTAGAAAGGGTATACAGCCAGAGGATATGACTTTACAAGTTAATGGAAGAAATTTTTTGAGGAGTCTATATTTCAGGATTGTTGATAAACCTAAATATCAAAACATTACTGATACAACAAAGAATATATTAGATGAAATTTCTAACTTTAAAAATATGTAGGTGAAAAAATTAAAGTAAAAAGAGTAAAAAAAAGAGGTTACTTATTTTAATTTGATGATTTATTAAAGGATTTTGGTTGTATAACAAATATATATGTCGTAGTTGGAAAAAAGCATGCATTTATTTGTGATGCATATTTAGGAAAAGAACCTATGGAAAGAATAATTAACTATTTAAATGAATTAATTAAAGGGAAGGAAGTAATTGTTTTTAATTTTCATTCAGGTTGAGATCATATATGGGGTAATTGTTATTTCACTGAAAAAATATTAAGTCATGAATTATGTTTAGATAATATTATTAAGAAGGGTAATTATGAACTAGAAAAATACAGTCCATTGGCTAGGGGAAAAGTGAGTATTAAACTACCTAATATAACTTTTAAAGATGAAGAAGTTTGTTTTTTCTATAGTCCTGGACATACTAAAGATTCTGCTTCATTATATGATATTTCTGACAATGTATTATTTGTAGGGGACAATATAGAATACCCTATACCTTTAATATATTATAATAATCTAAAAAAGTATAAAAAAACTTTTTTAAAATATGCTTTATTAGAACCTGACATTTTTGTATTATCCCATGGTAACCCAGATGAATGAAAATTAATGGAAAGTAATTTAGAATATGTAAAGGATTTAATAAATGATAAGATGAAAAAATATGAATTGAAAAATAAAAGGTGGGAGTTAACTCCCACCTTTTAAAATGCCCAATTACCTTTTCTAAATACTGCTTCAATTTTGCCATCGCTTGTTTCACCATCGATATCTAATTTATTTGAACCTATCATAAAATCAACATGGGTTAAACTAACATTTATACCCTTTTCTTTTAATTCTTCTTTATCCATTTTCGCTCCATTTTCTACACAAGTAGGATAAGCAGAACCGACTGCAAAATGACAAGATGCATTTTCATCAAATAGTGTGTTATAAAAAATTGTATCCGTTTTAGAAATAGGTGAATTGTGGGGAACTAAAGCAACTTCACCTAAGTAGTGGGAGCCTTCATCGGTCTCTATAAGATTTTTAAGTGTTTCGTAACCTTTTTCAGCAGAGAAATCAGTTATTTTTCCATCTTTAAAAGTTAATTTAAAATCCTCTATAAGGTTACCACCATAATTTAATGGTTTTGTACTAGTAACTGTACCATTAACGCTATGTCTTATAGGTACTGTAAATACTTCTTCTGTAGGCATATTAGCAACAAAATTTATTCCCTTTGAATTTGCCTCATCGCCACCTATCCAGATATGATTTTTAGGTAGTTTTACAGTTAAATCAGTTCCTGGTGCTTTATAGTGAAGTTTTTTGTATTGTTTAGTATTTAAATATGTAACTTTTTCTTTTAAAGTACTTAGGTGTTTTTTCCATTCATCTATTGGATTGTTTTTATCGACTCTTACAATACTAAAAATGCTTTCCCAAAGTTTTTCTACACTTTCTTTTTCATTTAAGTTAGGATATACCTTTTGAGCCCACTCTTTAGTAGGAACAGATACTACTGCCCAACTAACTTCGCTGTTTTGAGTATACTTTCTAAAGGCTTCCATAGCTTTAGCAGCAGTTTTTTGTGCTGTAGAGATTCTTTTAGGGTCAACATCCTTTAATAAGTCAGGATTTGATGCACTTATTGATAAAAAGCAAGCACCATCTTTAGCCATTTGTTCAAAACCTTTTGCTTTCCATTCTGGGAATTCTTTAAATGCTTCCTCTGGAGCGTTTTTGTATTTAAGTAGTTTAAGTTCTTCGTCGTGCCATTCTACATGAACATTTTTCGCGCCTAAATCATAGGCTTTTTTAGTAATTTTTCTTACAAAATCAGCTGAGGTTAAAGGTGCATTAACAACAAGGGTTTGTCCCTTTTGTAAATTTAGACCAACTTTAAGAGTTAGTTCAGCGTATTTTTTTAAATTTGTTTTAAAATCCATTGTATTACCCCCTAATTAATAACTGTTTTACTTAACAATAAATTTTAGCCTAATTTTAAATGTTTTTCTTTATATTTTTTCATATAATTAGTACTTATTTAATATTTACTTTGTAATAAATATTTCAAAACATTTGTAATATTAAAGCTAATTGCATTTTCTCTTCCTTGAATATCACATTTTTTGTACTTAAATTTTGTTAAAGAATCTTGAAATGATATAATTATGTATTAAAGGATGAGATTATATTGAAATGCTATTATAACTTTTATACATAATAGTCATAAAGTCCTCCTTTTTGCTGGAAATTTATTAAAAGTTTCTAAACAATCCTAAAATTGGAATGTAATATAATGTTTATATATAGTAAAAAAACCTTATTAATCAGGAGGATATATATGGAGATAATAGTTAAAAAATATAATGAATTAACATTGGATGAGTTATATGACATATTAAAAATAAGAACAGATACTTTTGTAGTAGAACAGAATTGTCCATACCCTGAATGTGATGGCAAGGATAAATTTTCCTATCATATGATTGGAAAAAAGAATAATGAGATTATAGCTTATTTAAGAATTCTACCTAAGGGAATTTCTTATAAAGAAGTTTCTATTGGTAGAGTTTTAGTAAAAAAAGATCATAGGGGATTAGAACTTGGAAAACAAATAATGAAAAGAGCTATAAAATTTATAAGGGAAGATTTAAAGGAAAATTTCATAAGGATATCAGCACAGAAGTACTTATTAAACTTTTATATAAATCTTGGATTTACTAAGGAATCTGAAGTTTATTTAGAAGATGGTATTGAACATATAGAGATGCTTTTCAAGGATTAAAATTTTTATAAGAAAGGAATGTATTATGAAAGATAAACTAATTATATTATGGACTAGTAGGGATAGAGAAGTAGCACTTAATATGGTATTTATGTATGCTTTAAATGGCAAATTAAGAGGATGGTGGGATGATATTACATTAATTGTATGGGGACCTTCTTCTAAATTATTAAGTGTAGATATAGAACTTCAAGATAATATTAAAAAAATGATAGATATAGGAGTTAAAGTTAAAGCATGTAAGGCATGTTCAGAAAACTATGGTGTGACAAAGGACTTAGAGAATATGGGTATAAATGTAAAATATATGGGAGAACCATTAACTGAATATATAAAGAAAGATGCAAAGATATTAACATTTTAAATCCTAAGCTTAAGCTTAGGATTGTTTTATATCATTATATATTTCTAAAATTTCTTTTTTATATTTATCTAATGCTTCTACATGACCCCATCCTTTTTGGGTTTGGAATATACCATCGTAGGCTAAATCATGATAACTTTTTATGATATGGGGAATATTTTTATCCTTTAATATCTCATCTAATAGATTTGCTTCGACTTCATTTTCAAGAATCAATATTTTTATAAGAGAACTCATTTTTATCACCTACCTTTTAAGTGTTATTTTAATTATAATACTAAAACTTTGAAAAAATACTACTAATTATATAATTAGTAAAAAAGCTATCGGTTTAAACCGATAGCTTATAATTATTCCATTCTTTCTTTTATATCTTCTTTTTCTGTACTTTTACCAACAAAAGTTACTATTAAGACAACAGCTATAGCCCCTACGCCTAGTGAAATAAAAGGACTATATGGTTTCCAACCTGTTAATGCTACGATAGCATAACCTAGTATTGCTAATGATGCACCAGTTAATGCATAAGGAACTTGAGTTTTAACGTGGTCTATATGATCTGATGCTGATGCCATAGATGACATTATAGTTGTATCTGAAATAGGAGAGCAGTGATCTCCAAATATTGAACCTGATAAAACTGAACTTAAAGTTGCAATAACTATAGATGCACTTGCTGGGTCTTTTGCAACATAACTGTTTGCAAGTGGAATAGCTAAAGGAACCACTATAGCCATTGTTCCCCATGAAGTACCTGTTGCAAAGGCAACTAAACATGATATTAAAAACACTAATATTGGTAAAAATCCTCCAGGGACGCTATCTGATACGACTCCTACTAAAAAGTCAGCTGTACCAACAGCTTCAGTTACACTACCTAATGACCATGCTAAAACTAATATTATACATGTTATAAGAAGTGATTTTGAGCCGTTAACCCAGGCTTCTAAAGATTCTTCAAGACTTAGTATCTTTTGTGATGTAGCCATTACTATAGCTACTATACTTGCAGTAATAGCAGCCCATATTAAAACAACACTGGCATCTGCATTACCAAAACAAGTTCTTATACCTTTCCAGGTAAAAGGATTAACTCCTTCACTATAGGTATATCCATTATACCAAAGACCGATAAAAGCTATAACAATTAAAGTTAATATTGGAATGACCGCATTAGAAGCTTTTAATTTTATATCATCTTTAAGCTCCATATCAGTTATCTCTTCACTAGCCATAGGACTAGCTTTATCACCAAGGACTTTTCCTTCAATTCTAGCTCTTTTTTCTGCTTTTAACATAGGTCCATAATCTTTAAGTTGATATGCTAATACAAATACAAGAAGTAGTGCAAATATATTATAGAAACTATAGGGGATAGTTCTTAAAAATACTCCATAAATATTTGCTTCTATACCTAAATTAGCAAATGAATCTTTAATAAGACCAATTTCATAACCAACCCATGTTGAAACCATAGCCATACCTACAACTGGAGCAGCTGTAGAGTCTACTATATAAGCAAGTTTTTCTCTAGAGATTTTCATTTTGTCAGTTAAAGGTCTCATAGTAGGTCCTACTATTAAAGTATTTGCATAATCATCAAAGAATACTAATATACCCATTAACCAAGTGGCAAGTTGAGCACTTCTTGGAGTTTTAGCTTTTTTAGCTAAGGTATCTGCAATGGCTTTTGTTCCCCCCATTTTTCCAATTACACCAACCATGCCTCCTATACAGAGAGTAAATATTATGATTGCTGCATTCCATCCATCTGCTAAGGAACCTACGATAAACTCATCGAGGGTTCTTAAGAAGCCATAAAATGGATTCCATCCATTAATCATTGTAACTCCGATAAAGATACCTAAAAATAATGATAGTAATACTTGTCTTGTTATAAATGCTAGAATAATAGCTATAAGTGGAGGAAGTAGTGATATCCATCCAAAACCAGATTGTTCATTTTCAAAGGATGTAGCTATTGATGGTATAGACATAGCCATAACAATAAATGCTACTAATAATAAACCAAGAATCTTCCTTTTCATATTTCGCCTCCTCTTTTTTAAAAAAACGTAATAAATAATAGCTACAAGTTAACAAAATGTAACAATTATATATATTATTATAATATAATCTGTTTAATATAACAAATTAGCTAAAATTTTTCAAAAAAACTTAGGTTTAATAACCTAAGTAAAATATCTATTGTTTTTTTCTAAAGTAATCCATTTACAATATTTATTTTCTATTAAATCTATGGATTTATAAATAAACAAACCTAAAAGACTTATTGCTAAGATACCTGAAAACATTTGGGGATAATTAACCCTAATCCAACTATCCATTATGAAATAGCCAATACCATAGGTTGTTGCAAAGTTTTCTGCAAAAAATAAAACTGCGATACTAGTGGCTATACTTATTCTTAAAGCTGTAAGAAGCTTAGGTAATATGGCTGGAATAATTAGATGTTTATATATTTGAATGTTATTTGCTCCCATAGAATTGATTGAGTAAAAATGTTCCTTTTTTAATTCTTTTATGCTATCTTTTGTAGTAACAAGAATCTGAAATAAAATTATTAAAGTTATTAGAATTATTTTTGATAAATTCCCCAAGCCAAATATGACCATTAAAACAGGTAAAAAAGATATTTTAGGTATGGGATATAATAAATATATAATTGGTGATATAATTTCGTCATACTTTCTATTAAGACCTAAAAATATACCCAAGCTAATTCCTAGTGTTAAAGAAATAATTAAAGCTAAAAATATTCTAAAAATACTATATGCTAGATGTTTTAAAAGATCAGCCTTTAATAGTTCAAAAAACTCTGTAATAGTTTCAATAGGACTAGGAATAACTTTAATATCTATAAACAAATATAATAAATACCAAATTATTATAACAATTATTGATGAATAAAGGGTTTTATTTTTAATCATTAGTATCACCCTCTTTTAAAATCATTCTAATGTCGTTACACATACTGTGAAAATCTTTCCTTTGTCTTAATGATAAATCCCCAAAATGAGGATTCTTTATTATCTTTTTGATAGAGCCTTTATAAGACATAATATATATTTTTCGTCCTAAAAACACAGCTTCTTCTATATTATGGGTCACAAGGCAAATGGTTAAATTGTTTTCATTATAGATTTCAAGTAAAAACCTTTGTATATCTTCCCTAGTAAGGGCATCTAAAGAAGAGAAAGGCTCATCCATTAATAAAAGGTCAGGTTCAGTTGTTAAGGTTCTTGCTATGGCTACCCTTTGACTTTGACCACCACTTAACTGGGAAGGATATTTATCTCTAAGTCTTATAATATTTAGTTTTTTTAATATTGATGTAGCTTTAATCTCTATTTCTTTTTTATTTACCTTTCTTAATTTAAGTCCTAAAATCACATTTTCCCACACAGTTTTCCAAGGGAAAAGTCCATAATTTTGTAATATTAAACCAGTTTTTTTTCTGTTAGATTTAACATAAGAATTATTAATTTTAATAGTGCCTTCAGAGGGTTTTAATATTCCAGCTAAGCTATATAATAAAGTGGATTTACCACAACCTGAAGGACCTATTATTGAACAAGTTTCATTCTTATTTAGTTTTAAATTGATGTCTTTAATTGCTGTATAGTCATTATATTTAATTTTTAAATTATCTACATTAATCATTTTTTTCTTCCCTTCAACTTAAATTTGAATTTTTAATAAGTATAGTTGTTTATTTAATTTTATATTTGTATTAATCTTTAAGTCAATACTGTTAGGATTTCTGTTCATTTTGAAAATATTAAGAAAACTTACATATCTTATTAAAAAAATGTAACAATCCACAATGATTAGGAAAAATATGCTAAAATTTAGTTAAGTCAGAATTATCTAAAAATTCATCGACGTACATTAGTTTTTTCAGGGGGATATTTTATGAAGAAAAGTATTTTATGTATTTTATTACTAATCACAATACTTACTACATCTTGTAACATGGAAACTAACTCTAAATATAAAGAAGATGAAGATAAAGAAGAAATAAGTATATTTTGTATTAATACAAGTGGACAACATTTAAGTACCTTTCTATCACAAAAGATTCTTTTTGAACAGGAATATGATGTTAAAGTTAAATTAGAATCAGTAGAAGTTAAAAATGCTGAAGAATATAATGAAGCACTTACTCTTATGATGAATAAGACTGAAGGACCTACATTAATATTTATAAGGTTAGGTAGGAATTATACTAGGTTTTTAGATGCTGGTATTGCCGTAAATTTATCAGGTAAAATACCAAATAGAAAAAATGTATTTAAAGAAATAATTACAGATGAATATTTCTTACCCTTAGGGGTGTATTATCCGACAGTATCTATTGATAGAGAAGTTTATAAAGAATTAGATTTAGAAGTGGATATTCCTGATTTAGATTGGACAATGGAGGATTATAGGGAATTAAAAAAGGCATCATTAGATAAAGAGCCTAGACAATTAAATATTTGGTCCTATGAAGAAATATTTGACATGTTTTTTAAAGGGATAGACCTTATAGATGAAGAGAAGAATAAGGCAAAGATTAACACAAAAGAAGTAAAAGAATCCTTAAAAGAAATAAAACAAGAGGTTTACTCCGGACGATACATATTACCACCTAATTATAATTATGAAAATTATAAAAACATGTTACTAGATTATAATTCTGAAGAATATAAGCTTTCAAGAAGCTTATATAGAGAGGAACTAGAGGAAAAATTAATTAATCCAATGTTTATAAATGCACTAAA
The DNA here is from genome assembly GCA_009711765.1 of Bacillota bacterium. Taxonomy (GTDB): domain Bacteria; phylum Bacillota; class Clostridia; order Tissierellales; family MES13; genus MES13. The sequence continues at coordinate 13,859 of VEND01000041.1, read as the reverse complement.
ACCTAAAAGTAATAATTCTGCATCTTTAGCAAAAAAGAGAGTTGTGCTTCCTGATATAGCAAGTGATAATGGCAAATTAATGGTTAGTGGTTTTATATTAAATAGAAATGGAAAAAACAAAGAATTAGGTCTAGAACTATTAAATTATTTACTTAGTAAGGAATCTCAAGAAACAGTGTTAAGATCAGCTTTTTTATATCCTTCTATAAGGGGATTTGAAAGCAAAATGGAATTAATCGAGAGGGGAAATTTTACTCATCAAGATTTTATTGATCTTAGAAAATATACATTTAAAAATTTTAAAAAGGGCAAGTATAAAGTTGGAAATAATATAAGTGAACAGCAGACTAGTATTTTAGTAGATTTAAAAAAGATATCCATAGATTATGTATTTAGAGATAAGCCATTTACAGAGGAAGAATTAAACCATATATTAATAAGAAAAGAGGATAAATATAGTATTTGGCTTAATGAATAATAACGTTTTGTTTACTAGAATGAGTGAATTTATAAAGAACTATTTTATTACTAATTACAATACTTACTAACCCCTGTAATATAGAAATTAATATATTCTGTATTAATACAGATGAAGGACCTTTGATTATATTTAATTCTCAAAAGGTTCTGTTTGAAAAAGATGATGTTAAACATTTATGTATAATTTCAACAATACCTAGTTTTATAACTTCTTTTACAGTACTGCATATATTTATTTGAGTATTTAAATAAAGGAAATGTTTAACTCCTTATACCTATAAGAGCTAAATAAATAGCAAGAAATGTCATGAAATTATGAATGAAAATAGCTAATATAGATATTAAGAGATATATTAAGAAGGAAAGAGGATAAATATAGTATTTGGCTCAATGAATAATTACGTTTAGTTTTGTTCACTGAAATAAGTGAATTATATAAAAATTAACATAATTAGAAATGTTTTATAGAATATATTATTCAACAGAAATGCTTTGATAGGTATGTGTTTATTAGATAAAATTTATCATAAGAAAACATCTTAGATTTTTGTTATATTAATATATTTTATAATCAGGGGGAGGGATATTTCATGAAGAAAAGTATTTTAAGTATTTTATTACTAATTTTAATACTTATTTTAATATTTATTACATCTTGTAATATAGTAACTAATTCTAAATATAAAGAAGACAAAGAAGAAATTAGTATATTTTTTACTGATACAGATGAAGGACAATTGAATACATTTATATCACAAAAAGTTCTATTTGAACAAAAGTATAATGTTAAAGTGAAATTAGAATCAGTAGAAGTTAAAAATTCTGAGGAATATAATGAAGCTCTTACTCTTATGATGAATAAAACTAAGGGGCCTACATTAATATTTATAAGTTTAGGTGGTAATTATCAAAGATTTTTAGATACTGATGTTGCTGTGAAGTTGACAGGTAAGATACCTAATAGAAAAAATTTAATTGATACTTTAAAGACAGATGAATATTTTTTACCCTTAGGGATTTATTATCCTGCACTTACTATAGATAGAGAAATACTTAAAAAAATTGATGCTAAACCTCCAACTTTTGATTGGACAAGAGATGATTATAAAAAATTAAGAGAAGCATCATTAGAAAGAGAATCTAAACAGCTAAATATATGGTCATATAATGAAATATACAATATGATTTTTAAAGAAATTGATCTTATAAATGAAAAGAAAAAAAGTGCAGAAATCAATACAAGGGAAGTTAAAAAGGCCTTAGAAGAAATAAAAAAAGAAGTTTATTCAGGACGATACATATTACCCCCTGATTATGGTTATGAAAATTTTATAAATATGTTATTAGATAATAATTCCGATGAATATAAACAAGCTAGAAAAATATATCTTAATGAATCAAAGGAAAAATTAATAAACACAACGTTGGTAAATGCCTTAAAACCTACAAGTAATAATTCAATTGCCATAGCAAGGGATAAAATTATTCTTCCAGATATACCAAATGACAATGGAAAATTATTAGCTAGTGGCTTTATCTTAAATAGAAATGGGAAAAACAAGGAATTAGGACTGAAATTTTTAAACTATTTATTAAATAAAGAATCTCAAAAAGCTATTTTGAGGACTCAAGGATCATTTGTACATCAAAGAAATAAATATCTATACCCATCTATAAAGGGAGTAGAAGATGAAATGAAAGAAATTGAAAAAGCAAATTATACCCATCAAGATTTTATAGATCTTAGAGAGTATACACTTAGTAATCTTAAAAAGGGAAGGTATAAAATCGGAAATAATATAAGTAAACAACAGGCTAGTATTCTAAGAGATTTAAAAGAAATTTCTATAGACTATGTGTTTAGAAAGAAATCTTTCACAGAGGAAGAATTAACCCATATTTTGAAAAGAAAAGAGGATAAATATAATATTTGGCTTAATGAATAACTAATTTATTTGGGGGAGACTTATGTTTAATAAATTGAAAAAGTATAAAGGATTTAAATTTGTTTTACCAAGTTTTATTGGATTTTTATTATTATATATAGTTCCATTTTTCGGGGGATTTAAGGTATCTTTTAGTAAGACAGCTTTTAATAAGGGGTTTGTAGGGTTTACTAATTACTTGTATGTATTAGATAGTAGTGCTTTTCAGCTAGCGGCTAAAAATACCGCTTTATTTATGATAATTGCTTTTCCTTTGATTATAGTACTTTCTTTTTTTCTCGCACTTTGTATATATGAGTTAAATATATCAAAAGTGATAAAACTTTTTATAGTTATACCTATAGCTATACCATCAGCTGCAGTTGCAGGATTTTTCAAAAGGGCTTTTGGAGTAACAGGTTGGAACCTACTTGATAGTGAATACGCTTTATTTGTAGTCATACTTATATTTTTATGGAAAAATACGGGGTATAATTTGATAATTTATTTAGCGGGTATGAGTCAAATAAATAAGTCAGCTATAGAAGCAGCTAGTATAGACGGAGCTAATTACTTAGAAAAACTTAGATATATAATAATACCATTATTAACACCTACCACTGTTATTGTAGGTATAATTACTATAATAAATTCTTTTAAAGTTTTTAAAGATATATTGATGATTCAAGGAAGATATCCAAATCCTAAAATATATATGCTTCAACATTATTTAACTAATAAGTATTTAAGTTTAAAATATCATCATTTAACTGCAGCTGCATATATATTTACTTTGGTAATATTAGCTATTGTATTTCTGTTTTTACTAATGGATAGAAAATATGCTAAAAAGGTAGGTGAAAAATAGATGAAAAGGATTGTTTATATATTTGTTGTTTTAATATCTTTAATGTTTTTATTTCCTATAGCCTTTACAGTAGCAAATTCTCTTATGCCCTATGGACAAGTAATTTCAAATAAAGTTAATTTCATTCCTAACCAAGTTAATTTACAGCAATACTATTCAATTGTAATAAATAAAACAGAGTATTTTAAATTCTTTTTAAATTCAGTTAAAATAACTAGTCTAATAATCTTTGGGCAAATCTTTTTAGGAATATTAGCTGCATTTGCCTTTGCTAAAATGAAATTTCCAGGAAGTGATATTTTATTTATGGGATATGTTTTTCTTCTGTTATTACCCTATCAAGTAGTGTTAGTACCAAATTTTCTTTTCTTTGATAAGGTGGAAACTTTACTTAATATAAAAATATTTGATACACATCTTGCATTAATTTTACCTGGAATGTTTTATTCCTTTGGAGTATTTATCTTAAGGCAATTTATAAGGGGAATTCCTGATGAACTAATAGAAGCAGCTAAAATTGACGGTGCTGGATATGCTACTATATTAATTAGAATAATTTTACCAATGCTTAAACCTGCAATATTTACCCTTGTAATTTTAACTTTTATAGATAATTGGAATTTAATAGATCAAGCTGTGGCTTTCATAGAAACACCTGAAAAGATGCCACTTTCTGTATTTCTAAATGATATTTATGATGGGGATAAAGGCGTATTTTTTGCCGGAGCCGTACTTTATATAATACCGGCTATATTAATATTTACTAAAGGGGAAAAGTATCTTAAAGAAGGACTAATATTAGGGGGCGACAAATAATGGGCGAAAAAACTATAAAACTAATTAAAAATATTGTTATAGGATTTTTTATATTAATATTTGTTATGGGATTTTTCTCTAAGACTATAATAAGTTTATTTTTACCAAAGGTAAATGTAGCTGGCGCTGCATCCCTTCCAGTGGAGAAAACCCTACGATTAGATGGAAAGGTAAAGCCAAGGGAAGAATATGAAGTAAGAATAGGAGGAAATGTAATAATAGATAAATTCTTCGTCGAAGAAGGAGATTCAGTTTTTAAGGGGGATCCTATATTTAAAATAGACACAAGCTATGGGGTTAAAGGAAGTGATGAGGATGTTGAAGAGCTTAAGTTTCAATTAGAAAGAGCTAAAATTAGGTTAGAAAATTTAATAAATGAAGAATATAGTGTTGATCTAAAAAACTTAAAAATACTTAAAGGAGATATAAAAAAGGCTAAAGAAAATATAGGAAAGCTTAAAAAACTATACGAAGTTGATGCAATATCTAAATCGAATCTAACTGATGCTAAAGATGCCTTAAGGAAGCTAGAAACAAGTCTAGAAATAAAGAAATTACAAATAGAAGAGAATAAAAAGAATAAAGCTATTGATATAAAAGAATTAAATTTTCAAATAGAAGAACTTAAAGACAAAATAGAACTTGCTGAAAATAATAATTATTTTTATTCTAATATAGATGAGGATGGAGTCTATTACTCAGAGGTAAGGGGAGTTATATCAAATCTATCAATAGAAGGTAAACTTCTTACTAGAGATACAATACTAACTAAAATAGCAAAGATAGATGGACCGAGTACATTTAAATATGTAGCAGAGTTTCCTGTTGAGAAATATGAATTTGTAAAATCTAAAGCTGTAATACAAATACAAAAGGAATATTATGATCCAAAAACTGACTTATATATTACAGAGATAGATCCTATAGTTAGAAATGGTAAAATGAGATTAGAAGCTAGTTTTCCTGAAGATTATGAAAGAACACTTTTTATAGGTGATGAAATAGAAGGTAAAATAAAGGAAATAAAAAAGATAAAAGAGTATTTAACAGTATCAAAGTCTGTTTTAAATCCAATAGGAGGATTTAAGGAAGGTAATGAGGCTACAATATTTGTAGTAGAAGAAAGAGACGGAATACTAGGTACAGAATTAATAGCAAGAAAAAAGACTGTAGAAATGGTAGTTATAGGAGATCATAATGTTATAATATGGGGGCTTGGGGGACCTAAACTTAGAATTATAACTAATCCTTCTTATAAAATTAAGGATGGAGCGAAGGTGTTTTTATGGGATTAAAAAAGATACTTACGCTAGTGTTTGTTATTTTACTTTTATTATTATCATTTTTTTATCTAAAAGGTTTATATAATATAAGCGCTATTGAGTTAAGTTTTAATGGAAAACTTACTATGGATAAATTTAGAGATTTGAATAAGGAATTACATTTAGAAAAATATTCAATAAAATATATTAAGAAGTATAATGGCGGCAATTTAATTATGACGACAGGTAATGATAGAAAAATGAGAGATATAAACATATCTAGGGGAGAATTTTTATATGATTCCGAAAAGCCTATTACTGTAATTGGTGAAAAGATAGCTTCAACTTATTTCAATAAGTACAATATATTAGGAGAAGATATGTTTATAGATGGAAAAGAGTATGAAATAGTAGGAATAGAGAAAGATGGTAATGATATATATATTCCCTTTGATGAAAAAAAATTAAGTGAATATTGGGATGAAAGTTTACTAACTTATATTGCCCCCTATGAAAAGACATACGAATTATCTATTAATAGAACGAAGAATTTATTAGAAAGTCAAGGGATTAAGGTTAATAATACTATTGTTTACAAAGAAGTAATTAGGGGATATATTAATATAATTATATTAATATTATTATATCTTATTATAATTTTATTTAAAAAGATTTATGAAAGTTTAAAAGCTAGAATAAAATCTATTATAAAAGGATATAAGAAAAAAAGAAGAGTTATGCATTTACATAGTTATATTAAGAAAGAAAAGAAAAATTTATTAATTACATTATCAGAGATAGTAGGAACTTTATTATTGTTTTATATTATAATAAAGATATGTTCATATTTAATTATTCCAGATAATATGATACCAGCTAATTTATTTTCTTTTACAGATTATAAAGATATAATAGTTTTGTATTATGATGATATTATACTGAAGCTTAAAGATGGGCTTAGTGATATAGTAGTAGATAAATTTAAAATTTATGGTTTCATTATAATTATAGTTATTATGTGGAATAGGATATTAACATATATTGAAAATAAACATTTTAAAACTAGAAATTCTGAGGGTTAATCCTCAGAATTTTTTATGACTTTTAAGAAATACCAATTCATTGTTAATAAAATAACTAATTGAAAATAAGTAAAACATATGTTTAATAGTTCGATAATAGGGTAATTCAACGAAAGTGACGGGCATAAGCACATAACGAAAAGGTATTTAAAATAACCAAAATGAACAAAATGAACAAAACGCCCCCTCTACATTGACAAAAGTTTATCATGGTTCTATAATTTATATAAACAGTAAAATTAAATACATTTAAAAAATAGGAGGGTCAATATGAAAAAAATTAAAATTTTATCAATATTATTAGTATTAGTTATGTCTGTTGGGTTATTAGGTGCTTGTGGGACAAGCGAAGAGCCTGCATCAAATGAAGGTGCTAATGAAAAATCAGCAGCTAATTATGAAGATGGTAGTTATAAGGCAGTTTATGACAGATTTGATAGTCATGGATGGAAGTCATTTGTTAATATAACTGTTAAAGATGGAAAAATTAGCGATGTTGAATTTGATTATAAAAACAGAGAAGGAAAGCTTAAAACAAAAAATGAAGGATATAAAAATGCAATGGAAGGTAAGTCAGGTACTTATCCAGAGAAATATACAAAAGAGTTAGAAGAACAATTAGTAGCTAGTCAAAGTGTAGAAGATGTAGATGTAGTTACAGGAGCAACTCATTCATCCCATAATTTTAAAGTTTTAGCAAACAAAGCTTTAGAACATGCTAAAAAGGGAGATACTTCCGATGCAGTTATTAATTTATTAAAGGATGGAACGTATAAAGTAGCGTATAAATCCTTCGATGATCATGGCTGGAAAGGTCAAGTAGAGTTAGAAGTTAAAGATGGAAAGATTTCAAATGTAAACTTTGATTATGTTAATGAAGAAGGAAAACTAAAGACTAAAGATGAAGGATATAAAAGTGCAATGAAAGAAAAATCAGGCACTTACCCAGCTGAATTTACTAAAAAATTAGAAGAAAGATTAGTTGAAAATCAAAAACTATCAGAAGTAGATGCAGTAACAGGGGCAACTAGTTCAAGTAGTGATTTTAAAGCTTTAGCTAGTAAAGCTTTAGCATTAGCTGAAAGTGGAGAAAAAACTGAAGCAACAATAGCTAGTGAAGAAGAATAGTTAATAAAAACCCAGATTTGTTTCTGGGTTTTTATCTTATTATACTAGTTTGAACAAAACTTACTTTATTAACTATATGAACAATATAAATTCCTTTACCAAAAAAAGGAGGTACGTTATGAGTAAAAAAATAATAATTCTAGGTGGAGGATATGGGGGAGTATTAACGGCTAAAAAACTTTCTAATAAGTTTAAAAAAGATGAAACAGTAGAGATTACTCTAATAGATAAAAAACCATATCATACTCTTTTAACAGAACTCCATGAAGTTGCAGCAGGTAGAGTTAGTGAAGATTCAATTAGGATTAACCTAAAGAAAATATTTGCAAAGAGAAAAGTTAATGTAGTTTTAGATGAAATTAAAGATATAAATTTTGACAAACAGACATTAAAATCAGAAAGTAAGTCTTATGAGTATGATTATTTAGTTATGGGAACAGGTTCTAAACCAACTACCTTTGGAATAAAAGGAGCTGATGAATTTACTCATAAACTTTGGTCCTATGAAGATGCAGTTAATTTAAAAGAACATATCCTTCATATGTTTAGGAAAGCATCTAAGGAGTCTAGTGAAGAAATAAGAAGAAAATTACTAACCTTTGTTGTAGCAGGGGGAGGTTTTACCGGTGTAGAAATGATTGGTGAGATAGGAGAATGGAAGGATAGATTATGTAAAGATTTTAATATAGATAAAAAAGAAGTAAGTCTTTATGTAATAGATATGGCTCCTAAGATATTACCAATATTCCCTGATAAACTTATTAAAAAAGCAGAGAAAAGACTTAGGAAACTAGGTGTTGAAATATTAACTAATAAGGGTATTACAGAAGTATCTAAAGATGAGGTTAAGTTTGGTGAGAATGAAAGTATTAAAACGCAAACTGTAATATGGGCAGCAGGAGTAGAAGGTTCAGAAGTTATAGGAAATACAGAGTTAAAGCAAGAAGGAAGAAAGAGAATAGTAACTAATGATAAATTACAATCTGTAGATTATGAAAATGTATATGTTGTAGGAGATAATATTTATTATATTCCAGAGGGAGAAGAAAGAGCTGTACCTCAAATGGTTGAAAATGCAGAGCATTCAGCACCATTAGTGGCAAATAACATTTATTCTGAGATTAAAGATAAAGAAAAAAAATCATATAAACCATCATTTCATGGTGCAATGGTTTCTATAGGTGGAAAATATGGAGTAGCTCACTTAGGGATGCCAGGTAAGTTCTTTGGATTATCAGGATTTTTAGCAATGTTTGTTAAGCACTTTATTAATATAGTTTATTTTTTCCAAGTAGCAGGATTTAATAAATGTTGGTCTTATTTAATGCATGAGATATTTAATATTAAAGATAGAAGAAGTTTAGTAGGAGGATATTTTTCTAAGGCATCTCCTAATTTCTGGTTAGTACCACTTAGGATGTTTCTAGGAGTAAAATGGTTACTTGAAGGAATAAATAAAATAACTAAGGTTATAAAGGATCCATCTAATATTTTCTTAATACCAGCACCACCATCAGATGCAACTTCAGGGGCATCTCAAGCAGCAGAAGGAGCTGCTGAAGCTGCGAGTGAGTGGGGAGATGCATTGCCTGTACCAGGTTTTATAGAAGATATTGTTGATTGGTCTATGAATACATTTTTCTATACAGGAGATGGAGGATTTACATTCTTAGCAGAACTTTTCCAAACAGGAATGGTCATAGCAGAAATTGTTGTAGGATTATGTTTAATAGCAGGATTATTTACTGCCTTAGCTTCTATTGTATCGATAGGTATGGGGGCTATGATTTGGACTTCAGGAATGGCACCATATGAAATGTTATGGTATATATTTGCTGCAATAGCTTTAATAGGCGGTTCAGGAAGTACCTTTGGACTTGATTATTATGTATTACCATTTCTAAAAAAACAGTGGAAAAAAATAGGTTTTGTTAGGAAATATTATCTATATACGGATTAAGGTTATAGCAAATGTCCTTTTAATGTTATTTAAAAGGACATTTGAATTTTTTTAAACAAATAGACATATGTATGTTTTTTATCTTATAATTATATATAGATGTTTTTAAATGAAAAGTGTAATTTGCATAAAAACTATAAAATATAGTCTAAGGTGATAAGATGAGTAAAATATTTAAAAATTATCCTGAAATAATGGATGAATTAGAAGATGTTAAAAAAATAATGAAAAAAAGCATACGATCTAGTGAGAAATATTTTGATGAAGCAATAAGTCCTATGATTAATAATGGAGGGAAATTATTAAGACCTGGTTTTTTGGTTCTTTCAGGAAAATTTGGAGACTATGAAAAAGATAGGTTTAATAATCTTGCAGCTGTTATTGAATTACTTCATATGGCAACCCTTGTACATGATGATATTATCGATGAATCAAATTTAAGAAGAAATACAGAAAGTATACAATCTAAGTACGGAAAAGAGTATGCAGTATATACAGGGGATTATTTATTTAGTCAGTGTTTAATAATGCTTTCTGAATATGATTATGATAGAGAAAATTTAAAAAATATTTCTAAAGTGATATCAAAGATTTGCTTAGGTGAAATAAAACAGTTTAATTTTAGATACGCTACAAATATGAACTTTAGAAAATATGTTAGGGTAGCTTCAGGAAAAACAGCAGCTTTATTTTCATTAAGTTTATTTGTTGGAGCTAAAGAATCAAAATGTGAAGAATCTATAACAAAAACTTTTGCAAAGATTGGTTATAATATAGGTATGGCATTTCAAATTATCGATGACTTACTTGATTATAAAGGAGATAATAAATCATTAGGTAAAGAAGCCCAAAGAGATTTAATAAAGGGATATTATACACTGCCATTAATATTTGCTATTAATGAGGATAAAAATGATGGGATTAAAAGCATTTTAAATAAAGATATGTTAGATAATAATGATATTGAAAAAATAATTAAACTTGTTAATAAATATGAAGGTGTAAAAAAAGCAAGAAATGTGGCTAAAAAATATACCTTCAGAGCCTATGATAATATAGAAAAACTTCCTGAGTGTAAATGGAAAAATGTAATCAAAGAAATAGCTAAAGGGCTTTTAGAAAGAAAATATTAAATGTGTATTTTCATGGAATTAAATGACAAGTAATTAACAAAATGTTATAATACACTTAAGCATAAATATTAGGTTGTATCTAAAAGGGGTTGATGCAATTGAATAGATTTTTAGTCTGCACTTTAATAATTTTCATTTCTACAAGCATTACCTTTTGTGCAAAAGATAAAGCTTTATATAAAGAAGGAAGTTATAAAGGCTCAGGCCAAGGACATCATGGAAAGATTAAAGTAAAAGTTGTAACTGATAAATATAAAATTAAGGATATAGTAATTACTGACCAACAGGAAATGCCAGGTTTAAGCGATATAGTTTATGAAAAGATACCTAAGCGAGTTATAGATGCTAATAGTGCAGATGTTAACGTTGTATCGGGGGCTTCATTTACAAGTAAGGGATTATTAGAAGCTATAAAAGAAGCCTTAAGTAAAGCAAAATTAAATACTAAATCATAAGGCATATTGTTATGCCTTATTTTTTATAGAGGTGATGAATTTGAAATTACAATATAAAATCACTTTATATATGACAATAATGCTTATTATTGTTATCGGAGGTATAGGATATTTAAATTTTGAACAAGTGAAAAATACTGTAGAAAATCAGATGGGAAATAATGCTATGGATTTAGCAGTAACTATTGCCTCTATGGAAAATATACAAAGAAATTTAGCTACTGAGAAAGATTATAATGATATACAAGGTGTTATTGAAAGCTTTCGTAAGAAAACTAGATTTCAATATATTATTGTTATGGATATGGAAGGGATAAAATATTCATATCCATATGAGAAGGCATTAGGAAAGAAATATATTAGTGGTGGAGAAAAAAGAGTGTTAGAAAATGGAGAATCCTATGTATCTGCCGATAGAAATGTTTTAATTTCAGCTATAAGGGCTTTCACCCCTATCTATTACAATGGAGAACAGGTTGGAGCTGTATTAGTAGGATTATTAAATGATACTGTCTATAAAGAGATATCAGCACATATATTTAATTTTAAAATGACCTTACTGGTAGGTCTTATAATAGCAATTATAGTTTCGTATTTATTATCATTTAATATAAAGAAAACAATATTTGGATTAGAACCTAAAGAGATTGCTCTTTTATTAGGAGAAAGAAACTTAATTTTACAGAGTTTGAAAAATGGTATATTAGCTATTAATCAAGAGGGAGATATAATATTATTTAATAAAGCAGCTAAGGAAATTTTCGGTTTATCAGAAAAAGATAAAGGTAAAAGTATATTAAATTTTAATTCAAATTATACAGATCAATTATTAGAAGTTTTACAAACTAAAAAATCTTTGTACAATGAAGAAATTAAAATTAAACCAGGAAAAACTCTTTTATGTAGTCATACATTATTACAAGATCATAAGGGAGATGTTATAGGGGTTGTATCAAGTTTTCAAGACTTAACAGAAGTAAAGCAAATGGCAGAAGAACTAACAGGAATAAAGAAGATAACTAATGATTTAAGGGCTCAAAACCATGAGTTTATGAATAAACTTCATACAATATCAGGTTTAATTCAATTAGAGGAATATAATAAGGCAATTGAGTATATATCAGATATATCTGAGCAACGTCAAGAGGTTTTAGGAACTTTAAATTATAAAATTAAAAATGTCCATATAGCAGGTATATTATTAGCTAAATATAATAAGGCTCAAGAGGCAAAAGTAGATTTAGTAATTGACCCTGATTCAAAAATAACAAGTTTACCATATAATATAACTGTGGATGAAATATGTTCAGTTATTGGTAATTTAATAGAAAATGCAATTGATGAGTTAGTAAAACTTAATGGTGGAAAAATATCAGTTAAAATCAAATCAAATGATGATGGTCTTTATATAAGAATAAAAGATAACGGTCCAGGTATAAGTGAAGAAATAAAAGAGAAGATATTTAATAGGGGTGTAACTACTAAATCAGGACAAAGAGGATATGGTTTATGGAATGTAAAGCAAATTGTAGACAATGCTAAAGGGAAAATAGATGTTAAACTAGATGAGGGGACAGAATGGAATATTTTCATACCTAAAGAAAGGAGAAACTAATATGATAAAGGTACTTATAGTAGAAGATGATCCGATGGTTAGTGAAATAAATCAAAGATTTTTAGAAAAGATAGAAGGATTTTCACTATATGAAAGTGTAAATACTATAGAAGATGCAAAAGATGCAATATTAAAGGGGAATCCTGATTTAATATTGTTAGATATATTTTTCCCTCAAGGAAGGGGTATAGAACTTATAAAATGGATTAGAGCTAATGATTTAAAAAGTGATGTAATACTTATAACAGCAGATAAAAGCATGGATACAGTAGAAGAAGCTTTTAGATATGGTGCTATAGATTATCTTATAAAACCTTTTGTGTTTAATCGATTTAAAGAAGCTTTATTACAGTATAAAAATAGATTGAAAAATTTTGAGAATATAGAAAAAGTAGAACAAAATATTATAGATAAATATACATTGAATAAAGAAACTACAGATGAAACTTCAGATATAAAAGATATTAAAGGGTTTAGTAAACACACATATCAGAAAGTACTAAACTATATAAAAAGTATGAATAATAAAGCCTTTAGTGCTCAGGAAATTGCAGATAAGATAGGTGTTTCAAGAATAACAGCTCGAAGGTATTTAGATTATCTAGAAAGGGAAGATAAGGTTATATTAGAACTTGAATATGGTAAGGTAGGAAGACCAAAAAATAAATATAGATTAAATGATTAAACCATACATAAATCAAAAAAAAGAAAAAGCTACAAAACAAAGCATCAAAAGTTAAAAAATTCAGAATATTTCATATAATGCAAAAACACTCGAAAGCCAGTCATTTACACATTCCTCGCTTTAGTGATTTAATTAACGAAAACTTTTCTTGAATAATTTACGACAAATTGTTCAAATTTTCTTAATTTTATGATACAATAATTTTTAAGATGTTACAAAAAAGAAATAAGCCTTACAAATTATTGTAAAGCATCTAAATTAAAAAGTATGCACTATCAGTAATATTAAACTAGATATTTAAGTGCTTTAGCATTTAAATAAATAAAAATTTTGAAGGGGGAGTAATATGGATAATAATAATTTACAACCTAGAGACAGTTTCGGTTCTAAGATAGGTATTATAGCAGCCGCTGCTGGATCTGCAATCGGTCTAGGTAACATCTGGAAGTT
>VEND01000118.1 GCA_009711765.1 Bacillota bacterium | reverse complement strand
GTAATCATAAAGTTCGTAAAATTCATCCCAATGATCTATCAATATTTTTTTGATTATTCCAGTACCCATAGTTACCTCCTTAAGCGCAACCATATTTTTACTGTAAATAGTTTGCATAAATTCTGTGGTATAGACATCATCTGACTTTCACCTACTCTATTATATCAAAAAAATTTATACTTTCTTATACAATAAAAAAACCTGCAAGAAGCAGGCTTTTTATCTTTATCTAGGTTCTACTATTAATTTAATAGCAGTTCTCTCTTCACCATCAATTTCAATGTCAGTGAATGCTGGTACACAAATTAAATCGACACCACTAGGAGCAACAAATCCTCTAGCAATTGCTACAGCTTTTACTGCTTGATTTAATGCACCTGCTCCTATTGCTTGAATTTCTGCAGTACCCTTTTCTCTAAGTACTCCTGCTAATGCTCCTGCAACAGAATTTGGACTTGATTTTGCTGATACTTTTAATATATCCATTGAAATAGCCCCCTTAAATTATTTGATATTTTATTGCGTTATATATGGTATTCTATATATTTTAAAAAAACCCTTTTTTTAGAGAAATTTTTTCCCAAAAAAATAAAAATAAGAGAAGTTTTCACTTCTCTTATTTAGCATATTCTATAGCTCTAGTCTCCCTTATAACATTGACTTTTATTTGTCCAGGATAATCTAGTTCGTCTTCTATTCTTTTAACTATATCTCTAGCAATATTTACTGTATTTAAATCATTAACTTCATCTGATTTAACCATTATTCTTATTTCTCTACCAGCCTGTATAGCATAAGACTTTTCAACACCATCAAAACTATTAGCTATTTCTTCTAACTTTTCTAATCGTTTAATATATGCTTCTAATGTTTCTCTTCTTGCACCAGGTCTTGCTGCAGATATAGCATCAGCTGCTTGGACTAAAACTGCTTCTACTGATTTTGCCTCTACATCTCCATGGTGTGCTTCTATTGCATGTATTACTGCTTTACTTTCTCTATACTTCTTACATAAGTCAACTCCTATTGTAACATGTGGTCCTTCTACCTCATGGTCTACTGATTTACCAAGATCATGTAACAATCCAGCACGTTTAGCAATTTTAACATCTGCTCCAATTTCAGCAGCCATGATACTTGCTAAGTGGGAAACTTCTATTGAGTGTTTTAAAACATTTTGACCATAGCTTGTTCTAAATTTAAGTCTTCCCAACAATCTTACTAACTCAGAATGTAGTCCATGTATACCCGTATCAAAGGTTGCTTGTTCTCCAACCTCTCTTATATAGTTATCAACTTCTTTTGTTGCTTTTTCAACCATTTCTTCTATCCTTGCTGGATGTATTCTACCATCTGATATTAATTTTTCTAAAGCAATTCTTGCTATTTCTCTTCTTATAGGATCAAATCCAGAAAGTATTACAGCTTCTGGTGTATCATCTATAATTAGGTCTATACCCGTTAAAGTTTCTATTGTTCTAATATTTCTTCCTTCTCTACCTATAATTCTACCTTTCATTTCATCATTAGGTAATGAAACTACAGACACTGTCGTTTCTGCAACATGGTCGGCAGCGCATTTTTGAATAGCATGTGTAACTATTTCTCTTGCTTTTTTGTCAGCTTCTACTTTTGCTTTATTTTCAATTTCTTTAATCATAATAGCAGCTTCATGATTTACTTCTTTTCTTATATCATTTAATAATAGTTCTTTTGCTTCTTCAGATGTAAGTCCTGATAGTCTTTCTAATTCTTGAGTTTGTTTATCAAGAACATTATCAATTTCTTTTTCTTTTCTTTCTAACTTTTTTGATCTCTTATTAAGGTTTTCTTCCTTTCTTTCTAAAGATTCGCCCTTTCTATCTATGACTTCTTCTTTATGGACAAGTCGTCTTTCAAGTCTTTGAAGTTCATTTCTTCTTTCACGACTTTCCTTTTCAAAATCATTTCTCATTTTGTGGACTTCTTCTTTTCCTTCAATAAGATGCTCTTTCTTTGTTGTTTCAGCTTCTTTCTTTGCTTCTTCTACTATCCTTTTAGCCTCTTCTTCTGCATTTTTAATTTTTGCTTCAGCAACTATTTTTCTAATATAAAATCCTATTAGAATACCAATTGCTGCGGTTATTGCTGCTAACAATATATTATTAATGTCAATGCACCTCCTTTAATGGTATTCATTTTTCAAGTTACGTTTTTTTTAATACAATTACAAAGTTAAAAAATATAAACCGAGGTCACCCGGCCTATTTGATTCTACATATTATCTTGTAGAAGCTTACATGCCAAAAGACTTATCTATGATACTCGTAATTATTTTATTACTTTTTGGTATATATGTCAAGTGCATCTATTATTTTGAAGATTACTTAAAAGGTGTATTTTATAATGTTCATTTAACTTTTTTTTGTTATTTACATAAAGAAAAGGACCACCCTAAATTAGGAGGTCTTTTTCTTTGTCTTTTTATTTTTACTTCCACTTTTCTCTTCTTCTTCTTCTATTTCTAATCCGTGTTTCTGTCTTACTTGTAATTCTATTTCATTAGCAATATTAGTATTTTCTTTTAAAAAGTCTTTAGCATTTTCCCTACCTTGACCTAACTTATCATCGCCATAGCTATACCAAGATCCAGCTTTTCTTATTATTTCATCTCTTACTCCAGCATCTAGTATATTACTTTCTCTTGAAATACCAGTACCATACATTATATCAAATTCTGCTTTCTTAAAAGGTGGTGCTACCTTATTTTTAACTACTTTAACTCTAGTTCTATTTCCTATCATTTCGTCTCCTTGCTTTAAGGTTTCTATTCTTCTTACATCCAGTCTTACAGAAGAATAAAACTTCAATGCTCTACCTCCAGGGGTAGTTTCTGGATTACCAAACATAATTCCTACCTTTTCTCTTAATTGATTTATAAAAACTGCAGTAGTATTAGATTTCTTTATTGCTCCTGCTAATTTCCTTAAAGCCTGAGACATTAATCTTGCTTGTAAACCTACATGGCTATCTCCCATTTCACCTTCAATTTCAGCTTTCGGTACTAAGGCTGCAACTGAATCAACAACAATTACATCAACAGCTCCACTTCTAACTAACGCTTCTGTTATCTCTAATGCCTGTTCACCTGTATCCGGTTGAGATACTATAAGATTTTCAGTATCTACTCCTAAATTTCTTGCATAACTTGGATCTAAAGCGTGCTCTGCATCTACAAAAGCTGCTGTACCTCCATTTTTTTGTGCTTCCGCTATCATATGTAAAGCAACTGTTGTTTTACCTGAAGATTCAGGTCCATATACTTCAACTATTCTACCTCTAGGAACGCCTCCAATACCAAGAGCTATATCTAATTCAAGAGACCCAGTAGAAATAGACTCTACATTCTGCTTAGCGTCTTCACCTAATTTCATAATTGAACCTTTTCCAAATTGTTTTTCTATTTGACTTATTGCCATTTCTAAAGCTTTTTTCTTTTCCATAAAAAGTCACCAGATTCCTCTGGTTTCACCTACCTTTCTTTAACGAACAAATGTTCTAACTTAATTATAATACATTTTATTTTATAGGTCAAATGTTTTTATTATAAAACTTCTTACTTCATTAAGTGCAATATTTGCTGTTTTATTTTGTATCTTTTTTCTTGTGCCATTTAACTTTAATTCTTTAGTCAAAACTGTATCTGATGAAGCTATACCTATATATACTAATCCTACTGGTTTATCTTTAGTACCTCCATCAGGACCTGCTATGCCTGTAACAGAAACAGATATATCTATATCTGTTTTTTCTAATAATCCTTTAGCCATTTCTAATGCTGTCTCTTTACTAACTGCACCATATTTTTTAAGAGTATCTACAGATACTTTTAACTCATCTATTTTTGCTTGATTGCTATAAGTAGTTATACCTCTATCAAATACTTTAGATGCTCCAGCAACAGAAGTAATTTTACTTGATATTAAACCTCCAGTACATGATTCACATACACCTATTTTTAAATCTTTACTTTTTAATAAATCAATTAAAACTTCTTCTAATGATTCATTATTATAACTAAAAACAAAATTTTTTATACTAGGTTTTATTTTATTTATTAAATTATTTATTAACTCATCAGCTTTTTTATCACTTTCTGATTTTGCAGTTACCCTTATTTCTACTTGCCCCTCCTTTGCATAAAGAGCAACAGTAGGATTATCTTGTTTCAGTATAATACCTTCAATTATTGATTCTAGAGAAGATTCTCCTATTCCTATTAGTTTTATAGTTTTAGATTTAATTATATGTTTAGTTTCTTTTTTTAATATTGGTTTCAAATGATTTTCAAACATTATTTTTAATTCCCTAGGGGGACCTGGAAGTAAAACTATATTATGTTTTTCATCTTTATAATATATACCTGGAGCTGTTCCTATATCATTTTGTAACACCTTACATCCTTCTGGTATA
Organism: Bacillota bacterium; assembly: GCA_009711765.1. Taxonomy (GTDB): domain Bacteria; phylum Bacillota; class Clostridia; order Tissierellales; family MES13; genus MES13. Next base: position 54,894 of record VEND01000118.1, on the reverse strand, counting down.
TATGCTTGCTTTTTATTATTATCGGTCATGGTAATTTTTCTACTTTCAAAATAAGTTTTTAATCCCTTTAATATATTTTCATCTAAAATCATTTTTTTATTTAAAGTAGAAAAAATAATCTCTTTTGTTATATCATCTGTAGTAGGTCCTAAGCCTCCTGTAAAAATTAATAGTTCTGATCTCTTTAAGGAGTTATTTAATACACTTTTTAACCTTTCTTTATTATCACCAACAGTTGTGTGATAATAAACATCTATACCTAATTTTGCAAGTTCTTTAGAAAGGTAATTTGAGTTAGAATTTATTATATCTCCTAATAGTAATTCTGTACCCACATTTATGATTTCTGCTTTCATAACAAACGACACCTCTGTTATTGATTTGTACTAAATACTTTTCTATTTACATATATATATTCAAATCCTGATATTAAAGTGAAAATCACTGCTAGATAAATGGCAATTGTACTAAAAGGGAAGCTTAGTAAATTAAATGGATAATTATTTATTAATAAAGAAACTATTGCTATTATTTGGGTTATTGTTTTAAGTTTACCCCATTTACTTGCTGCTATTGTTATTCCTTCAGATGCAGCTAATACTCTTAATCCAGTTATAGCAAATTCTCTAGCTATTATTATAATTACAATCCAAGCAGGTATTTTATCTAGCTCTACTAACGATATTAAAGCTGCTGATACTAAAAGTTTATCAGCTAAAGGGTCCATAAACTTACCAAACTTAGTTACAAGATTCCTACTTCTAGCTATATAACCATCTAAACCATCTGTTATAGCTGCTATAATAAAAATTACAGCAGCTATATATTGTCCATTAGGTATTTCAAATATTAAAAACATCATAAATATTGGTATTAAAAAAATCCTTATAATAGTTAATTTATTAGCTAAGTTCATATACTACCTCTCCTTTAAGGTCATAATCTAGATGCTCTGTAATCTTAACCTTTATGAAATCTCCTATATTAAGGTTATTATCAGAAGAAACATATACTACTCCATCAATTTCAGGGCCATCCATATAAGTTCTTCCAATATAAACATTTTCATTAGGTATTACTTCATCTATAATTACGGTGTACACTTTTCCAACTTTATCTGATGTTTTTTCAGTTGATATCTCTCTTTGTAATTCCATAATTTTTTTCTGTCTTTGTTCTTTTATATTTTCATCTATTTGATTAGGCATTTTATACGCCGGTGTATCCTCCTCTCTAGAATAAGTAAATACACCTAGTTTATCAAATTTAGTTTCCTTTACAAAATCGTATAACTCATTAAATTCTTCCTCAGTTTCCCCTGGAAAACCAACTATTAAAGTTGTCCTTATAGTAATATTATTAATTTCTTTTCTTAATTTATTTATCAATTTAACTATCTCGGATTTATTGGTGTTTCTATTCATACGTTTTAATACATTATCGTTTATATGCTGTATTGGGATATCTACATAATTTACAACTTTATCATTACGTTTTATGCTACTAATTATTTCATCAGTTAAATTATCTGGATATAAATAAAGGATTCTTATCCATTTTAATCCTTCTATATCATTTAATCTATCTAAAAGTTCAGGTAGTTTATATTCATTATAAAGATCATAACCATACTTAGATGTATCTTGTGCTATTAATATTAATTCCTTAATCCCAGATTTTGCTAGCTTTTTAGCCTCTGCAATTATAGAGTCCATATTTCTACTTCTATATCTTCCTCTAACTTTAGGAATTATACAGTAGGTACAAAAGTTGTTACATCCCTCTGCTATTTTTAAATATGTCATATAAGAACTTTCAGTTAAAACTCTAGAAGAATTTTCTATATACTCAGAATCAGTATTACCTACTTTCAATATGTTTTGACCTTTTAAACAACTTGATATAACTTCTTCAATGTCTTTTAAATTACCTGTACCTATAATCCCATCAATTTCTGGCATTTCTTTCATAAGTTCTTCCTTGTAACGTTCTGCTAAACATCCTGCTACAATTAAAGCTTTACAATTTCCTTCTTTTTTATATTCACTTAACTCTAAAATAGTGTTAATAGATTCTTCTTTAGCGTCATTTATAAATCCACAAGTATTTATTATTATAATATTTGCTTCATTAATTTCGTTTGTAATTTCATATTTTTTTTCATTAAGAATTCCTAATAAGATTTCTGAGTCAACTAAATTTTTAGAACATCCCAATGAAATATTAGCTACTTTGTATTTCATTATTATCTCCTCTCATTAAACTGTCTTTGAAAACTTTTTAACTTCTTTTACTGCTTCATCTAAAGTGTCATACCTTATTATTTTATCATAGTTATCTACTTTATCAATTGAATACTTATATAAAGGATCGTAATAATCTAGCATTAGAGTTTTAATTGTAGGTTTGTAATCATTATTTTCAATATTTTTAATTAATTTATCCACAATATCATTACCTAATCTTTTTCTTAATTTCTCAACGGCACTTATTAATCTATTTTTATTAAAATTAGTTTTACCTACATAATCATCTAATATATTTTCTATCCTATTATCAAGATTAGTTTCTATTAATACATGATATCCATTTTGCATGTTTTCATATAGAAAATCAGGTAGCATTATTCTTCCTATTCTTTTACTTTCACTTTCTAAGACTACATAATTCCTATTTATAGATTTTAAGTTTTTTAATAATAAAGATTCAAATCTTTTTTGTGTAGAAGAAACTTCCTTAAAAGCTATATCTCCAAATACTGACCCACTATTATTAGCAAGTCCCTCAAGGTCTATTATCGGTTCGTTTATATCTTCTAACTTATTTAGAATTTTTGTTTTACCTACTCCTGTATATCCATGTAAAACAATATAATTAAACTCATTTTCATATTTTTTTAAATCTTCAACAACTTTTTTTCTATAACTTTTATAGCCACCTTTAATTAAATAATTATCTATACCCATTATATTTAAAACATTTGCTACAGAACTACTTCTCATGCCCCCTCTATAACAAAATAAAGCTATTTTTTTATCTGAATCCACAATCTGTTTAGCTCTTTTATAAAGGTCTGGTAATTTTTCAGAGGCATACTTAAGTCCTAGTTCCTTTGCTTTTTCCTTATCTACTTGTTTATATAAATAACCAACATATTCCCGTTCTTTATTTTTTAAAATTGGTAAATTAACTGCTCCTGGTATAGTATCTTCATCAAACTCTTTTTCACTTCTTACGTCTATAAAAATTATATCTTCCCGGTCTATTATTTCTTCTAAGTCAATTTCTTTTATCATTTAAAATCTACTCCCATATCATACTGTTTAGTTAGCTTCTAATTCTTCTTTAGATATTAACACCTTTCTTGGTTTGCTACCTTCATACCCACCAACGATACCTCTTTCTTCCATGTCATCAACTAATCTAGCCGCTCTAGCATATCCTATTCTTAGTTTTCTTTGAAGGTAGGAAATAGATGCCTGTCCTTCTTCTACTACTAAGTTTATAGCATCTGCTAACAATTCATCACAGTCATCTGTATTAGTATTAACATCACTTTCTATATCATTAATTATTTCTTCTTTATAATTAGCGCTCTTTTGTTCTTTTAAAAACTCAACTATTTTATCGACTTCCTTTTCATCTATAAAAGCTCCTTGTATACGCTTAGGCTTAGATGCCTCTACCGGGTAAAAGAGCATATCCCCTTTTCCTAATAATTTTTCAGCTCCTCCCATATCTAAAATTGTTCTAGAGTCTGCTTGGGATGAAACTGCAAAAGATAATCTTGATGGTATATTAGCTTTAATAGTACCAGTTATAACGTCTACAGATGGACGTTGAGTAGCTACTATTAAATGAATTCCTGCAGCTCTAGCCATCTGTGCTAACCTGCAAATACTATCCTCTACTTCCGATGGTGATACCATCATTAAATCGGCTAGCTCATCTATTATTATTACTAGTTGTGGTAACTTATCATTCTCTTTATCATTTTCAATCTTTTTATTATATCCTGTAAAGTCCCTTACTCCTGTTTTTGCGAATAAATTATATCTTTTAGTCATTTCTTGTACTGCCCAATTTAAAGCACCAGAGGCTTTTTTCGGATCTGTTACAACAGGAATTAGTAAATGTGGTATACCATTATATATACTTAATTCTACTACTTTAGGATCAATCATAAGTAATTTAACTTCATCAGGTCTAGCTTTATATAATATACTTGCTATAAGAGTATTAACACAAACACTTTTTCCTGACCCTGTAGCACCTGCAATTAGTAAATGGGGCATTTTTTCAATATTTTCTATTATAGGTTTACCAGCAATATCTTTTCCTAATGCAAATGCTAGTTTACTATCTAATTTTTTATATTCCTTAGTCTCTAATACTTCTCTTAAACGAACATTAATTTTATTTGTATTAGGAACCTCTATACCAATAGCTGCTTTTCCAGGTATTGGCGCCTCTATTCTTATATCAGAGGCTGCTAATCCTAATGCTATATCATCTGATAAATTAACTATTCTACTTACTTTAATACCAGGAGCCGGTTGCAGCTCATATCTTGTTATTGTAGGCCCCTTACTAATTTGCTTTACTTCAGCTTTTATGCCAAAATTATTTAATACATCTTCTAATTTATTTGCATTTTTTAATATTAATTTCTTTTCATTTGGTTTATTATTATTTTTCTCCATACTTAAAATATCTAAACTAGGAAATTTATATTCTTCATAATTTTCAGTTGTCGATACTTTAATATCCTTAAAGTTTTCTTGTTTAACTTCTTTTGGTTCTTCTCTTTTATTTTCAATATCTTTATCTTTTTTTATTTTTGATGTATTATTATCTTTATTTTCATCTTGTTTAGTATAATCAAGTATTTTTATTTTTTCGTTAATTTCCTCTTGTTTTTCTTTTTTAATTGTATTTTTCTTTGTCTTATTTTTAAATGAATCTTTGTTTTTTTCTTTCTTTTTAGTTTCTTCAGAAGAAATATATACAAATTCTTTAATTGATATTAAAGATATTTTAAGCATATTTATTATTTTCTTATAAAAAACTGTTATTAGTTTTACTACACTTACATTAGTAACTAGTAATAAAGAAACCACCATCGCTGAAATTATTACTATATATGAACCTACATTGCCAAATAATTTAATAACGATATAAGCAATCAACGTCCCTAGTAACCCGCCACCTTTAGAATATATTCCATTTTCTAGTGATAAATCAACTCTATCTAGGAAATTTGTAATATAACCAACTTCAATTATATCAAATATGGTTATCAGACCAACAAAAATTATAAAAATTGATATTAGCTTCTTTTTGTCATTTATTTCAACTTTATCAATTGAATAAGATATGCCAATAGCCAATATAATAAATGGTATTATATTACTGCCTAAACCAAACAATTGACCAAATCTTAATTTAATTATATCTCCAACAAATCCCACAGAATTACTTCTTAAACTTACAATAAAAAAAATACCAATAGCTATAGTAATGATACTAATAATTTCTTTATTTATTTCATTAGATTTTTTTGTTTTTCTTTTTCTTTTTTTGGACATATTTTACCACCTCAAAAAAATTATTCGTCAAAAAGATGTAAAATCCTTTAAACAAAACTTTTATTCAAATAATTGGATAGCTAATAATACTAAACCTAATATCCATAAGTAATATGAGAAATAGTGCAATTTCTTTTTCTCTAGTAATTTTATTAATACTTTAATGGCAAATATACCTGTTACTGCTGAAACAATGGTGCCTAATATTATAGGAAATGTAATAGCAGTATTAGATGTTAGAGAAAATGCATCAATTAACTTTTTTAAAGTAGCACCAAAAATTGCTGGTAATGCAAGTAAAAAAGAAAATTTAGTTGCTAATTTCTTATCTAATCCTCTAAATAACCCACCAACTATAGTAGAACCTGATCTAGAAATTCCTGGTGTTATAGCAAATCCTTGAAATATTCCTATTATGATTGCATCTAGTACTGTCATGTTCCTAGCCTTCTTTTTACCAGAGGCTAATTTCTCTGCTAACATTAATAATATACCCGTTACTAAGAAGGCAATGCTTATTGTAAACAAAGATGAATATAATCCTTCAAAGTAATCTTCTAGAAATATTCCCATAAAACCTGTAGGGATACTACCTATTATTATCATTACACCTAAAATTTTATACTCATTATCCAATTTAATTCTTTTATTTTTTAAAGTGTCTATCACTAATATAATGAATTCTTTAATAATATTTACTATATCCTTAAAGTAAACAATAAATATAGAAATTAAAGAACCAAAATGTAACATTACAGTTGAAAATAAAGTACCTTCTTCTATTCCTAATATTTTATTTAGTAAAACTAGATGTCCTGAACTGCTAATAGGTAAAAATTCTGTGATACCTTGTAAAATCCCTAATATTATTGATTCAATTATTGTCACTTCTAAATCCCCCCAAAAAAATTATAAAGTGTTAATGTATGACATTAACACTTTTACTGAAGTAATTATAACACAATTTAATTATTTATACTATTTAATTTTACGCTTCCTTATTACTATTTATCATCGAATTTAGTTTATCAATAGCGCTATTTAATCCTCCAACTTCATGAATTAGCCCTGAATTTACAGCCTCTTCTCCTATTAAAATTGTACCTACATCATTGGCTATCTCGTCTGTAGCATACATTAAGCTTTGCAATTTTTCCTTTTCTATCCTTGAAGTTCTTAAAATAAAATTTAATATTCTTTGTTGCATTTTTTGAAAATATCTAAAGGTCTGAGGTACGCCTATAACCAACCCTTTCATTCTTACAGGATGTAGGGTCATAGAAGCAGTTGGAACAATAAATGAATAATCTGCTGATGTTGCTAATGGTATACCAATACTATGACCACCACCTAATACTAAAGAAACTTTTGGTTTGCTTATACTATTAATCATTTCAGACAAAGCTAAACCTGCTTCTACATCTCCACCTACTGTGTTAAGTATAACTAGTAGACCTTTTATATTAGGATCTCTTTCCACAGCTAGTAATTGAGGCATTATATGTTCATATTTAGTAGCTTTTTTCTGTGGAGGTGAGACAATATGCCCCTCTATTTGTCCAATTATAGATAAAAAATGTATATCCTTTGGAGGTGAAGGTAAGTTTGGATTACCTAAATTTGTTAAGTTCTCAAGCTTTTTATTGCTTACTTTAGGTTTTTTATTAGGTTTTCTCTTACCTCCATCATCATTATTTGGTGGATTTGTAGGTATTTTATTAATGAAATAACCAAATTCATTTTGAGGATAATTATTATTCATATTTTCACTCCTTAAATTTCTCAAATTGATTTCTTATATTATTTTTTACTAAGAAACTTATATTATGTAAAATTATTAAATTTTATAAATTAAAAAAGTAGACCAAAGTCTACTTTTTTAATAAAAAGTGATTATGAAGTAATTGAACCGCTTTTTTAGTATCATTGTTTTTGATTAAACACCATATAGTCATATGTGAATCTGAAGTTTGCAATATTTCAATGCCAGCTGTATATAAAATATTAACAATCTTAGCCATAACTCCAGGTAAACCCATCATGTTATGACCTATGATACTTAACTTTGTACAATCTTTTACAATTTCAAAGTTATAATTTTTAAATGTTAATATTTCTTGAATTAATTTTAAGTCACTTTCATCAATAGTAAATACCTTTTTATCAATAAAAAAGTTAATTAAATCAATACTTATATTCTTGTTAGTCAATTCTTCCATTAGTTCATTGATCTTTTTGTTGTTATCTTTAATTATAACTTGTGCTCTTTTATTTTTGTAAGTAATAGCTTCAATAATACTATTATTTTTTTTCATTTCGTTTTCAGTAGTTACTAATGTACCTGCACACTCATTTAATGTGTTTTTAATCTTAATTTTAATTTTACTTCTTTGAGCTACTTCTACAGCTCTAGGATGTATTACTTTAGCTCCATCCTCTGCTAATTGATATAGCTCACTATATGAAATTTCTTTAATTGTTTTGGCATTAGTTACTATTCTTGGGTCTGCGGTCATTATACCATTTACATCAGTATAAATTTCTACAGTTTTACATTTAAGAGCCTCTCCAAGAATTAAGGCAGAAGTGTCACTTCCTCCTCGACCTAATGTTGTTATTTCACCTTCCTCTGTAGCTCCTTGAAATCCAGCAACTATAGTTATATTATTTTCTTTTATATTGTTTAAAAGTTTTTGTTTATTTACCTTTATAACTTTAGCCTTGTTAAAATTATCATCAGTTATTATTCCTGCTTGAAAGCCTGTTAATACTGTTGTATTATAACCTTTTTCATTTAATAAATTTGCTAATACTATTGCTGATATCACTTCGCCACAAGATATTAATAAATCCAAGTCTCTAGTACTTAACTTTTTATTATTTACAAGAGATAGTAAAGTATCTGTTGAATAGGGACTACCTAATCTACCTATTGCTGAAACAACAACTACAGGAATTATCCCTTCATTATACTTATTAATAATTTTATTTGTAGCTTTTATTCTATTATTTTCATTTGCTAATGAAGTTCCTCCAAACTTTTGAACTATAATATCCATATATTCACCCCTAGGAGAAATACTGAAAAATAAATCTAATACTATTATATTCAGTAAATTTAGGTATGTGAACTATAAATTATATTTACGGGTATTTCTTGCTTTTTCATCTAATTCAATTATTATCATATCATTACCTATTTTTCTAACTAATTCCCAAGGAATTTCTATTTCAGATCGATCTTTAAAAAGGCTTATTTGACTGCGATTATCAGGTACTAAAAGGGCTAAAATTTTCCCTGTTTTCTCATCTATTATCAAATCTGAATCTGCAATTACCCCTAGTCTTCCTCCATCATTCAAATTAACAATTTCTTTACCACCTAGCTTATGTAATCTCATTTAATAATCCTCCTTATAAGTTTATATAATATAATATTAGAAGAATTTATTAATTATTCATTATCATTTATGATGAAATTACATATGATATTTTTTATAAAAAAAGTATATTCATTAAAAGAATATACTTCTAAGTCTATTATTAGTTTTTTCTTCTTCCTTTATATTCCCTACATATGAAATATTCATTTTATCATTGTTAAATACTCTATCAACTATATTTGCAACACTAGTAACATTTACCTTATCTATTTTTTCTAGTATTTCTTTTGGTGAATATATTTTGCCTAATAATAACTCAGACTTTCCTAAAGATGTCATTCTACTAGAAGTACTTTCTAAACCAAGGGTATAATTTCCTTTAAGTTGTTCTTTAGCTTTATTAATAGAAGTTTCACTTAATGGATTTTTCTTAATAAAATTCAGTTCTTCATTAATCAATTTTGATACGACTCCTATTTGGTTCGGATTTAATCCTGCATAAATTGTATATGTACCTATATCCTTATATGATGATGGATATGAATAAATAGAGTATACTAACCCTCTATCCTCTCTTATCTTTTGAAATAACCTAGAACTCATACTTCCGCCAAATATGTTATTCAATACAAGTAATGAATATAAATCACTTTTTCCTTGGGGTATTCCTTCCATACCAAGACATAAATGTAATTGTTCAGTACTTTTTAGCCTACTAGTTATTCTTTGTTTAATTAATGGTAATTTTTGTTCTTCTTTTTCTATTTTATTTGAATTCCAATGTCCAAATTTGTTTTCTAACATTTTATAAGTGTTTTTTATATCAATATTTCCCGCAACAGAAATAACTATATTTTCTGGAGTATAATGCTTATGTAGATAATCTAAAATTTCCTTTTGTTTCAATTGTTTTAATATTTCTGATTTACCTAGTATTGGATATGCCAGAGGATGATCGTCAAATAAGGTTTTAGATAATAATTCATGGGCAATTTCTTCTGGAGAATCCTCATACATATTTATTTCTTCAATAACAACACTCTTTTCCTTAGTTATATCATTATCATCAAATTTTGAATTAAATAACATATCACATAATACTTCTATAGCAATAGGTAAATGGTTATCAAGGACTTTTGCATAAAAACAAGTACATTCCTTACTAGTAAAAGCATTTAATTGTCCACCTATATTATCTATACTTTCAGCAATTTCTTTTGCGCTTCTTATTTTTGTACCCTTAAAGAGCATATGTTCTATAAAATGTGAAACCCCATTATTGGTTTGATCTTCATGTCTTGATCCTGTTTCAATCCAAATTCCTATGGAAACAGATTTAACATGGGGAATATTTTCTGTAACAACTCTTATTCCATTCTTTAAAATAAATTTATTATACATAATTTCCTCCTAGTAAAATTTACTAATTAGTTCTAGTTTATTATAGAATAGAATAATAAAACTTTCAAGTTCAATTATTAATAATAACATCTGAAACTCTTCCTATCTCATATCCCTTCTGTTTAAGTATCTTTATAATAGAAGGTAAAGCTTTTACTGTTTGTTCCTTAGGATGCATAAGTACTATAGCTGAATTATTAGCTTTTTTAATTACTCTATTGGTTATTTTATCACTTGTACTATCCTTTCGCCAATCTATAGTATCAATAGACCACATAATAATTTTATAATTTAAATCATTAGCAGCTTTTATAGTATTTTTATTATAAGCACCTGCAGGTGGAGCAAAATATTTAGGTGTAGTATTAGTAATCTCTTTTAATAGAATATCAGTTTGATATATCTCTTTTTTATTGCCATTGTAACTAAGTTTACTATAGTCTTTATGGTAGTATCCATGATTTCCAATTTCATGTCCCCTGGCACTGATTAATTTAATTAGAGCCCTATTTTTATCTGCCCACCTACCTGTAGGAAAAAAAGTTATTTTAATATTATTTTTTTCAAATATATCTAACATTTTAGGAATATATTCATTTCCCCAATCTATATTACAAGTAAAGGCTATAATTTTCTCATCCACATTTCCTTTATAATATACATCTTTATTATTAAAAGTATTTACAGTCTTTTTATTATAAATATATGTTAACCCCAAAATTGTTACTAAAAGAATACAAATAATTATAATTTTGTATAAAGTCTTATATTTAATATAAAAAATTTTCATAATCCCTTATCCCTCCAATAAATATCTTATTATAATATTTATATTCAATTATTATTTAAATATAATCTATAAATAAAAAAAAGACATAAACCAAATTTAGGTTTATGTCTTTATTCTTCTTCCTTTTCTTCTGGTAAAGCATCTTTTCTAGATAAATTAATTCTACCCTGTTTATCTATTTTAATAACTTTAACTAATATTTCATCTCCAACTGAAAGCACATCTTCAACTTTATCTATTCTTTCTTTAGCTATATTAGAGATATGTACTAATCCTTCTTTACCAGGCAATACTTCAACAAAAGCTCCGAAAGGCACTATTCTAACAACCTTACCTAGATATATTTCTCCAACTTCTACTTCTTTTACTATATCTTCTATCATCTTTTTAGCTTTTTCACCTTTAGCCATATCACTAGATAATATTAATATCTTTCCATCGTCATGTGTATCTATTTTAACATCAGTTTCATCAATAATTCTATTAATTGTTTTTCCACCAGGTCCAATAATATCTCTTATTTTATCTGGCTTAACTTGTAATGTGATTATTCTAGGTGAATAAGGAGACATTTCACTAGGACTATCGATTACTGAATTCATTTTATCAAGTATATAAAATCTACCTTCTTTAGCTTGAGCAAGAGCTTTAGTTAATATTGCTTTTCCTATACCAGCAATTTTTATATCCATTTGTATAGCAGTTATACCATCCTTTGTTCCTGCTACTTTAAAGTCCATATCTCCAAGGAAGTCTTCCATACCTTGTATGTCAGTTAATACTGAAACATTATCTTCTGACTTTATTAATCCCATAGCAATCCCTGCTACACTCTTTTTAATTGGTACACCTGCATCTAATAAAGCTAATGTACTACCACATACACTTGCTTGAGATGTTGAACCATTTGAACTTAATACTTCAGATACTAATCTAATAGTATAAGGAAATTCTTCTTGAGTAGGTAATACTGGCTCTAATGCTCTTTCTGCTAACGCACCATGCCCTATTTCTCTTCTACCAGGTCCTCTTAAGAATCTAGTCTCTCCAACACTATATGGTGGGAAATTGTAATGGTGCATATATCTTTTAGCTTCCTCTTCAGATAAACCATCGATAATTTGGACATCGGCAGCAGCTCCTAGAGTGGCTACAGTCATAACCTGCGTTTGACCCCTTGTAAATAGTCCTGAACCATGAGTTCTTGGCAATAACCCTACTTCATTTGATATAGGTCTAATTTCATCTAGTTTTCTATTATCAGGTCTAATGCCTTTTTCTGAAATTAAATTTCTAACTTGTTCTTTAGTTATAGAATAAAGTGTTTCTCCAATATCTTTTCCATTCTCTGGATACTTTTCTAAGAAGTATTCTGTAGCTTCTTCCTTAACTTTATCCATATTTTCTTTTCTTTCTTGTTTATCAAATGTTTGTATTGCTTTTACCATTTTTTCTGTTACATAGTCTCTAACTTCTTTTTCTATATCTTCATTAACTTTAAATAATTCTACCTCTTGCTTTTCTTTCCCTATCTCAGAAACAACTTCTTTAATGAATCTACAAATACCTTGAATTTCTTCATGGGCTTTTAAAATACCATTAAGCATAGTCTCTTCAGATACTTCATTTGCACCAGCTTCTACCATCATTACAGCTTCCTCTGTTCCTGCAACAACTAGATGTAGATCTGACTTTTCTCTTTGTTCATTATCTGGGTTAACTACTAACTCTCCATCTACTAATCCTACTAATGCTGCTCCTGTAGGCCCTGCAAAAGGTATATCTGAAATACTTAAAGCAATAGAAGATCCTATCATCGCAACTATATCTGGTGGACAATCTTGGTCTACAGATAAAGCAGTAGCAATAACCTGTACATCATTTCTATAACCCTTAGGGAATAGTGGTCTTATAGGTCTATCTATTAATCTTGAAGTAAGTATTGCCTTCTCACTTGGCTTACCTTCTCTTTTAATAAATCCTCCAGGTATTTTACCAACTGAATATAATTTTTCTTCAAAATCAACGCTTAGTGGGAAAAAATCAATTCCTTCCCTTGGACTATCAGAAGCTGTAGCATTAACTAAAACTACTGTCTCCCCATATTCTAATATGCATGATCCACCAGCTTGTTCACAAACTTTACCGGTTGTTACTTTTAATTTTTTTCCGGCTAAGTTATATTCAAAAACTCTTTCCATATTTAACCTCCTCGTAATGTATACTTACTTTAATAAGTATTATAACCTTTATTAAAAATTTAATCCTTATACTGCATATAAAACAATAGAGCGGGTATCCCCGCTCTAATTATTTTCTTAAGCCTAATTTTTTAATTAATTCACGATATCTTTCTATATCGTTTTTCTTTAGGTAATTAAGTAAACCTCTTCTCTTACCAACCATTTTTAATAAACCTCTTCTTGAGTGAAAATCTTTCTTATGAGTTTTTAAATGGCCATTTAATTCGTTGATTCTTTCTGTTAATATAGCTACCTGTACTTCTGGTGATCCTGTATCACCTTCATGTAGCTTATATTCTTGAATTATCTCTTCTTTCTTTTCTTTGTTTAACATTGTAAATACCCTCCTTAGTTTTTTTATTCTCCAAAAGCCAAGTAAATCGCCGAGGATACGAAATACGTAGCAAATGGAATAGCTTAACAAAGTATATTTTACCATAAAGTAATTCCTTTGTAAATATTTAATTTAATATACTTTTAATATCCTTATCTACTTGTGTTATGAGTTGATCTTTATTCTTAAATTTTATTACTCCCCTTAAGAATTGTAAAAACTCAATCTTAATAGTTTTATTATATAAATTTTTATTAAAATCTAAAATATGTGTCTCAACTGAAAGATTATTATTGTTAAACGTAGGATTTTTACCAATACTAGTAACGCTTAAATACCTCTTGTCATTAATTACTGTATATGTTTTATACACACCAGGTTTTGGTATTAAATATTTATTATTTACGCTTAGATTAGCAGTTGGGAATCCTAATTCTTTACCTATACCTTTTCCCTTTACTACCTTTCCTTTAAGGCTATAATTTCTTTCTAATAACTCATTAGCCTCTTTTATATGTCCTTCAGTTAACAAACTTCTAATATAAGTACTACTTACTATATTTTTATTTTCTCTAACTGGTGGTATTACTATTACTTCAAAACCATATCTTTTACCTAGTTCATTTAACTTTTTTGTATCTCCTAGTCCTTTTTTTCCAAATCTATAATTAAATCCTACACATATTAATTTAGCTTTTAATCTTTCAACTAAAATATTTTTAACAAACTCTTCAGGAGTCATTTTCATAAATGATTTGTTAAAATCAAGCATATATATAAATTCAACCCCAAAATCATTTAATATCTGTATTTTCAAATCATTATCCGAAATAAGTTTTGGGAAACTTTTTTCGTTTATAATCTTTGCAGGATGATTAATAAAGGTGAAGACACCAGTCTTTAAATCTCTTTTTTCTGCGTTTAACTTTAAAGTATTAATCAACTCTTTATGACCTTTATGTAAACCATCGAAGCTCCCTAATGCTACAGCCGTTTGTTTATCCATAATTTTGTCTTCATTTTTAATAACTTCCATAACTATCCCCTTTACAGAAATAATTTCTGTATTTTTAAATATTTTATGTTTTCTTTTTTAATTATAATTCCTATACCTATAAATTTATCATTACAATATACAGTGTAGAATTCATCAAACTTAAGTTTTTTATTTGTAAACTCATCTAATGGGATTTTGACACCATTAGATATCTTTTTATAAAACTTATCCTCTAAATATATGCTTTTGTAACGTTTTAAGGGATAATCTAAAGGTTTTAATGCTTTATTTATTTCATCTTTCAAAACCAATTTTTTTATTTCTTCTACTGTATAGGAATCTTTTATATTAAAAATACCTGTTTCTGTTCTTAATAAAAACGACATATATCCATATGTAGCTAACTTTTCTCCTATGTCATTACAAAGCGTTCTAACATATGTTCCTTTCGAACAAACTACATCAAATAAAACTTTTTCTTCTTTTATTCTTATAATATTAAGATCATAAATTTGTATTTTTCTAGGCTTTCTCTCTATTTCCTTACCTTGTCTTGCCAATTCATAAAGTTTTTTTCCTTTATGTTTAAGAGCTGAAAACATTGGGGGAATTTGATCAATCTCACCTTTAAATTCTTTAAAAACTTTCTTTATTTCATCCTCTGTTACTTTAATATCTTTTCTATCTAGTACTTTACCAAACTTATCTTGTGTATCAGTTTTAGCACCTAAGGTTAACTCCGCTCTATAGGTTTTCTTATTATTCATTAAATAATTAGATAACTTAGTTGCCTTACCTAAACAAATAGGTAGGACCCCTGAAGCATTAGGGTCCAATGTTCCAGTATGTCCTACTTTTTTTATATCTAAAGTTTTCTTTATAAATCTAACTACATCAAAACTAGTTGTTCCTGAAGGTTTTAATATATTAAGTAATCCATTCATTTAATCACCCTAAATGTTTTTGTATTTCATCTATTATCATTTGTTTTGCTTTATCTATATTATCTTTTATAGTGCATCCAGAAGCTTTCTTGTGCCCACCACCATTAAATTTAACAGCAATTTCAGATACATCAATATATTCTTTAGACCTTAAACCTATCTTTATTTCATTATCCTTTAATTCCTTTAAAACACAAGCCACTTCAACTGTTTCTATATCTCTTGCAAATTCAACTAATCCATCTATATCTTTTATTGTAGTATCAGTATCTTTAAGCATTTCTTGTGTTACTTTTACAATAGCAAACTTATTATCACTTAAAAGTTCTAAAGTTTCTATTGCTAATATAAACAACTTAGTCTTTTGCAGTGACCTATTTTGATATAAGTTTATCGTAATATCATTAATATTGACTCCTTTATCTAATAAGTCTGATATTACAATATGAGTCCTTGATGTAGTTGAATCATATTTAAAACTTCCTGTATCTGTAGATATAGAAACATATAAGCATGTTGCAATATCTTTGTCTATGTCAATATTAAGTGTATTAAGAATTTCATAAATTATCTCTCCTGTTGAACTTGCATCAGGATTTACTATATTAATATCCCCATAGGATGTATTACTTATATGATGGTCTATATTTATAATAAAAGTATCTTTTTTTTCAAGTATCTCTTTATATTCTCCTATTCGATACATATCACTACTATCTAATGTTATTATTAAATCATAATCCTCAATATCTTTTTCTGATAATAAATCGATTCCTGGTAAAAAACTAAATTGTTTTCCAATCTTATCTGAAGCAATAAAGTCTATATTTTTATATTCCTTTTTTAATGCCAATCCAAAACCTAACAGAGATCCTATGCTATCTCCATCAGGTTGGATATGGGATATTAATCCAATTCTTTTGCTATTTTCAATTTTCTCTTTAACTCTTTTTACTTTACTTTTAAAAGAATTATTCATCATCTTCTTCTCTTTCTTTTTGTACTTTATCAATTAACTTTGATATATATATACCATTTTCTATCGAATTATCAGAATAAAATACTGGTTCTGGAGTATATCTAAGTTTTATTCTATTTCCAATTTCTTTTCTGATAAAACCACTTGCTCTTTCTAAAGCTTTTATTGTACTATCCCTATCTTTATCATTACCTAGTACTGAAATATAAATCTTTGCATATCTAAGGTCTCCTGTAACTTCTACTTCAGTTATACTAGTAAGTGATGATATTCCAGGATCTTTTAATTCTTTAGTAATTAGTTTACTTACAACCTTTTTAATTTCCTCTGATATTCTTGCTTGTCGCTTTGAACTCATTTAAGTTCACCTTCCTTATCTAGACACTTCTTGCATTACGTAAGCTTCAATAACATCTCCCTCTTTGATGTCATTATAATTTTCTATTCCTAAACCACCTTCATATCCAGTAGCAATTTCTTTTACATCATCTTTAAATCTTTTAAGGGAGGATATTTCTCCTTCGTGAACAACAATATTGTCTCTTAATAATCTTACGTGGGAGTTTCTAGTTATTTTCCCATTTTGCACATAAATTCCAGCTACATTACCAATGTTCGGTACTTTGAAGATAGCTCTAATTTCCGCTCTTCCTATAGTTACTTCTTTAAATTCAGGATCAAGCATACCTTTAATTGCTGCTTCAATATCTTCGATTGCGTTATAGATTATTCTATAACTTCTTACATCAACATTCTCTCTTTTTGAAACATCTATAGCTGAAGTTGTAGGTCTTACATTAAATCCTATTACAATCGCATTTGAAGCACTAGCTAACATAATATCACTCTCTGTTATTGCACCAACACCACCATGGATAGGATTTACCCTAACTTCTTTAGTACTTAATTTTACTAAGGATTGTTTTACCGCTTCAATGGATCCTTGAACATCAGCCTTTATAATTATATTAAGATCTTTAATTTCCCCTTCTTTAATCTGGTCAAATAAATCTTCAAGGGATACATTTTGCTTGCTTTTTCTTTGTTCTCTTTTTAGATCTTCAGCTTTACCCTTTGCAATAAGTCTTGCTCTTTTATCATCAGTAACTGAAAAAAGTCTATCTCCTGCATTTGGCACTTCAGAAAGTCCTAAAATTTCTACTGCTGTTGAAGGGCCTGCTTTTTCAACTCTCTTTGCTTTATCATCTAACATTGCTCTAACTCTACCATAAGATGTACCTGATACTACTGCATCTCCAACTTTCAAAGTACCCTTTTGAACTAAAACAGTAGCAACAGAACCTCTAGCTTTATCTAATTCTGCCTCAATAATAGTTCCTACAGCATTCCTATTTGGATTAGCTTTTAATTCTTGCATTTCAGAAACTAAAACAATCATTTCTAGTAAATCTTCTATCCCCTGTTTCTTAAGTGCTGATACAGGTACAAAAATTGTGTCACCGCCCCAATCTTCTGGCACTAAACCATGCTCTGTTAATTCTTGCTTTACTCTATCTGGATTAGAATCAAGTTTATCAATTTTATTAACTGCAACTATTATAGGTACTCCAGCTGCTTTAGCATGGTTAACTGCTTCCACTGTTTGAGGCATTACTCCATCATCTGCTGCAACTACCAATATAGCTATATCTGTAACTTCTGCTCCTCTAGCTCTCATAGCTGTAAAGGCTTCGTGTCCTGGAGTATCTAAAAATACCAATTCATTTCCTTTGATATTAATTGTTGAAGCCCCAATATGTTGTGTTATTCCACCTGCTTCTCCTTCAGTTACCCTTGTTTCTCTTATAGCATCTAATAAAGAAGTTTTCCCATGGTCAACATGCCCCATTACAGTTATTACAGGAGATCTAGGTTTTAAATCTTCTGGTTTATCTTCATAATCTAATTTATCTTCTAAACTTTCCTCTTCATTATTAGATACTTCTTCTTTAATCTTTAATCCAAATTCTTCTGCTACAATACTTGCTGTATCAAAATCAACGGCTTGATTTATTGATGCCATAATACCTAATCCCATTAATTTTGTAATTAATTCATTCGAACTAACTTCAAATTTCTCAGCTAATTCTTTAACAGTAATACCTTCTGTTATTTCTATGGTATTTTCATCTTCTAAATCTTCTTTTATTTCCTTTGTTTCTTCTGATTTAGTATCTTCAGATAATAAATCAATTAAAATTTCACTTTCTTCATCTGAAACTGTACTCATATGGCTGCTTACTCCCATATCTAATTCTTCCATCTTTTCAATTAATTTTTTGCTTGACATATCTAATTCTTTTGCTAATTCATATACACGCTTTTTCGTCATACTATTCACCCCCACAAAATTTACAGGTGATACTTAATTAAATCCTTTATAGCTTTACCTAGATTATAATCACATACTGCAATAGAAGATATTACACCTTTGCCAATAGAATTTCCTAGTTTATATTTATTACCGAATACTAAGCATTCAATATCATAGTTATCACATAAATTTTTAAATTTTTTCTTTGTGTTAAAAGATGCATCTTCGGCTATAATTACACAATTGCATTTTCTTTTTTTTATTGCTTCTTTGCATGCTGTTTCACCTGGTCTTAAACTTCTCGCTTTGATACCTAATCCTAACATAGAATATACTTTATCCATTGTTTATTACTTCCTTTAATAGTCTTTCATAAATCTCATTTGGTATTTCTGTTTTTAAAGCATTATTTAATCGTCGGCTTTTCTTTGCTTTCTCAAAACATTCTTTATTATTGCAAATGTATGCTCCTCTTCCATTTGCTTTACCTGTTATATCTATTTTGATTTCATCTTTTTTATTTTTAACTATTCTAATTAATTCTTTTTTTGGCACTCGTTCTCCACAGCCAACACATTTTCTGAGAGGTATCTTTTTATTTGCCAATTATACCACCCCTTTCAATATATCTATTCTATGCCATCTTAAAGATTATCATCTTCAGTTATATTTATTTCTTCTTTCTCATCATTTTCTTGTTGACTTTCACTTTTGATGTCTACCTTCCATCCTGTTAATTTAGCTGCTAATCTTGCGTTTTGACCTTCTTTACCTATAGCTAATGATAATTGATAATCAGGTACTACTACTAATGCAGAATTATTTTCTTCATCAACTTCTACTCTTAATACCTTTGCTGGACTTAAACTATTTGCAATAAATATTTTAGGGTCTTTATTCCAAGTTATAATATCAATTTTTTCACCATTTAACTCATCTACTATATTCTTAACTCTAGCGCCTTTATGTCCAACACAAGCTCCTACTGGATCTACATCTTCTTCGTTAGAATAAACAGCGATTTTAGTTCTTGAACCAGCTTCTCTAGAGATACTAAATATATCTACTGTTCCATCATGTATTTCAGGTACTTCTAATTCAAATAATCTTTTAACTAACCCAGGATGTGTCCTAGAAAGTAAAATTTGTGGTCCTTTAGTTGTTTTCTTTACTTCTAGTATGTAAGTTTTGATTCTATCTCCTTGATTGTATCTTTCACCAGCTATTTGTTCGCTAGGTAATAACACACCTTCAGTTCTTCCTAAATTAATTAATACATTATTTCTACTCACTCTTTGAACAGATCCAGTTATTATTTCACTTTCTCTATTAGTGTATTTATCAAATATTAATTCTCTTTCTGCTTCTCTGATTCTTTGAACTACTACTTGTTTTGCTGTTTGTGCTGCTATTCTTCCAAAGTTTTTAGGTGTAACTTCTATTTTAACCGTATCACCTATTTCATATTTACTATCTATTTTATTAGCTTCTTCAATACTAATATCTAATAACTCATCTTCTACTTCCTCTG
This sequence comes from Bacillota bacterium, assembly GCA_009711765.1. GTDB lineage: Bacteria > Bacillota > Clostridia > Tissierellales > MES13 > MES13. Next base: position 34,390 of record VEND01000118.1, on the reverse strand, counting down.
TTACAATCTTCTTTGCATATACTTTCACATCTCCTGTTTCATCATTAACTTCAACTTCAACATTTTGTGAAGAACCAAAGTTTCTTTTATATGCTGAAATTAATGCTGCTTCTATTGCTTCAATAAGGGTATCCTTTGAGACACCTTTTTCCCTTTCTATTTCATCAAGAGCCTGTATAAATTCGGCTTTCATCCCCTTTAAACCTCCTTAAAATTTAACAGCTAAATTTATTTTAGCTATTATTTTCCTATTTAATTTACATTTACCTAGGTCTTCATCTTCAATTTCTATATATTCCTTTGAAATATCCAATAAGTTTCCTATGTATTTCTTTTTACCATTTTCTGATTTATATAAACTTACCTCAATATCTTTCCCGATATTTTTATTTAAATCCTCATCAGTTTTAAGTGGTCTATCTAATCCCGGAGATGAAACTTCTAAAAAATAATTCTCCTTAATAGGATCAATCTCATCTAACTTTTCACTTATTTTCTGACTAATATTTTGACAATCCTCTATAGATATGCCTCCTGGTTTATCTATATAAACTCTAAGATACATATGTGAACCTTCTTTTACATATTCAACATCTACTAAATCCAAATCCATATCCTCTGAAATTGGTATAGCAATTTCTTTTGTTATGCTCTCTACTTTATTTTTATCCATAATATTCACCTCCATTAGACTTATTCATATTTTATCTTAAAAAATTCTATCTTATACTATATGTTAAAATTTAATAAAATGAAAGAGTGGGTTAAACCCACTCTTTCCGCACACGCATATTCGATTTAACTATACCACATTTATAAAGAAAAATCAAATGCTAAATAAACTAAGTTGATTCTTTTCAGACATCCCATCAAGACATCCATGATTTTTTAAAGCTTCAATTGCAGTCTTATTTGCCTTTGCTCTATTTACTATATCTTCTATAGATAAAAATTTACCGGCCTTTCTAGCTTCATAAATGCTTCTAGCAGCATTTTCACCTAATCCTTGTAATGATTTTAATGGTGGTAAGATTTCACCATCTACAATTAAAAATTTATCACTATGTGATTTATAAAGGTCAACTTTTTTAAATTTAAATCCTCTACAATACATTTCTAATGATACTTCTAAAACTGTTAGTAAATTTTTATCCTTTGCAGTTTTATCATTTCCCATCGATTCTAATTCTTTAATCTTCTCTTTAACAACTTCTTTCCCTTTAACAATTAAATCTGCATCAAAATCAGTTGCCTTAGTTGTAAAATAAGTAGCATAGAAAGCCCTTGGATGATGAACTTTAAAATAAGCAATTCTAAAAGACATCATAACATAAGCAACTGCATGTGCTTTAGGAAACATATACTTTATCTTCTTACAAGAATCTATATACCAATCCGGGACATTATTTTCCCTCATATATTTTTCTTCTTCTTCAGTCAATCCTTTACCTTTCCTTACCTTTTCCATAATAGTAAAGGATATTTTCTTATCTAACCCACTATATATCAAATACATCATAATATCATCTCTAGTTGATATTACTTTACTTAATTCAGTGACTCCATTTCTTACAAGATCTTGAGCGTTATTTAGCCAAACATCCGTTCCATGGGATAAACCACTTATTCTTACTAATTCTGCAAAAGTTGTAGGCTTTGTATCTACAAGCATCTGTCTTACGAAATTAGTACCGAATTCTGGAATTCCAAATGTCCCCGTTTCACTATTTATATCTTCCTTTGTTATACCTAGTGACTCAGTACTTGTGAAAATTTTCATAGTTTCAGGATCATCTAAAGATATCTTTTGAGCATCTATTCCTGTTAGATCCTCAAGCATTCTTATAATACTAGGTGTATCATGACCTAGTATATCTAATTTTAGTATTCTACCACTAATTGAGTGATAGTCAAAATGTGTTGTTATAGTTCCTGAACTTTTTTTATTGGCAGGGTACTGTATTGGTGTAAAGTCATAAATTTCTTTATCACTAGGAACAACCATTACTCCTCCTGGATGCTGACCAGATGTTCTTTTTATACCTGTACACCCTTGAACTAATCTATTTGCCTCTGCTGAATTTAACTTTTTCTCTTTTTCGTCAAAATATTTTTTTACAAATCCATAAGCCGTTTTATCAGCTATTGTTCCTATTGTTCCTGCTCTAAATACATGCCCTTTACCAAATAATTTTTCTGTATGTTCCATAGCTATTCCCTGTTCTTCACCAGCAAAGTTTAAATCAATATCTGGTTCTTTGTCTCCTTCAAATCCTAGGAAGACTTCAAAAGGTATATCATGTCCATCTTTTTTATACATACTACCACACTTAGGACAACTTTTATCTTCCATATCAGCTCCTGAACCTACAGAACCATCTGTTATAAACTCACTATGTTTACAGTCAGGACATACATAGTGGGGAGGTAGAGGATTCACCTCTGTAATATCACTCATTGTAGCCACAAAGGATGAACCAACTGAACCTCTTGAACCTACTAGATAACCATCTTCTAAAGATTTTTTAACTAATTTTTGGGATATAATATATAAAACCGCATACCCATTACTTATAATAGAATTTAATTCTCTATCTAACCTATCCTTTACTATATCAGGTATAGGTTCTCCATATATTCTCTTAGCTTTATTATATGTCATTTCTTTAAGTTCTTCTTCTGAACCTTCAATTACGGGTGGGAAAGTTCCTTCTGGTATCGGTAACATATCTTCAATCATATCTGATATTAAATTTGTATTCTTTATTACTACCTCTCTCGCTTTCTCCTCTCCTAGATAACTAAATTCATCTAACATCTCATTAGTTGTTCTTAAATATAAAGGAGGTTGATTGTCAGCATCACTAAAGCCTTTCCCACTCATTAGTATTCTTCTATAGACTTCATCTTTAGAATCTAAGAAATGTACATCTCCTGTAGCTACTACTGGTTTATTAAACTTTTCACCAAAATTTACTATCTTTCTATTAATATCTTTTAAATCCTCTTTGTCATTTAAAATCTCTTTTTCTACTAAGAACTGATTATTATCAATAGGTTGTATCTCAAGATAATCATAGAAATTAATAATATCTCTAATTTCATTGAAAGATTTATTATTTAATATTGCTTTGTATAATTCTCCAGCTTCACAAGCAGTTCCAAGTATCAGGCCTTCTCTATATTTTGCTAATACTGATTTAGGTATTCTTGGTTTTCTATAGAAATAATTTATATGTGCTTCTGAAACTAGTTTATAAAGATTTTTTAATCCTTTATAATTTTTTGCAAAAATAACTATATGATAAGAGTTTGAATTTTTATAATTAATAGTATCATCAAAACTTGTATTAATTTCATCTAAAGTAGTCACTTCTTTTTCTTTTAAAATTTCTATACATTTTATCAATATTTCACCGGTTGCCTTAGAGTCATCTACGGCTCTATGATGATTTTTTAGTTCCACATCTAGGTGTTTTGCAACTTTATTTAATTTATGGCTTTTTAAATCAGTAAACATCCGTCTACTTAATTTTAATGTATCTAATACTGGGTTATTAATTGATAAATTAAAATACTTTGCCTTCTCTTTAATAAAACCTACATCAAAAGAGGCGTTGTGAGCTACTAAAACACTTCCCTTACAAAATTCTAAAAATTCAGGTAATACTTTATCTATTTTTGGTTTATCATCTACCATTTGATTTGTAATACCTGTTAATTTAGTTATTTTTTCAGGGATTTTCTTTTCTGGATTAACTAATTGACTAAATGTATCTACAATCTTATTATCTTTTATTTTAACTGCTCCTATTTCTGTTATCTCATCATTTTTAAAGGAAAGTCCTGTTGTTTCAATATCGAAAACTACATATTCACAGTCTATAGATTCATCAGTATAATTTATTACAACAGGTTCGCAGTCATTAACTATATATCCTTCAACTCCATATAACACTTTAATACCAAATTTTTTAGAAGCATCCATTGCTTCAGGAAAACTTTGCACTACACCATGATCTGTTAAAGCAATAGCTTTATGTCCCCACTTAGATGCACATTCTGCTAACTCTGTAAAACTAGTCATACCATCCATATCACTCATTTGTGTATGCAAATGAAGTTCAACTCTTTTCTCTTTTGCTGTATCTGCTCTTTCAGGCTTGTCCAGTAGTAAAATTGCTTTTCCCATCATTACAAGCTCTTTTGAATAAGAGTCATAAACAATATCTCCTTTGACCCTTGCATATATACCCTTTGTTAGATTATTTAATGCATCTTGTTGTTTTTTATTACCAAATACCTTAACAGTAATTGAATTAGTGAAATCTGTGATTTTAAAAATATATATTTTTTTATTTCCTTTTATATCAATGACTTCTACGTCAAATATTTCTCCTTCTAATGTAATAGTACCTGAATTTGTATTAATATTTTCCATAGGTTCAATATCTGTATCGATTTTCTTTCCATATATTAAATTTGAATTACCTTTGGATGTTTTCTTTGAATTAGAATTTCTATTATTTCTTGTTATTTTTTCTATGTTTTTTAATATTTTTTTCTCTTCTTTTTCTTTAATTAAATTATAATTATTTTCATCATTATTTATGTTAAGTTTAAAATTCACTTTAAGATCTATATTAAATTTATCTTTAAAAACATTAATTAATAATTTATTAAATCTTTTATTTTTTAAAGTGTGTAAAGCTACTTCATTATTAACATATATAGTTAATACATCTTTTTCATACTTCCACTCTAAACTATTTAACCAAGCCTTACTTGAAGATATTTTTGCTCTTATTATATATTTAATATTATTCCAATATTCTTTAATTATTTCTTCAATGGGCCTATTTATTTCATTATAAACAACATTAATATTAATGCTATCAAAAACTTCTAATTTAGTAAAAAGTTTCTTTTTTAAATCATTTAAAGATTCATAATGTACTATGTCATTTGATAACAAAGTAATTTTAATGCTTTTTTCTTCTTTATTAACTAGAACTTTTTTTATAGCTAGCTTTTTTAAGCTATTTTCTTCAATACTTATATCTAAGGAGTCTAAAATATTATTTAATCTAGTGCTATTTTCCATACTATAACTAAATCCCCCTTTATCTTTGGGATAATTCTTTTACACCTTCTATTGTACTAATTTCTTTAACTAATTTAATTCCATCCTTCTTATCTTTTAACCTTATTAACAAATCTAAAGTAGCCTCACTTTTTTTATCGTTTGTTTGTAATTCTATACTTTCAATAGTAGCATCCAAACTACCTGTAATTATTCCTAATTTTCCTAACTGTCCAGGTTTATTTACTGTTATTACTTTTAATTTAATATAGTTTCTTCTAGATTTTATATTTTTTTCGATTTTAGTAAATACCATTAATGTAATAAATATTAGAAAAGTTGTAGTTGCTGCACCAAAGTAAAAACCCGCACCTACAGCTAACCCAACACAAGCTACTGCCCATAAACTTGCTGCTGTAGTTAAACCCTTTACTGTATCTCCTTCTTTAATTATTGTACCGGCACCTAAAAAACCTATACCACTTATAACTTGAGCAGATAACCTAGCAGGGTCTAAATTTGTATCATATTTATATAAATCAAATAAATAAGTTCCTACTAACATAACTAAAGTTGAACCGACACAAACTAAAATATGTGTTCTAAAACCTGCAGGTCTTTTAATACTCTCCCGTTCTATACCAATAATTCCAGACAGTAAAATAGAAAGAACTAATCTTAAAACTATTTGAGGTAAATCAACCATTATTAAACACCCATTTCTAAAATCTTAATTATCTATCATCTTTACAATATCCCAATACATTCTAAGTCTTTCAGTAAATCCTTTAAATAATCCTAATTTTTCTTCTTTCATTATATGGGTTAAATTAGGCAATATTACTTCCTTATATTTTATATTATTTTTATTAACATACTTTGTTATTGCTAATTCAACTCCATAACGTGTTACATCTAGATTAGATATTTGTTCAATTACATCCCTTTTAATAGCTCTTTGCCCTGAAAGGAAAGGTGTAATCTTTTGGGCTAAATCAGTCACTTTTCTGCCGGAATCAAAAACACCTATAGCCATTTGATAATTATCACTTATTACAGGTTTTAATAAATCCATTATATGTTTAGGCTTAAGGTTTACTAAATCTGCATCTAAAAATAAAATAATATCTCCTTTAGAGCGATTAATCCCACGTTTTATAGCCCCTCCTTTACCAATGTTCTCACTTAATTCTAATACTTCAGCATCTAATCCTTTTGCTATATTAGCTGTATTGTCCTTTGATCCATCACTAACCACAACAATATTATCAATAATATCTACCTTAGAAACGGTTTTAATAACTTCCCCTATGGTCTTTTCCTCATTAAATGCTGGTATTACGGCGGTTATATAATACATGTTAATCCCCCTTACAACCTACAATTTATCAATTTCATTAATTAGTTCTTTAAGTAACTTATCTTCTTTTACTTTTTTTATTATCTTTCCCTTTTTAAATATAATACCCTCTTTCTTTCCTCCTGCTATACCAATATCAGCTTCTTTCGCCTCTCCAGGTCCATTAACTGCACACCCCATTATGGCTACCTTTAAAGGTTTCTTAATACCCATTAATTTTTCCTCTGCTTTATTTACTAACTTTATAAGATCTATATTAGTTCTGCCACATGTAGGACAAGATATAATTTCTATATTATCATTAAGTAGATTTAAAGATCTTAAAATTTGTTTTCCTACTTTTACTTCATCAATAGGATCTCCAGTAAGAGATACTCTAATAGTGTCTCCAATTCCCATCATTAATAAGCTTCCTATACCTACTGATGATTTAATTGTACCACTCCAAGTACTACCGGCTTCTGTTATTCCTAGATGCAGAGGATAATCAACAAGTTCTGATATTTTACTATAAGCATCAAAAGTTAATTTTACATCTGAAGCCTTCAAAGAAATCACAATATCATAGAAGTTCATAGCTTCTAAAATACCTATATGTGATAATGCACTCTCTATCATAGAATCTACATTAACTCCTCCATATTTTTCTAAATACTTATTGCTTATAGATCCTGCATTAACTCCAATTCTAATTGGGATATTATAATCTTTTGCTACTTTTACAACTTCTTTAACCTTATCCTTACTTCCTATATTTCCAGGATTAATTCTTAAACCATCGACTCCATTTTTTACAGACTCTATTGCTAACTTATAATCAAAATGTATATCAGAAATAAGAGGGATATCAATGTCTTTTTTAATCTCTTTAATTGCCTTAGCTGCTTTCATATTAGGAACTGCTACCCTTACTATATCACAACCTACATCTTCTAGTTTTTTTATTTGTGCAATTGTTTCGTTTATATTTTCAGTTTTTGTATTTGTCATTGACTGTACACTAACAGGGTACTTACTTCCTATTCCTACTTTTCCATAGTAAAAATTTTTAGTCTCTCTTCTCATTATAACACCTACCTAAAATACGTTAAGTTGAGTTAAATCTTTATACGTTACAACTACCATTAGTAATAATAAAAAAACAAAACCTATAAAATGTATTAACCCTTCTTTTTCTGGATTAATTGGTTTACCTCTAACTAATTCTGTTAACGCAAATAAAAGTCTACTTCCATCTAAAGCAGGAATAGGTAATAAATTGAAAAAACCTAAATTTACACTTATTAAGCCTATAAAACTAAATAAATTTAATAAACCATATTGAGCAGCTTTACCTATCATATGCACAACTCTAACAGGTCCACCTACTTCAGCACTACTAAAGTTTCCTACAAACAATGATTTGAAAAAATTAATCATAGCCCCTAGAATTAATCCAAGACTTCTAAAGCCTCCTTTTATTGCCATTGTTACAGATTTCTTTGTTTTTGAATGTATACCAATTTCATATCTATTATCTTTTTCAATATATTGTGGTTTTACATTAAATTCTTTCTTTGTTCCATTCCTTAAAACTGTTACCTTTATATTTCCACTTTTATTTTCATTAATTTCATTGACAACTGATTCCCAACTTTCAGTTTCTTTGCCGTTAATATTAATAATTTGGTCTCCTGATCTTAATCCTGATTTATAAGCTGGTTTTTCTGGTATGACTTTTTCTATTGTGGTAGTAGGAACTCCCAAAGAATAAGATACAAAGAAAAATATTATCAGTGCTAATAAGAAATTCATAAACGCACCGGCAGCTAAGACTGCCATCCTAGCTAATGGTGGCTTATTACTAAAACTCCTTACATCATCTGACTTTTCATCTTCACCTTCCATTTTTACATATCCACCTATGGGTATTAATCTTAAAGAGTATTCAGTTTCACCTTTTTTGAAGTTTGTTAATCTAGGTCCCATTCCTATTGCAAATTCGTGTACTTTTATACCTACAAGTTTAGCCACTGCGAAATGTCCAAATTCATGAACCAAAACTACTAAAAAGAATGCAAAAATTGCTGCTATTGCTGTAGTCAAAATATTCACCCCTATTATACAAGTTTAGATTTTATTATACTACGTGCCCATTTATCACTTTCTATTATATCATCTATAGTAGGTTTGTTTATATTCTTGTGTATATTAAGTACTTTTTCAATTAAAATTGGTATATCCATAAAGTTTATTTTATGATTAAGAAAATATTCAACTGCTAATTCATTCGCAGCATTTAATACTGCTGGCATAGTACCACCTTCTTTTATTGAATTTAATGCTAAATTCAAACAAGGAAAAGTATTATAATCAGGTGATTTAAAAGTAAGTTTTCCTATTTCAAGTAAGTCTAAACTCTTTAGATTATTTTTTAGTCTTTTTGGATGGGTTAAAGCATATTGTATAGGGATTCTCATATCAGAATTTCCTAATTGTGCTATAATATTTCCATCTATAAATTCTACCATTGAATGAATTATACTTTGTGGGTGTACTACTACATCTATCTTATCTATACTCATGTCAAACAACCATTTAGCTTCAATTACCTCTAAGCCTTTATTCATAAGAGTTGCTGAATCAATTGATATTTTACTTCCCATATCCCAATTTGGATGTTTTAATGCATCCTTAGGGGTAACCGTCTTAAGATGTTTTTTTTCTTTATTTAAAAAAGGCCCTCCTGAAGCAGTTAGAATTAATTTTTTAACTTCATTTGGACGTCCACTTCTTAAAGATTGAAATATTGCTGAATGTTCACTATCTACAGGAATAATATCCACATCATTTTCTTTAGCTCTTTGCATTACTATAGAACCAGCTGTTACTAAAGTTTCCTTATTAGCTAAAGCTATTGTCTTTTTCGATTTTATCGCTGCTAAGGTTGGTCTTAACCCTATCATTCCTACGACAGAAGTTAATAATATATCAGTAGTTTCCTCTTTAGCTAATTCTATCATACCTTCCATTCCTGCTAAAACGTTTATATTCTTATTATTTAAACGCTCCTTAAGTATTTTAGCCTTCTCTTTATCTGCTAGACAAACAATTTTGGGTTTAAATTCTAATGCTTGCTTTTCTAATAAGTCTACATTTCTATTAGCAGAAATTCCAACTACATTATATTCATTACTATTTCTAATGACATCTAAGGCTTGCGTTCCAATAGAACCTGTTGATCCTAATATACTAATATTTTTCAAATAACCACTCCCTACTTAAATAAAAATCTCTATATAATAATATATAAAAGGAGATATAAATATTATACTATCAAATCTATCAAGTACACCACCATGTCCAGGCATTATATTACCAAAATCCTTTATACCAACTGTCCGTTTTATTTTAGATGCTGCTAAATCTCCTATTTGTGACAGTATTGAACCTAAAATACTTAAAACACTTAAAAGTATTAAATTTGGTATGTTAAATATTTTTAAATATATTAAAGTTAGTAAAAAACTACCTATAACTCCACCTATTGCACCTTCTATTGTTTTTTTTGGACTTAACCTTGGACAAAGTTTTCTTTTACCAAATAATAGACCAAAAAAATAAGCAAAAGTATCTGTAGCCCATGCTATTATAAAAACTAACCATATTAAAGGACTTCCTTCTAAAAAATTAATATGGAAAAGAAAAACAGATACGTATATAGTTCCTAAAAGAGCAAAAGCAATATTTGTTGGTTTAATCTTTTTACTTACTACCATCATTATCATTAATGCTAAAGTATATATTATAATAAACTTTTGAATATAAGTATATTTTTCAAATATACTTATTATAAATAAATTTATGGGTAATATATATGTAAAAAAATTTAATGAATTTATATCTGCTACTTTTGTAGCATTATTAAACTCATATAAACCTATTAAAGTGACTAATAATATTGAAGCTTTAAGTAAGAGTCCTCCTATGCTTACTATGCCTAACAATAATATAACACCAATAACTGCACTAATTATCCTCTTTTTCATCTTAACACCACCCATTAGAGACCGCCAAACCTTCTATTTCTCTGTTGATATTCAATTAATGCTTTGTATAAGTTTTTCTTTTTAAAATCTGGCCAATTAACATTTGTAAAATAAAATTCAGTATATGCTAATTGATATATTAAAAAATTACTTATCCTTAATTCACCACTAGTTCTAATTAGTAAATCTGGGTCTGGCTGACCTTTTGTATAAAGATAATCATTTATCAGGTTTTCATCTACTTCTTCTATTGATATGTTTCCCTTATTTAAGTCTTTTATAATATGTTTTAAGCTAAGAGCTATTTCTTTTCTGCCCCCATAATTTAAAGCAATATTTAAAGTTAATTTGCTATTATTCTTTGTCTTTATTAAAGCTTTCTTTATTTCATCTTGTACATTTTCTTCAAGTGCATCAATTTCTCCTAAAACATTTATTTTAACATTATTTTTATGTAATGTTTCAAGTTCTTTATTTAAAAATTCAATTAAAAGACTCATTAGATAATTTACCTCATCCTTAGGTCTGTTCCAATTTTCAGTAGAGAAAGCATAAATCGTTAAAAAATCTATACCTATATTCCCACATTCCTCTACTATTTCTCTAACTCTTTTTACACCTTCTCTATGTCCTGCGGATCTAGGTAACAATTTTTTCTTTGCCCATCGTCCATTACCATCCATAATAATTGCTATATGTTTAGGCAAATTATTATGATCTAATTTTTTCTTTAAGTTATTTATGCTTTTGTTTATTGAAATCATTTTTATACCTCCACTACTACAGTCACTAAAAACCCCTTCTAGCTATTAGAAGGGGATTAAAAATAACCTGCTAAAACTATTAATTTATTGCATCTTTCAGTAATCTTTAAAATACGTAACTCTGATAAATCCTTCGTGAATTTGGAATTTAATCCATGGGTTTTTACAATTTCAATTTCTTCTTTAGTATCTAATAATTTAAGTCCCTCGTCTAAATAATAACCATACAAATTGGTATAATCCAATTTAAACCTCCATTAACTCTTCTTCCTTTTTCTCAGTTAACTTATCTATTTCTTTAATATATTTATCTGTAAGATTTTGTACTTCTTCTTCTGATTTCCTTAAATCATCTTCAGTCAATTCACCGTTTTTTTCCATTTTCTTTAATTCGTCATTAGCTTCTCTTCTTTCATTTCTTATAGCTATTTTTGCATTTTCAGTTGCCTTACTAATAACCTTTATAAGATCTTTTCTTCTTTCCTCTGTTAATTGTGGAATAGTTAATCTTACTATCTTTCCATCATTAGCAGGATTTAACCCTAAATCTGACTTTAATATAGCTTTTTCTATTTCAGGCAAAGCATTAGCATCATAGGGATGTATAACCAACTGTCTTGGTTCTGGTACAGAAATATTAGAAATTTGTTTTAATGGAGTTAAAGCACCATAATAATCAACTTTTATTCTGTCTAACATAGCTGGATTTGCTCTTCCTGCTCTAATTGTGGCTAATTCTCCTTTGAAAGCTTTAACTGTCTTTTTCATTTTACCTTCAGCATTCTTATGAACATCTAAATACATTTTTATTCCTCCTTCAACTGGGTTCCCATTTTTTCACCTAGTACTACTTTTACAATGTTTTCGGTTTTTTCTATACCAAAAACAATAATAGGTATTTTGTTATCCATACATAAAGAAGCAGCCGTAGAATCCATAACACCTAAACCTAGATTTAAAATCTCTTTGTAATTTAATTTTTCTAATTTCTGAGCATTTGGGTTCTCTTGAGGATCTGAATCATAAACCCCGTCAACACCCTTTTTAGCAAGTAAAATTACATCTGCTTCTATTTCAGCAGCTCTTAGTGCTGCTGTGGTATCTGTGGAGAAATATGGATTGCCTGTACCTGCAGCAAATATAACAACTCTTTCCTTTTCTAAATGTCTAACTGCTTTTCTTCTTATATAAGGTTCTGCAATCTGTCTCATTTCTATAGCTGTTTGTACCCTCGTTAAAATACCTAAGTTTTCAAGGGCATCTTGCATAGCTAGAGCATTAATCACTGTAGCTAACATTCCCATATAGTCTGCAGTAGTGCGGTCCATTCCTTTGCTAGTTCTACCTCTCCAAAAGTTTCCTCCTCCTACTACAATAGCTACTTGAACTCCTAGTTCATGTAATTTTTTTATTTCTTTAGCAGTTTCATAAATAGTATCCTCATCAATTCCAAAACCTTGTTTGCCCTTTAAAGCCTCTCCACTTAACTTTAAGACTACTCGCTTATATATAGGCTTACTCATTTAAACACTCCTAGCATATTATATTCTATATAGACAATAAAATTCCTTTATTAATAAACATAACTTTTATTTAAATGGAGAACACTCAGTGTTCTCCATTTAAATAGCTTACTTATTCATTTGCTTTGCAACTTCTTCAGCAAAGTTTTCTTCTTTCTTTTCAACACCTTCGCCTACTTCATATCTTTCAAATCTTCTTATTACAATATTTTCTCCAAGCTTAGCTATCTTCTCTTTTAATAATTCTTTAACTTCTACATCGGGATCTTTAATAAAAGGTTGATCTAATAAACATATTTCCTTAAAATGCTTGTCTATTCTTCCCTCTACCATTTTCTCAACTATATGCTCTGGTTTACCTTCATTTAGGGCTTGTTCTTTTAATATTTGTTTTTCTTTCTCTACTACAGAACTTGGCACTTCTTCTCTAGATACGTATTTAGGATTTTGTGCTGCTACTTGCATTGCTATATCTTTAGCAAACTGTTTAAATTCATCATTTTTAGCAACAAAATCAGTTTCACTGTTAATTTCAACTAATACGCCAATTCTTCCTCCATGTATGTAGGATTCTATGATTCCTTCTGCTGCTACTCTACCAGCTTTTTTAGCTGCTTTAGATAAACCTTTCTTTCTTAAATATTCAACTGCCTCTTCTATATTACCATCTGTTTCTACTAAAGCTTTTTTACAATCAAGCATACCTGCACCAGTTTCTTCTCTTAATTCTTTTACCATTGCTGCTGTTATCGCCATATTTATCCCTCCAATATTATTTTTATATAATTTTAGTAAATTATACTATCTTTTTTAACATTTGATAAATTTAAAAATTGGTAAGAGTAGTAAGGGAAAGTCCTCCCTTATAACCCTTACCAATAAGCTTATATTTTATTCTTCTACCTGTTCGCCTTGTTTACCTTCTAAAACTGCATTAGCCATTGTTTCTGTTAAAAGCTTTACAGCTCTAATAGCATCATCATTTCCTGGAATAATATAATCTATTTCGTCAGGATCACAATTTGTGTCAACAATTCCTATTACAGGTATTCCTAATATTTCAGCTTCTTTAACAGCTATTCTCTCTTTTCTAGGATCTACCACAAATAAAGCATCAGGTATTCCTTTCATGTCCTTAATTCCGCCTAAGAATTTTTCAAGCTTTTCTTCTTCTCTATTCAATTCTAAGACTTCTTTCTTAGGTAATACATCAAAAGTTCCATCTTCAGCCATTTTCTTAAGATCATGCAACCTTTTGATTCTTCTTCTTATAGTCTTGTAGTTAGTTAACATACCACCTAACCATCTTTGACTTACATGATGCATTCCACATCTTGTTGCATTCTCCTTAATAGATTCTTGAGCTTGCTTCTTAGTTCCTACAAAAAGAATCTCTCCTCCATTTGCAGAAATTTCCTTAACAACCTCATATGCATCTTCAACCATTTTCACAGTCTTTTGTAAATCTATAATATAGATTCCATTTCTCTCTGTGAAAATGTAGTCAGCCATTTTTGGATTCCATCTTCTAGTTTGATGTCCAAAATGTACACCTGCTTCTAATAACTGTTTCATAGTAATAACTGACATTACATTCACCTCCTATGTTTTTTACCACCACTTAAGTCATCTTTTCAAAGGACCCTTTAGGCACATCTTTGAAAATCATCAAGTGTGAGTTTTTCACCTTAAGTAGTATACCATACCTTTTTTAGTTTGGCAACATTTTTTAAAAATTATTTATTCATTTTATTTAATTCATCCATTAATTTTTCATTTAATATCTTAATATATGTCCCTTTCATGCCTAAGGACCTAGATTCAATTACTCCAGCACTTTCAAACTTTCTTAGTGCGTTTACTATTACTGATCTTGTTATTCCAACTCTATCAGCTATTTTACTTGCTACTAATAATCCTTCATCTCCATCTAATTCATTAAATATATGTTCTACTGCTTCTAATTCAGAAAAAGATAACGTTCCTATAGCCATTTGTACAATAGTTTTCTTTCTAGCTTCTTCTTCTATTTCTTCATTCTTTGCTCTTAAAATCTCCATTCCAACTATTGTAGCACTATATTCTGCTAATACTAAATCTTCTTCAGTAAATTCTCTTCCAAATCTTGCTAATACTAAAGTTCCTAATCTTCCACTTGCACTAAGTATTGGTATTACTGTTGCAATTTTATTTGGATAATCACATTTAGATACCCTATCAAATACACAATCAGAGGTTTCATGTATATTTTCTTGTGTCTTGTTAATTTTTAATAACTCATCATTATATTCTTTAGGGAATCTTCTCTCTTCAACTACTTCACTTTCAATTATGCTACATTCAAATCCCGTTGATAAATTAAAACCTAATACTCTACCTCTTCTACTAGCTATATATACATTAGCTTCTAATATCTCACTTAAAGTATCACTTATTTCTTTAAAAGATACTGGTTTTGAGCCTGATTCTTGAAGTATTTTATTCAGTTTTCTCGTTTTTGTTAATAAACTTTCACTCATTATTATCCTCCTCTATAATATGTACTTAGACAGATCCTTTTGATTTGCCTTTTCACCTAATCTATCATTTACATACTTTTTTGTAATTACTATTTCTTGCATTCCAATTTCAGGTGCTTCAAATGAAACTTCTTCTAATAATTCCTCTAAAATTGTATGCAATCTTCTTGCACCTATATTTTCAGATTGTTCATTTATAATATAAGCAGTTTGAGCTATTTCCTTTATAGCATCTTCTTGGAATTTTAGATCAATTCCCTCTGTGTTTAACAATAGTTTATATTGTTTTATTAAAGCATTCTGAGGTTTTACTAAAATCTCTTCAAAATTTTCTTTAGTCAAACTATCTAATTCAACCCTTATAGGAAATCTACCCTGGATTTCCGGGATTAAATCACTTATTTTAGCAACGTGGAATGCCCCTGCTGCTATAAATAATATATGATCTGTTTTTACAGGTCCATGCTTTGTTACAATGGTGCTTCCTTCAATAATAGGTAATATATCCCTCTGAACACCTTCTCTTGAAACATCTGGACCACCTTTATTACCTCTATCACATATTTTATCTATCTCATCAATAAACACTATACCATTATTTTCAACTCTTTTTATTGCTATTTCTTTTATCCTATCCATATCAACAAGCTTTTGTGCTTCTTGTGATGCAAGGATTTTTCTAGCTTCTTTAATTTTCATTTTCCTTTTTTTCTTCTGTTTTGGAATTATTCCACCTAAGACATCACTCATATTAATGTTGAATTCTTCTAATCCTGCTCCACTAAACATTTCCATTGTAGAATTGTTATTTTGTTCGACTTCAATCTCTATAGTTTCTTCTTCTAATTCACCATTTTTAAGTTTATTTTTCATCTCAGTTCTTCTATACTTAATATCATCAGACTTATCCTCATTTTCCTCTTTTTCTGCATCTACATTAGCACTATTTCCAAAAAAGGCTTCTAAAGGATTTGGATAGTTATTTTTCTTTTTAGATGGTACTAAAATTTCCACTATTCTTTTATCAGCTAACTTTTCGGCTCTGTCATATACTTTGTTAATTTTTTCATTTTTAACCATTCTTATAGAAGTTTCTAGTAAATCTCTAATCATAGACTCTACATCTCTTCCAACATAGCCAACCTCAGTAAATTTAGTCGCTTCAACCTTTACAAATGGAGCTTTCACAAGTTTTGCTAATCTTCTGGCAATTTCAGTTTTTCCAACCCCTGTTGGGCCCATCATAATTATATTTTTAGGTTTAACTTCTTCTTGAAATTCTTTGTCTAATTTGTTTCTTCTGTATCTATTTCTTAAGGCTATAGCTACTGATTTTTTAGCTTTTTTCTGACCGATAATATATTTATCTAGCTGTTTTACTATCTCTCTTGGTGTCAATTCCTTCACTTAAAACACCTCCTTTAAAGTTCTTCAACGGTTATATTATTATTTGTAAATACACAAATTGATGAAGCTATAGATAATGATTCTTTTACAATATCTCTAATTTCTAAATCTGAGTGTTTTATTAAAGCCCTTCCTGCAGCAAAAGCATAACTTCCACCTGAACCTATCGCAGCTATTCCTTCATCTGGTTCTATTACTTCTCCGTTTCCAGAAATAACAAGTAAATTTTCTTTATCTCCTGCAATCAACATAGCTTCAAGTTTTCTTAGTACTTTATCTCTTCTCCACTCTTTTGCTAACTCAACTGAAGCTCTTTTTAAATTGCCACTAAATTGCTCTAATTTTTCTTCTAGTTTTTCGGATAATGTCACAGCATCAGCTACTGACCCTGCAAATCCAACAACTACTTCATTGTTATATAGTTTCCTTACCTTTTTTGCAGTATGTTTCATAACAGTCTTATTACCCATTGTAACTTGTCCGTCACCTGCTATTGCTATCTTACTACCTCTTTTAACAGCTATTATAGTTGTACCTTTTAACATATTTTCAACTCCTATCCTCAAAACAACAGAAATAATATCATATTTTTAACAAACATTCAACTAATTTCGACAACTTCATAATTATTTAACATAATTTATTTTTCTACGTCAATTTTTTTACCACAGTTAGTACATTTTAAATAACTTCCTTTTTTGGGAGTCTTTTTTACCATGAAACTATTACATTCAGGGCATTTTTTCTCAACTGGTTTATCCCAAGAAATAAAATCACAATCTGGATAATTACTACATCCATAAAACTTCCTTCCCTTTTTTGATCGTCTCTGTATTACGTCACCATCTTTACATTTTGGACATTTAACCCCGACTTCTTTTAAAATTGGTTTTGTATTTTTACAATCAGGATAACCAGGACATGCTAAAAACTTTCCGTATCTACCGTGCTTTATTACCATATTTCTTCCACATTTTTCACATATTACATCAGTTTCTTCATCTTTTATTTCTATTTCCTTCATTTCTTTTTCTGCTGCTTCTAAAACCAGTTTAAAGTCTTCATAGAAATCTTTAATTACTTTTTTCCATTTTAAATTTCCTTCCTCTATTTTATCAAGGTTTTCTTCCATCTCAGCAGTAAATTTTTTATTTACTATATTGGTGAAATGTTCTTCTAGTATCTCTGTAACTAAAATTCCTAGATCGGTAGGTACAAAATATTTATTTTCTATATTTACGTATCCTCTGCTTAATATAGTACTTATTGTAGGTGCATATGTACTTGGTCTACCTATACCTAATTCTTCTAAAGTTTTTACTAAGGATGCCTCTGAATATCTTGCCGGTGGCTTAGTAAAGTGTTGCTTAGGATCAATTTTAGTTAAACCTAGCTGTTCATTCTCTTTAAGCTCAGGTATGTCAATCTTATCATTTTTATTGCCTGTATCATACACTTTTAAAAATCCATCGAATTTTATTTTCGAACCACTAGCTTTAAAGATATAATCATTACAATTAATCCTAACAGATAAGGTATCAAAAATTGCTGGTTTCATTTGACTTGCTACAAACCTTTTCCATATTAGTTGATAAAGTTTGTATTGATCCTTTGTTAAAGATTTTTTTAGATATTTTGGAGTATTAAATACAGATGTTGGTCTTATTGCTTCATGGGCATCTTGTATGTCCTTTTTCTTCCCTTTTCGTTTTTTTCCAGAATAGTACTTTTCTCCATATTCTTTTAAAATATAATCCTTAGATTGACTAAGGGCTTCATTAGATATTCTTATTGAATCAGTTCTTATATATGTAATAAGACCTGTTGTTCCTTTTCCTTTTATATCGATTCCTTCATAAAGTTGTTGGGCTATACGCATGGTTTTCTTTGTTGAGAAACCTATTTTTTTCGATGCTTCCTGTTGTAAGCTACTAGTAGTAAAAGGTGAATAAGGATTTCTTCTTTTAGTTCCTCTTTTAACTTTGTTAACTATGAAAGTTCCTTTTTCTATATCCTTTATTATTTTATTAACTTCATCTTTATTATTTATTTCTATCTTCTTATTTTTATTATTAATTTTCTTACCATAGAACGAAGCTTCGAAATTTTTTTCATTCTTATTTAATAATAAGTTTATAGACCAATATTCCTTAGGCTCAAATTTTTTTATTTCTTTTTCCCTATCACAAATAAGTTTTGTTACTACGGATTGAACTCTACCAGCACTTAATCCTTTTCTTACCTTTCTCCATAATAAAGGACTAATTTTATATCCCACAAGTCTATCAAGAATCCTTCTTGCCTGTTGAGCATCAACTAACTTCATATCTATATCTCTTGGATTCTTTATAGCCTTTTGTATAGCAGACTTGGTAATTTCATTAAATTCAATTCTATTTTTCCCCGTTTTATCTAATCCTAAAGCTGTAGCTAAATGCCATGAAATAGCTTCACCTTCTCTATCGGGGTCAGTTGCTAAGTATATTTCGTCTACTTTTTTAGCTTCTTTTTTTAGTTCACTCAGTACAGGACCTTTACCTCTTATAGTAATATATCTTGGATTGAAGTTATCTTCAATATCTATTCCTAATTTACTTTTAGGTAAATCTCGTACATGTCCTACCGAAGCCTTTATTTTATATTTTTTTCCTAAGAATTTTCCAATAGTTTTTGCCTTTGCCGGTGATTCAACGATAACTAAAGATTTTGCCAAAATAAAGCACCTCCGAATTTCATAATGTATGTTATTATATCAAATTCATTAAATGTAGTCCATTTTTAATGAAAATATTTTCCCATTTGTTTCTTTTATTAAACCTTTTAGTTTTAGTATTTTAATAATACTACATAATTCATTAATATTTATCCCTGTATTATAAGATATCATATCATATTGAATTGGTCCATTAATTATACAATTTATTACTTTAAGTTCTTTTTTACTTAAAGTATTTGAGTTTATTTTCTTTTTAGTTGCTATATTATATCTTTCTTTCAATGCATTAATTTCTTCTATAACATCAAATATATTTGTCGTTAATTTTGCCCCATCCTTTATTAATTTATTAGTCCCTTTACTATTAATGCTATTTACGTTTCCTGGTAATGAAAAAACCTCTCTTCCCTGATCTAAGGCATAATTTACTGTAATTAAAGTACCACTTCTTAAAGCAGCTTCTATAACTAAAACACCTAATGATAATCCACTTATAATTCTATTTCTTTTAGGGAAATTCTTAGCTATTGGTTGAGTCCCTAAAGGAAACTCTGATAAAATAGTACCATTTTCTACTATTTTATCGTACAATTTATTATTACATTTAGGATATATAATATCAACACCTGAACCTAAAACTGCAATAGTTTTTCCTCTACCTTGTAAAGCACCTATGTGTGCAGAGGTATCTATACCCTTCGCCATTCCACTTACAATACTAATCCCTAATTTTGATAATTCTTCTGCAAATTTTTTAGATTGAAATTTTCCATACTCTGTTGCTTTTCTAGAGCCTACTATACCTATTGTAGGTTTTTGTTTTAATATTAAATTACCTTTAATAAACAAAACCTTAGGTGGCATGGATATTTTTTTTAACAAATCGGGATATGTATTATCTAGTATTGTAATAATATTTACATTAAATTTTTTATTTCTTTCAATAAAATTTTCAAAATATGTTTTATTTCTCTTTATTAAAATCTCTTCTTTTAATTTATTATTAATACATTTTATTCTTTTAAAATCATTAACAGGCATTTCCCAAAGCAAAGATAAATTTCTAATATTGTTACATATATTGTACATATCTTTACATCCTATTTTACTCAAACTACTTAACCATATTAATACATCTCTTTCTTTCAAATAATTTCACTTCCTAAATATTTTTTATTCATTGTTGTATATAGATATTATAGTCTTAAGTTTATTATTTTAGACACAAAAATATACAGATAAATAATTTCATGATTGCCTGGGTAATAGTCAAATAGCGACATTCAGCACGCTACAGTTAATATTTTGTAGTTTTTTATAAAGAATTGTTACATTATGTATATTTATTATATTAATCCTTATAATAACTTTATGATACATTTTTTTATTTATGGTCTTAGTGGCCTTTTATTAGAAATACTTTGGACTGGTTTATCATCAATGATTTCTGGTGATTTTGCATTGACGGGTCATACTTATATTTGGATGTTCTTCATATATGGACTTGCTATATATTTGGAATCAATACATGACAAAATAAGGAGGTATAATTTTTTAATAAGAGGTTTTATATGGGTATTTTTAATTTATTTATTAGAGTTTACATCAGGCTTTATTCTAGATATTTTAATAGGATTTTGCCCATGGGATTATAAAAAGTCTACAAGTCTTACCTTTTTCGGTTATATTAGATTAGATTATTTTCCTGCTTGGTTTGTTGTAGGTCTAATATTTGAAAAATATCATGATTTTTTAGATAATAAAATAATGATAAAATAGGAATAAATTATTTTTATTACTATTTTATCATTATCAAATATTAAATCATTGAAAGTTGTTTGTTATCATTTAAAATATTTTTTAAAAAACTAAGTCTATGAATCTTTGATGGTCCCTTTTTCTTTAAAGCCTTAATATGTTCCTTAGTACCATATCCTTTATGCTTTTCTAAACCATATCCTTTATATTCCTTTGCCCATTCCTTACATAACCTATCTCTATGTACCTTAGCTATTATAGAAGCTGCTGCAATTCCGTGGCTTTTAGAGTCTCCTTTTATAATATTCTTTTGAGGAATTTTAATGTCAATTTTTTCAGCATCTATTAAAACAAAGTCTGGTTTTATTAAGTCACCATTTTTATCGCTCAAATTATCAATTGCTTTTTTCATTGCTTTGTGAGTGCTTCTTTTAATATTAATCTCATCTATTTCTTTTGAATCCACACTCCCAATTCCAATGGCTACAGCTTTAGAATATATAATATCATAAAGCTTATCTCTTTTTTTTGCTGTGAGCTTTTTAGAGTCGTTTATACCTTTTATAAATAAATCTTTAGGCATAACCACTGCAGAAGCTACTACATCCCCTGCTAGGCAACCTCTACCAACCTCATCGATACATGCTATATAATTATATCCTTCTTTCCACAATTCTTTTTCTATAGTTAACACTTTTAAACCTCCGCCATGTCTTTTGGTAACTCTAAAGTAATTTTTCCTATCTTTCCTTTTCTATACTCATCTATAATTAACTTTGTAACTCTTGAATAATCTATTTCGCCACCTTTAATAATACAACCTCTTTTTATAGCGATACTATTTAATACTTCTAAAGGTTTTTCTTTTTCTTCAATAGTTATATTATATCTATCTATTAAGAGCTTAGGTTCATTTTTTATAATCTTTTCTACTAGTTTAAGTCCTAAAGTTTCAATGTCAACTATATCGTCTTTTATTGCCCCTGTAAAAGCTAAATTATAAGAAACCGTTTTGCTATTTAACTTAGGCCATAAAATTCCAGGTGTATCTAATAGCTCTATATTACCTTTAAGCTTTATCCACTGTTTACCTTTAGTTACTCCTGGTTTATTTCCAGTCTTAGCACTTCTTTTTCCTGTTAAAGCATTTATAATAGTTGATTTTCCTACATTTGGTACACCTACTATCATAGCCCTTATAGGTTTATTTTTTATTCCCTTTTTTGTTAATCTATCATTTCGATTCTTCATTAATTTATTTGTAATATTAAATAGATTCTTAATACCTGAACCTGTTACTCCATTTACTAAAACAACTGGTATGTTTTTTTTATTAAAATAATCTATCCATTCATTATTTCCAACTTCACTACTTAAATCACTTTTATTTAAAATTACAATTCTCGGCTTCTGCCCTGTGATTTTGTCAATATCAGGATTTTTACTACTTATCGGTATTCTAGAATCTAAAATTTCAAATACCACATCTACTAACTTTAAGTTTTTTTGTAATAATTCCTTAGTTTTTTTCATATGTCCTGGATACCAATTTACTTTCATCTTAACACCACCAATATTTAATAAAAATATTTACCTATATATAATAAATTGGGACTGAAGACAGTCCCAATAAATTAATAGTTTTTCTTTTCTTTTATTCTTGCACCTTTTCCTGTTCTTTCTCTTAAGTAGTTAAGTCTAGCTCTTCTTACTTTACCTTGTCTAGTTACAACTACCTTTTCAATCTTAGGTGAGTGTAATGGGAAAGTTCTTTCTACTCCTACACCATATGATATTCTTCTTACTGAGAAAGTCGCTCTTGAGCTTTTTCCTTGCTTTTTCATTACAGTACCTTCAAATACCTGGATTCTTTCTCTATTACCTTCTTTGATGTGATAATGTACTTGTACAGTATCTCCAGGATTAATTTCTGGTAAATCATTTTTTAACTGTTCTTGTTCAAGCATTTTAATAATATTCATATTTTTTACCTCCCTTCTGCCTAGACGTTCTTACCTACTAAGGTAGAGGACCGTCCGTGTTACCCAAATTATTATAGCATAAATTCCTTTTTAACACAACTTTTATTTATCAATTTCCTTTTTTATTTTTTCTAAAAGTCTATGCTCTTCATTAGTCAGATTTTTTTTATCTAATAAATCTGGTCTTATTTTATAAGTATTTTTTAGAGATTCATATTTTTTCCACTCTTTAATTTTTTTATGATTTCCACTTAATAAAACCTCTGGAACAGTCTTACCGTCATAAGTTCTAGGTCGTGTATATTGAGGATATTCTAATATACCTTCATAATGTGATTCTTCCATGTAAGCATTCTTAGAACTTAATACACCAGGTAATAATCTAACTGTAGAATCAATTACCACCATTGCAGGAAGTTCTCCTCCAGTCATAACAAAATCTCCTATGGATACACAATCTGTAACATAATTATCTATTACTCTATTATCAATACCTTCATAATGACCACACAAAAAGATTAAATGGCTTTCTTTAGATAATTCTTGTGCCATAGATTGATTGAAAACCTTCCCCTTAGGAGTTAAATATATTACCCTTGAGTCTTTAGATTTAACATCCTCAATAGCTCTATGAATAGGCCCTGGTTTCATTACCATTCCAGGTCCTCCTCCAAAGGGGTAATCATCAACCTTATTATGTTTATTATTGGAGTAATCTCTTATATTTGTATAGTTAATATCAACTATATCATTATCAATCGCCCTACCTATAATACTTTCATTTAATACCCCATTAAACATCTCTGGAAACAAGGTTAATACATCTATTTTCATTCTATCATTCCTTCTAAAGGATCAATTATCATTTTACCTTCTTTTATATTAACTTCTTTTATTATATGCTTTAATGCTGGTATTAAATATTCTTTCTCATTATCCTTTATTATGTATACATCATTAGCACTTGAAGTTAAAACATCTTTGATAACTCCAATTTTTTTATTATCTGTATCATAAACCTTTAAACCTTTAATTTCAAAGAGAAAAAATGAATTTTCTGGTAAATCCACAGCATCTTTTCTATCTACTAAAATATATTTACCTTTATATTTTAAAACTTCGTTTATGTTATCAAATCCATTTATTTTAATTAATACTTTATTTTTATTATTATATCTTACCTTTTCAGTTTTAAACTTATCTTTTTCGCCTTGTATATAAAAATTATCTAAATCATTAAATCTATCTAAATCATCTGTTAAAGGTAATACTTTAATCTCACCTTTAATACCATGGGTATTTATTATTTTACCAATTTTAATCTTTTCAACCACTTTACTCACCTCATTAAATGAGATATTAAACATTATTTCCTAAACAAATTTCATTATACATATAGAAAAATAAAGGAATTAGTTAAACTAATTCCTTTATTATATAATTTCTACTACTACTCTCTTATTTTCTTTAATAGCCGCAGCTTTAACAACGGTTCTAATAGCCTTAGCTATTCTTCCTTGCTTACCTATTACTTTTCCCATATCATCTGGGGCTACCTTTAGTTCAATAATAACTGATTGAGTACCTTCAACTTCATTGACTTTAACTTCTTCTGGATTATCAACAAGTGCCTTCGCAATTGTTTCAACTAATTCACCCATTATTTCACCCCCTGAAAGCTAACTACGCTTTCTTAGATTCTTCAAATTTTTCAATAACACCATTTTTCTTGAAAAGTCCTAATACAGTATCAGTAGGTTTAGCTCCATTCTTTAACCATTTGATAGCTTTTTCATCATCTATTCTTATTTCCTTTTGCTCTGCAACAGGATTATAGAATCCTAATTCTTCGATGAATCTTCCATCTCTAGGTGAACGAGAATCTGCTACAACTATTCTATAAAAAGGTTTTTTCTTAGCACCCATTCTTTTTAATCTGATTTTTACTGACATTATTTCACCTCCTTTTAAAACTATAATTATTTAAAGAAAGGAAAATTCATTTTTCCTTTACCTTTCATGCTTTTTTCCATACCTGAGAATTTCTTAATCATTTTTCTTGTTTCTTTAAATTGTTTTAATAATTTATTAACTTCTTGTATGCTAGTACCACTACCCTCTGCTATTCTCTTTCTTCTGCTTCCTTTTATTATTGAAGGGTCATTTCTCTCTTTCTTTGTCATAGATTTTATAATAGCTTCTATATGAACAAGATCCTTATCATCAACATTTAAATTTTTTAACTGCTTAGAATTAACACCAGGGATCATTTCTAGTATTTGATTAAGTGGTCCCATATTTTTCATTTGTTCTAATTGATCTAAAAAGTCATCAAATGTAAACTGTGATGTTCTTAATTTTTTCTCTAATTCTTTAGCTTTCTTTTCATCAATATTAGCTTGAGCTTTCTCTATAAGACTTAAGACATCGCCCATACCTAATATTCGGGATGCCATTCTATCTGGATGAAATGCTTCTAATTCGTTCATTTTTTCACCCATACCTACAAATTTTATAGGTTTTTCAGTGACTGATCTGATTGATAAAGCAGCTCCACCTCTAGCATCTCCATCTAACTTAGTTAAAACTACACCATTTATTTCTAACTCATTATTAAATGTTTTAGCAACATTAACAGCATCTTGACCTGTCATAGCATCTACAACTAATAAAATTTCATCTGGAGTTAGATTTGTTTTTATATCCTTTAGCTCATCCATTAAATCTTCATCTATATGAAGTCTTCCTGCTGTATCTAGGATAACAACGTCATTACCATTTTTCTTAGCATGTTCTATAGATGCTTTAGCGATATTTACTGGATTTTGTTTATCTCCCATTGAAAAAACTGGTAAGTCTACTTGTTTCCCTACAACCTGTAGCTGTTTAATTGCAGCTGGTCTATATACATCACATGCTACTAACAAAGGTCTTTTTCCTTTATCTTTAAGTAAAACTCCTAATTTACCAGTCGTAGTAGTTTTACCTGCACCTTGCAAACCACACATCATTATAACTGTAGGTGTTGAAGAAAAATTTAATTTACTTTCAGTCTCACCCATAAGGTTTGTTAATTCTTCATTAACTATCTTAATTACTTGTTGTCCTGGAGTTAAACTATCCATTACTTCATGGCCTATGGCTCTTTCTTTAACTTTTTTTATAAAGTTTTTAACAACACGAAAATTCACATCCGCTTCTAACAAAGCAAGTTTAACTTCCCTCATAGCAGCGTTAACGTCTTTTTCGTTTAATTTTCCTTTACCCTTTAACTTACTTAGTGAATTTTGAAGTTTTTCAGCTAAACTTTCAAAAACCATTTATTTAACCTCCTGACTGCTTTCCAATATATCTGAAATAATTTTTTCAATTTCTTTTACACTCTTTTGTAAATCTAGACGATTGCACTTTTCTATTTCTTTATTAATAACTTCAAGATGATTTAATATGCTCTTTACCTTAGCATTCTTTTGTTTGAATTTATCTACTAGTCTAAGTTTCTCTTCAAAATTGTATAATTTCTTTTCGGCTCTTTTTAAAGTATCATAAACTCCTTGTCTACTTATCTTAAGTTGTTCTCCTATTTCACTAAGAGACAAATCGTGAATATAATATAATTCGATAGCAGAGCGCTGTTTTTTGCTTAACAATTTTCCGTAAAAATCAAACATGTATCCTATTTCTACTACTTTTTCAAACATTATTATCACCCTTTGTTAGGTGTAAAGTCATTTCCTTGACAGACTTATTCTATAACACAATTTAATACTTGTCAACCATTTATTCTGGAAAAAGTGCATCTACAAAATCATTAGGTTTAAAATCTTGTAAATCATTAAGTCCTTCTCCTACTCCCACAAGCTTAACAGGAACTTTAAGTTCAGACTGAACAGCTAATACAACCCCACCTTTAGCAGTACCATCTAATTTTGTTAGAGCAATTCCTGTTATATCACATGCTTCTTTAAATAATTTTGCTTGTATCACTGCGTTTTGTCCAGTTGTGGCATCTACAACTAGCATCACTTCTTTTTTTGCTTCTGGGTATTCTCTTCCTACTATTCTAAAAATCTTATTTAATTCATTCATCAGATTTTTTTTGTTATGAAGTCTTCCTGCTGTATCACAAATCAAAACATCAGCTTTTCTAGCCTTAGCTGCTTGAATGCCATCAAATATTACCGCAGCTGGATCTGCTCCTTCATTATGGGATATTAAGTCTACTCCTGCTCTATTTGACCACTCGTTTAATTGTTCTATAGCAGCTGCTCTAAATGTATCCCCTGCAGCTATTAAAACTTTCTTTCCTTCATTTTTTAATCTAGATGCTAGTTTCCCTATGGTTGTTGTTTTCCCAACTCCATTAACTCCAACTACAAGCATAATAGATGGACTAGGTTCTATATTTAAGTCTTGATTACCTTCAACTTCAGTTAAAATCTCAACTAATTCTTCTTTTAGTAAACTTTTTATTTCTTTAGCCTCTGTAATCTTTTGTTCCTTTACCTTATCTTTTACATCATCAATTATCCTCATAGTAGTATTAACTCCAACATCTGCAGTGATTAAGACTTCTTCTATATCTTCAAATAACTCTTCGTCTATTTTAGTATAAGACTTTAATATATCATCAACTTTTTCTGTAATGCCTTTTCTCGTTTTTTCTAATCCCTTTTTCAATTTACCTAATAAACCGGATTTATTATTTTCTTCATTATTATCTTTAGTCTCTTCAACTTTCTGTATTTCTTCATTTTTCTGTTCTTCGTTCTTTTTATTTTTTTTAAATATATTTTTGAACATAAGTAACCCTCCCTAACTAACTTTTTCTTTTAGTTTTTCTGTTAATTTTACTGATACTAATTTACTAACCCCTTTTTCCTCCATAGTCACCCCATAAAGTGTATCTACTGATTCCATTGTTCCTTTTCGGTGTGTTATGACTATAAATTGTGTTTTATTACTATACTCTTTAAGATAATCTGCAAATCTGTATACATTCGCATCATCTAAAGCCGCTTCTATCTCATCTAATATGCAAAATGGAGTTGGCTTTAATTTAAGAATAGCAAATAATAATGCTATTGCTGTAAGGGCTTTTTCTCCACCTGATAAAAGTGAAATGTTTTGTAATTTCTTTCCTGGAGGTTGGGCTATTATTTCAATCCCACTTCCTAAAACATCCTCATCATCTTCAAGATATATATCTGCTTTTCCACCTCCAAATAACTTATTAAATACTTCTTTGAAATTTTCTTTAATTATATGGAAATTAGAAATAAATTGTTCTTTCATCTTTACTTCCATATCTTTTATTACTTTCTTTAAAGATTCCTTAGCTTTAAGTAAGTCTTCTCTCTGTTCATTTAAAAACTCATATCTTTCCTTTACATCTTTATATTCTTTTATTGAGTTTATATTAACATTTCCTAAATTTTTGATTTTTCTTTTTAAATTTCTTATTTCATTTTGTACTTTTGTTACATTCTCTATTTCTTTTTTAGAATTCAAAGCCATTTTATATGTCATTTCATATTCATCCCAGAGTTTATTATTGTAATTTTCTAGTTGCATATTATATTTAGTCTGTTTTATATCAAGGGTGTTTAAACTCTTTTGAAGATCATTTATTTTCTTGTCCATATCCTTTAAGATTGCCTGTTGATTATCAAACTTATTTGATAAAGTTACCTTTTTATTTTTTGACTCAGTAACCTTTGAATCATATTCTGATAATAGATTTTTTAACTTATCTTTTTCCTTGCTGAGTTTACTCTGATTATTTTTAAGTTTATCAATCTCTTTTTCATTTTCTTTATATTCATTTATCTTTGCATCTAAATTTTCTTTCATTTTTTGTATGTTTTTATTTATTTGTTCAAGATTGTTTTTAAATGAGACCATCTCTTGTTTATATGAAGCACTTTTTACTTTTATTTCTGTTATCTCTTTAGAAAGAGATTCTTTCTTTTGTTTCTCTTCATCAAAATCTTCCATCATGTTATCAATAGTATCTTGAGTTAAGTTGTTTCTTTCTTTTAATTTTTCTAAATCCTTAATCAAAGTACTTTTATTAATAGTTGTTTCCTCATTTTGTTTGTTCAATTGTTTTAATTCTTTTTTAAACATATTTATTTCTTTAGTTAAATTATCTTTTGTATCTACTTCTTTACTATAGATATTTTCAAGTTTAGTTAACTCAATATTTTCCACATTTATTCTTTCTACTAAGTCATTAAGTGTCTTTTCAAGATCTCTTAATTTTTCATCCTTTTTATTTACCCTTTGATCTAATTCTTTATATTTAGCTTTATATTTTTTAATTTCTGATTTTAATTCTTTTATTTGTCTCTTTCGTCCTAATAATTTAGTGTTCCTTGAATTATAACTACCACCAGTTAAAGAACCTCCAGGGTTTAATACGTCTCCATCTAAAGATACTATCCTAAAGGAATGATTACATAATTTTGCAACTTTAATTCCTACGTTAATATCTTTTACTATTAAAGTTCTTCCTAATAAATATTTAAATATTTCTTCGTAGTCCTCTTTATATTTTACTAAATTTGAAGCTATGCCTACTACTCCATTTATATCTAGTACCCTTTTTTTATTAAGGTTTAATGTTCTACCCTTTATTGAAGTTATTGGTAAGAATGTTACTCTTCCTAGTTTATTTTTCTTTAAATAGTTAATTATATTCTTTGCATTCTCTTCAGTTTCAGTTACTATATTTTGTAGATTAGAACCTAATGATATTTCTATCGCTTTTTCTAAGTTTTTATCAACTGAAATCAACTCAGCTATAACTCCCCTAACTCCTCTACCTAAATGAGCATTATTTTTACATGCCTTAAGGGTATTTTTTACACTTCTATAAAAACCTTCATATTCCCTTTTCATATCATTAAGTAAATTATATTTAGAGATTTTCCCTTGTATTTCTCCCTTTAAGTTATTTTTTTCCTTTATTAGCTTATCTAATTTGACCTTAGTATCTTCTTTGTCATTTATAATTTCTTTCTTTTCTTCTAAAAGATCTTTAATAGTTTTTTTCTTATTAATAATTTTTTCTTCTGATTTAAGTATATCCTTTTCTTTATCCTTTGTTAAAATTTCTTTTTCATCAATATCTTTTAACAATTCTTTTATCTGCTTTCTTATATTGTCATTAAAAGAATTAAGAGTGTTAATTTCACTTTTTTTGTCGGCAATATCATTAAGTACTTGTATAATATCACTTTTCTTTTCTTCAATTTCTTTTTCATTGTTCATTATTTTACTTTCTATACCTTTTAATTCTCCTTCCTTTTTAGAAAGTAATAAATTAATATCCTCATTTTTTTCTTCTATTTCATTTTTCTTCTGGGTAATAATTTTAAATTCATTTTGATATTCCTCTATATTATCATTAAATTGTTCTCTTTCTAAATTTAGTCTATTTAATTCCTTTTTTAAAAACGTTATTTTCTCATTATTAAGTTTAATTTCACTTTCTTTTCTTTCTAATTCACTCTGAGTTTTATATCTTAAGCTTTGTACTTGTTCTATCTTACTCTCGACAGCCTCTAAGTCCTTTTTTATTTTATTATAATTTTCATCAATTTCATTTTTCTTTTCTTCATTATATTTTAACTGTTTATTAATCAATTCTTTCTGATTTTCTAAGTGTTCAGATTGTTCATTTAATCTTTTTATTTCCCTTGTATATAAGCTTACTTCTAAATCCTTTAAATCATTAGAAAGATTTAAATACTCTTGAGCTTTTTTCGATTGTTGTTTTAATGGCATTATTTGTTTATCTAACTCAGTAATAATATCATTTATTCTTAATAAATTGTCTTTTGTTTTATTTAACTTCTTCTCTGACTGGTTTTTTCTAGTCTTATATTTTACAATCCCTGCAGCCTCTTCAAATAAATTTCTTCTATCTTCTGATTTTGAACTTAATATTTCATCTATTTTTCCTTGTCCTATTATGGAATATCCATCAATACCAACACCAGTATCCATAAATAATTCTTTAATATCCTTTAATCTACAGCCGGTTTTATTTATATAATATTCACTTTCACCGGACCTAAAGACTCTTCTAGTTACACTAACTTCTGTATAATCAATAGGCATAGCCGAATCTTTATTATCTAAAACTAATGTAACTTCTGCAAAACCTAATGGTCTTCTTGATGACGTTCCAGCGAAAATAATATCTTCCATTTTACTTCCCCTTAATGTTTTTGCACTCTGTTCACCTAAAACCCATCTAATTGAATCAGAAATATTACTCTTGCCACTTCCATTTGGTCCTACTACTCCTGTAATTTCATTTTCAAAATCTATAACAGTTTTATCTGCAAAGGACTTAAACCCCTGTAATTCTAATCTTTTTAAATACATTTTAGCACCTCACATAGTCCCTATTTGTCTATTAATTAAACTAGAAGGTTCCCTTTTTAGGAAACCTTCCTCAACTGAAGGTAAATATTATGATAATAATAAGTTTTTATCTTGTAAATATTTTTTAATAATATCATACCTATTAACCTTCTTTTTAACTCCATCTGTTTCTACGTAAAAAATATTTTTAGATAACTTGCTTTTTATATAATTTATTTTTTTAAATCCATATTTTGTTTTTAAATACTTTGTATTTTTGGCTTTATATCCAATTATATAATTTATTTCTTTTTTATTAGCACTTATAACTAATGTTTCATAAGTTTTATCTGTAAATACTTTTAATATTTCATCTAAAATAATTCTATATACTCTAGATTCAACAAGTTGTCTTAAAGACGAATGAAATGGTCCAGCAACTACATCTTTATCTGTTGAAATATTTTCTGTATTCTGTAAACCAATTCTTATAACTTCTATGTTATTTAATTCAAATAACATTAATAATTCACTACATAAACTAATAGTTTCATCTAAAGTAAAAGGTTTGTATTTTCCTTCATAATAAAGCTTTTGTAGCTTTGTTTCTTTCACTGTTAATGTTGGGTATATCCTTGTAAAGTTAGGTTTTAATTTAGCTATTTTAATTCCAGTATCTAAAGATTTATTTAAACTATCCCCTGGTAGTCCAGTCATCATTTGTAATCCTAACTTAAATTCATACTTCTTTATTAGTTTTACAGCTTTATATACATCCTTGCTTGTATGTCCTCTTAAAGAGTTTTCTAAAACTTTTTCATCTAAAGATTGTACCCCTAATTCTATAGTATCTACACCCATTTTTCTTAAGTAACTTAATATTTCATCGTCTATATAGTCAGGTCTTGTCGATAGTCTTATACTATCTATTAATCCACTTTTTTTATAATTATTGGCTGTAGATATAAGCTCTTTTTGTATTTTTTTATCAATTCCAGTAAAGCTTCCTCCATAAAAAGCAAGACCTATATTTGTATTTTCTTTTGGTATAGTCTTTAAAAAAGACTCTACAATGTTTTTTACATCTCTGCCTGTCATATTAGTACTTAATCCTGTTATCTTCCTTTGATTACAAAAAACACAGTCATTAGGACATCCTAAATGAGGAACAAAAATTGGTATTATATAATGTTTTTTACTCATTAATATCTCCTACTTTTATCAATGCTGATCTTGCTGCATTTTGTTCAGCTTCCTTTTTACTTTTACCTTTACCAATCCCCAATACTTTATCTCCATTTTTAACTTCTATATAAAATATTTTATTATGATCAGGTCCTATTTCTTTAGTTACACTGTATTCAATATTTGAATCACTATTCTTTTGTATATATTCCTGCAATTGTGTTTTATAATCTAAAAATAATTTTCCCTTCACCGAATCTTCTATTATTTTATTTAAGCTATTTAATATGAATTTCCTAGAATGTTTTAACTTTCCATCAAGATAAATTGCCCCTATAACTGCCTCAAAGGCATCTGCTAGAATTGAAATGCGTTCTCTACCTCCAGTTGCCTCTTCACCTTTACCTAATAATAAATACCTACCTAATTTAATTTCCTTTGCTATTGACGCTAAAGAAGGTTCACAAACAATTAAAGACCTTATCTTAGTTAATTCTCCTTCTGGGTATTTAGGATAATTATTAAACAAATAATCACTAATCACTAATCCTAAAACTGAGTCCCCTAAAAATTCCAATCTTTCATTGTATTTTAAATTTTTCTTTTTGTTTTCATTTGCATAGGAACTATGGGTTAATGCTCTGTTTAATAACTCTAAATTATTAAAATTATATTTTACATTCTCCTGTAACTCTTTAAGTCTTTGTATTCTCTCTTTTTTTAATAACATACTTACCTCCAAATTGTTATTAAATAATATTGTAGATATTTCAAATAATTATTTAAAGTATCTACAATATTATCCATTATATAGTTTACTATAACTTTATTAATTCATGCAAATATTTTAATAACAAAATAAGCTAGTTGTAATGGAACTTTAGTACCATTACAGCTAGCTATCTGTTTATTTATACTTTTTTATAACAATACTTGCATTATGTCCCCCAAATCCTAAAGAATTCGAAATTGAGTAATTAACTTCACAATCAATACCCTTATTAGGGACATAATTAAGATCACATTCCTCATCTTCATTTTGGTAATTAATTGTAGCAGGTATATAATTTTCGCTAACAGATAAAGCACAAACTGCTGCTTCTAATCCACCTGCTGCTCCTAATAAATGTCCTGTCATAGATTTAGTAGAACTAACCTTTAATTTATTGAAATCATCTTTAAAGACTGTTTTAATAGCCTGGGTTTCAAATTTATCATTAAGTGGAGTGCTTGTTCCATGAGCATTAATATAATCAACTTCACTCGCTTCTATATCTGCATCTTTTAAAGCTATTTCCATTGCCTTTGCAGCTCCTGCTCCTTTTTCAGCTGGTGCTGTTATATGATAAGCATCTGAAGTCATTCCATATCCGACTACTTCACCATATATATTAGCTCCCCTATTTAAAGCATGTTCAAGTTCTTCTAAAATTAAAATCCCAGAACCTTCGCCCATTACAAAACCATCTCTTTCTTTATCAAATGGTCTACTAGCTTCCTTTGGATTTTCATTATTAGTTGATAAAGCCTTCATTGAGGAGAATCCTGCTAATGCTAAAGGTGTAATTGATGCCTCTGTGCCTCCAGTTATCATAATATCAGCATCGCCTCTTTGTATTACTTTAAAACTATCTCCCACTGCGTTTGTTGATGAAGCACAAGCAGTAACTACTGTTTCATTTGGTCCTT